>NZ_JBRJGE010000003.1:0-463542 GCF_052983595.1 Psychroserpens sp. BH13MA-6 | reverse complement strand
CTAACCCTACAGGTGAATCCACAACCGGTATTTGATTTGGAGGATAGTTATATTTTGTGTGTAGGCACCAATGGGACGGAGGTATTAAATGCTCCTGTACTTGATACGGGTCTTAGTTCACCGACTTATAGTTTTACATGGTTTTTTAACGGTACTGAGATTGCAGGTGCTACAGAGGGGAGTTATATGCCTACTCAAGGCGGTACTTATAGTGTGACGGTAGTGGATGTAAGCACTTCGGTTAATACGATGTGTGAGAGTATGGATAGTACAGAGGTTATTGAGAGCGATCCACCAGTGGTGACTGCTACGGTTGTAACAGACGCTTTTGCTGATACGCACGTTATTGAGGTGAGTGTAGAAGGCGTAGGAGTGTATGAGTACAGTTTAGATGGTGGTCCGTGGCAGGATGAGCCTATCTTCGTGGATGTATCGTTAGGCGATCATATTGTGACGGCCCGAGATATTAATGGCTGTGGAGAAACTAGTACGACGGTGACGGTGATGGATTACCCAGTGTTCTTCACACCAAATGGCGATGGTTATAACGACACGTGGAACATTACGGCCATGGATGGTCAACCAAACGCAAAAATTTATATATTTGACAGATATGGAAAGCTGCTCAAGCAGCTCAACCCGAACGGAGCAGGTTGGGATGGTACTTATAACGGTAACCCGATGCCAACGAGTGATTATTGGTTTGTGGTAGAGTATAACGAGCCTAGCTCAGGACAACGAAAAGAATTTAAAGCCCATTTTACCCTCAAAAGATAAAACATCAAGATTGAGTTAGATGAAGTGCGTTTATATAAACAACAAAAAGCTATGTGTTTCCACATAGCTTTTTTTATAATGATTTTAAAAGTAATTTATTGCAGTGAACTACCATACTTCATTTAAACTTTAATGCAATCAATAGTAATAAAAAAAACAAGGTGCCTTCTAAGAAAGCACCTTGTTTTTTATATTCAATAGGAAGCTTATAAATTGAATCCTAAAGTTAACGTCACATTTGAATTTTTAGAGTTCAAGTTTGCAGCATTAGTTAAACCTACAGCATACAATTGATTATTGTAATCTCTTTCAGCTTGATCATAAGTTATATCTAATCTTGTATTGCCAAAATTATACCCAATACCAAGTGAGTATCCTGTCAGATCTCCGTAAAACGAGTCATCTTGATAAGGGCTTTCTTCAAATCTGTAACCACCTCTAAAACTAAATTGTTTGTATTTATATTCGCCACCAAATCTGTAGGAATTAGCGATTTTAAAGATGTCGTTCATGATGGCATTCTGTGATGCAAAATAAGTATCCGATTCAGGTTTGAATTTCGTGTTTTGATAATTCTTTCTAGAATAATCAAAACTTATTAAACCGCTGTCGCCAAATACATAGGCTAAACTTCCGGTAATTTTACCAGGTGTCTGAAGACGGTATTCAGGAAAAATATTAATAATATTTGGATCAACATTGGCAGTAAAGCTGCCTTCAGAATCCGTTACTTGAGTTGTTATAAATTGTGAGGTTTCTTCAAATATCGTAAACCAGGTTGGTGAATTATAGCTAAGTCCAGCTCTTAACTCTTTGGTTAACTTGAGAATTGCTCCCAATTGAAAGGAAAATCCGTTACCTGTTGTAAGTAGGCTATTATCAAACCCAACATTTGTAACAATTGATCCTTCATTTGAATTCGACTCATCAAAAATGGTTAATCTTTCATAATTGATAAAATGCGCATTCAGATTCAGACCTAAATATAATTTATCTTGATATTGTGTGGCAGCATTAAAGCTGAATTTACCATTGTATCCTCTAGCAGAGTAAGCATATTGCTGATTAAAAGTGCCTGGTGCAATGTTTGAAGTGTACACGGAATTTTCATCAGTATTTTCTTCAGGTTCTAATATGTAGGACTCATAGCCTAAGAATGCTTGTTGGTTTCCATAGCCGTAAAATGATCCAATTTCATTATAGGCATTCTGAATACTTTCCCCAGGAAACGCTGAAATCTCATCTAGTCTTTGTCCTTGTGCATAGGCAAGAAAATAGCTATCAATAGAGTTGGTACTCGTTCCTGCGGCTATCCATTGGTTATCGTAATTGGCTGTTTTATCATAGGCTATACTGAGTGCAAATTTTCGCCAAGGATTATTTTCATTAGAATTGGAAAATACGAAAACCGCTCCTCCTTGATTCAAGTCAATCTTAGAGTCAGAAGAAGTGCTTCTTCCATTAAAATAAGAGGTATTATTATTTACATTTAAACTTGAAAGCGATATAGATGCATGGCTTCTACTAAATATGGCAGATCCTGCGGGATTTATACTTACAGCTGACATGTCGCCACCTAGAGCGCCAAAGGCACCGCTTAATGCTCTAAAACGAGCAGTTCCTTGAACTTCATCTTGAGAATATCTAAGGGCATCTGAGATGTCCTGAGCCATGATATAAGGCATAGAAAATGCCGTTATGGCTAGCATAATTATTTTTTTCATATAACTTTTTTTTATATAATAATTTGACTGAAATTATCCGCGACGTCCTGATCTTCCTCTAGAACTAGTGCCAGAAGAGGATCTTCCGCCACCACGACTAGAACCTCTAACAGATGGTGAACTATTACTTCTTCTAGGTGTAGAAACTCTAGGTCTGGAATTATTTGTTCTTGGTCTTGTGACTCTGGGTCTCGAATTGTTTGTTCTTGGTCTCGTGACTCTAGGTCTTGAATTCGTTCCAGGTCTGACCGCTGAATTATTTCGCGTTCTCGGTCTTGACAATGTACTGTTACTTCTCGGACTGATACCAGAACGATCTCTTCTAGCCATTGTATTTCTTCTTGAAAGATTGGTACTTCCACGTCTTGATATACTTCTATTATTGTTCGCTAATAGACCGCCTCTTCTTCCGTAGTTGTATGCGAGGTTATTATTTCCGTAAAATCCATTACCGTAGTAATATCCTGGTGGACACCAAAAGCCATTATAGCCGAATCCGTAACCCCAGTTATTCCATCCATAGCCAAAACCCCAATTGTTCCATCCATAGCCATACCATGAGTTCCAGCCCCAAAAAGGTGAATTAAGCCCCCAATAATTATTATACCATCCGATACCAAAAGCACCCCAACCACGGTTATACCAGCCATTATCGTAATAGTTTATGGTGACGTTTTGATTCGCAGCACCCCAACCAGCATATCCAGTCTGTACTTCTTGTTCAACGACTTCATCTTCATAGTTTCCTGCGTAGGCATCAATGTCTGTAAATATCGCAGCGTCATCGTTTTGAATGTTGTCATATTGATTGGATTTTTCATTGAAATAATCCTTATAATAATTGTTGTCTTCAACACGAACAGTTGTGGCTTCTTCATAGACCACTTCCTCATCGTAAATACCATCGCTTGAATAACCGACATATTGATACGAACCACAAGAAGCTAACAAAAATGTTAAGCTTAGTGCAACATAAAAAGGAAATTTTGTTTGTATGTAGTTCTTAAATTGCATATCTCTTTATTTTTATTGTTGAACATTACAAAAATAGTTAGTTTTGTTGAACTATTTTTTTATTTAACATAAGCACAAATTTTGTGCCAAAACACTGAAAATGAGTAAAAATCTTACAAGTAGAGCACAAGATTATTCCAAATGGTACAATGAATTGGTTGTTAAGGCTGATTTAGCTGAGAATTCGGCCGTTAGAGGTTGTATGGTGATCAAGCCATATGGTTATGCAATTTGGGAGAAAATGCAAGCAGAATTAGATAGAATGTTTAAAGAAACAGGTCATCAAAATGCTTATTTCCCGTTATTTGTGCCTAAAAGTTTGTTTGAAGCTGAAGAAAAGAATGCCGAAGGATTTGCCAAAGAATGTGCAGTCGTTACTCATTATCGGTTAGAGAATGATCCAGACAATGAAGGAAAACTTCGCGTGGATCCCAATGCCAAGTTAGAGGAAGAACTGGTAGTTCGTCCAACTAGTGAAGCTATTATTTGGAACACCTATAAAGGTTGGATTCAAAGTTATAGAGATTTACCTATTTTAATTAACCAATGGGCAAATGTTGTTCGTTGGGAAATGCGAACGCGATTATTCTTGCGAACGGCTGAGTTTTTATGGCAAGAAGGTCATACAGCTCATGCTACGAAAAAAGAAGCATTGACGGAAGCAGAATTAATGAATGACATCTATGCTGAGTTTGCCGAGAATTTTATGGCCATTCCTGTTATTAAAGGCGTGAAGACTGAAAGTGAACGCTTTGCAGGTGCTGTAGAGACCTATTGTATAGAAGCCTTGATGCAAGATGGAAAAGCATTACAAGCTGGAACATCCCATTTTTTAGGTCAAAATTTTGCTAAAGCGTTTGATGTGAAATTTACTAATAATGAAGGTAAATTAGACTATGTGTGGGCTACTTCTTGGGGTGTGTCTACGCGCCTAATGGGTGCTTTAATTATGACACATAGTGATGATAAGGGATTGGTCTTACCGCCAAACTTAGCGCCTTCTCAAGTGGTTATTGTGCCAATTTATAAGAACGACGATCAATTAGTTCAAATAACAGAAAAGGCACATGCCATCATTTCCGAATTGAAAGCTTTAGGAGTCAGCTGTAAATTTGATTCAAGAACGACGCATCGTCCTGGAGCTAAATTTGCACAGCATGAGTTACAAGGTGTACCGTTACGAATTGCGATTGGTCCTAAGGATTTGGAAAATAATACCGTGGAGCTTGCAAGACGTGATACGTTAACCAAAGAAGTTGTTGAAATGTCGGTTCTTGCTGGTACAATAGAAGGTTTATTAAAGACCATTCAGAAGGAATTATATGCAAAAGCTCAGGATTTTAGAGATTCGCATATTACTGAAGTGGATGATTTTGAAACTTTTAAAAAAGTATTAGACACAAAAACTGGATTTGTTTCTGCGCATTGGGATGGTACAGCAGCGACTGAATTAAAAATAAAAGAACTTACAAAAGCAACTATTAGATGTATACCAATGGATGCCAAATCAGAGGATGGACAATGTGTGTATTCTGGTAATCCTTCAACAAAAAGAGTGTTATTTGCCAAGGCCTATTAATTTTTTTTAAAAAAAAATTGACTAGGTGTTGCAACATTTAAAAATAGTTGTATTTTTGCATCCGCAATGAGTAATTGCACGTTCATTTGAAAAGGCAGTTGAGCCACTTAAAAAAGCTAACTGTTAATGAGATTAACTCAAATGGCCCGTTCGTCTATCGGCTAGGACGCCAGGTTTTCATCCTGGTAAGAGGGGTTCGATTCCCCTACGGGCTACAATTTTTTAATAAGAAAGAAATACAATGGCAAATCATAAGTCAGCATTAAAAAGAATTAGAAGTAACGAGTCAAAACGTTTACGTAACAGATACCAGCACAAAACAACTCGTGGTGCTATCAAAAGATTACGTGACATGGAAAAAGCAACTGAGGCTAAGGAATATTTACCTTCAGTGCTTTCGATGATCGATAAATTAGCTAAAAATAATATCATTCATGATAATAAAGCGGCTAACTTAAAGTCGAATTTGACTAAGCACGTTGCATCACTAAGTTAAATATTGACTTTTTACGAAATACGAAGCTTCTCAATTGAGAAGCTTTTTTTTTGGTGCAATATAGTTAGTGAGTCATAGTTAAAGGTAACAATACCGATAAAAAAAGCTCTTGTGATTTTTCACAAGAGCTTTTTTGATCTAATTATATGGTGTCTATAAATTAGCCATTCATAGATACTAAAAATTCTTCATTGTTTCTGGTTTGTTTAAACCTATCGTTTATAAATTCCATCGCTTCAACAGGATTCATATCTGCTAGGTATTTACGCATCACCCACATTCTTTGAATGGTACTGTCTTCAAGCAATAAATCATCTCTTCGCGTACTAGACGATGTAAGATCGATTGCTGGGAAAATACGGCGATTGGAAATTTTTCGATCCAATTGAAGTTCCATATTACCAGTTCCTTTGAATTCCTCAAAGATAACTTCATCCATTTTTGATCCTGTCTCAGTAAGCGCTGTTGCAATGATTGTCAGTGATCCTCCATTTTCTATGTTACGTGCAGCACCAAAGAATCGCTTCGGTTTGTGTAATGCATTCGCATCAACACCACCACTTAATATTTTTCCAGAAGCAGGCTGAACCGTATTATAGGCTCTTGCCAAACGCGTAATAGAATCTAATAGAATTACAACATCATGACCACATTCTACAAGACGCTTTGCTTTTTCTAAAACAATATTTGCAATCTTAACATGCTCGTGGGCTTCTTTGTCAAATGTTGACGCAATCACTTCGCCGCGAACATTACGTTGCATATCTGTCACTTCCTCAGGTCGTTCATCTATCAATAAGATCATTTGATACACTTCAGGATGGTTGGCTGCTATCGCATTCGCAACATCCTTTAATAACATTGTTTTTCCCGTTTTAGGTTGAGATACGATCATACCACGTTGTCCTTTTCCAATAGGAGAAAACAAATCCATAATTCGCGTAGAAATCGTACTTTGCTTTTCTGCGATATTAAATTTTTCCTGTGGGAATAAAGGGGTTAAATGCTCAAACGACACTCGGTCTCTTACAACCTCAGGCTTCTGACCATTTATTTTACTCACCTTAATTAAAGGGAAATATTTTTCACCTTCCTTTGGAGGTCTTACATGTCCTAATACCGTATCACCAGTTTTCAATCCGAATAAACGAATTTGCGATTGAGACACGTAAATGTCATCAGGAGATGATAAGTAATTATAGTCTGAAGATCTTAAGAACCCATAACCATCTTGCATGATGTCTAAAACACCCTCACTTTCAATGATGGCATCAAATTCAAAATCTGGTTCTCTATAGCGGTTTCTATTATCCTTGTTACCGTTATTTTTGTGATTGTTATCCTTGCTCTTGTGACTGTTGTCTTTATTATTAGAGCGTTGATTATTTGATTTCGAATCATTCTTCTGACGATTATTTTGTTGATTGTCATTTGAATTTTTCGAACGGTTGTCTTTTGAATTATTTGACTTGCCTTTCTGTGTGTTTGCAGAATCGTTCTTCTTGTCGTCAGATTTTGCTTTCGACTGATTTTGAGCAGGCTTGTCTTGTTTTTTATTGTCAAGATCCATCTTTTGTTGAGAGGTGTCTTTATCTTGATTTTTATTCTGTGTTCTGGCTCTCGGTTTTCTTTGAGGTGCCGGTTTTTTAGTGTCTTGTGCTTTTGAAGCTTCTGGTTTTGCGTCTTGAATAACTTCTTTTTTTACGACATCAGGATTTGCCGCTTGAAAGTCTAAAATTTGATAAACAAGGTCTAGTTTTTTTAACGAACGGTATTTAGGTACGTTTAATTTTTGAGCAATCTCCTGAAGTTCAGGAAGCTTCTTAGCTTTTAATTCGGAAATTTCGAACATGTATGTGTATACTAATTAAGTTTAATATTGAAATGGATTAGTTTCTTACTTTTCTTAAAACAATACTTGGGGAAAAATTTGAAAAAAATCTGAAGATTTAATAACCTGCTACACTGTGGGTAACGCATTATTAATGCAATAATACAATTTTATTTTTAAAATTTAATACTACTTTTAAAAAGAAACTATTAATTTTGTTCCTCGTTATTGATAAATTTATGATTCAACGCATACAAACGATCTATTTATTACTTGCCGGACTAGCATCAGCCGGACTGATATTTATATTTCATTTATGGACGAATAATGAGGAGGTTCGTGTTTATGCTTATGATGAATACCTATATCTCGGTTTGTTTTTAGGATCTGCATTATTATCTTTGATAACGATTTTAAACTATAAAAACAGGAAGTTTCAATTTGTTTTGGGACGACTGAATATCATATTAAACTTTATTTTATTAGGATTTTTTGTATATCAATTGCTAATACCACCTGGAGAGAGTAACATCTCAGAGAAAGGTGTTGGGATATTCATACCTATTTTAGCTATCGTGTTATTGGTTTTGGCCAATAAAGCCATAAAAAAGGATGAAGACCTTGTAAAATCTGTCGATCGATTACGATAAACCCTATTATCTTAATTATTTTAGTGCGTAAACCCAAGGTGAAGACCTTGGGTTTTTTTATGTTTACAGCTGGCTCCAGATCAGCGTTTTGGAAATTCAATCACCTCTAAATTCTCAATTTTTCTACCATCAATCGTAAATCTTAGCATGGTTCTTATACTGTGAAACCCATGCTTTCCTGCAGCACCTGGATTCATATGAATCAGATGATAACGCTTGTCTGGAATAACTTTTAAAATGTGTGAGTGACCACTAATAAATATGCGAGGAGGGTTACTTTTAATTAACGCGCTTGTTCTTGCATTGTATTTGGGTGGATAACCACCAATATGTGTCATAAATACGTCAACATCCTCACACTTAAATCTGTTGTTCTCGGGAAATTCTGCTCGGGCTTTGGCATCGTCAATATTGCCATAAACAGCTCTTAGTGGTTTTAATCGTTTAATAGCATCTGTGACTTTTAAATCACCAATATCACCCGCGTGCCAGACTTCATCGGCTTGACTAACATACTTTAAAATAGCATCATCTATATAGCTATGCGTATCTGAAAGAAGTAGGATTTTGGTCATGATTTGTCAGGTTTTATCAGAAAACTTTTAATTGTGTTAATTGAACAGTGGTGTTTGTAGGAATCAATTATCTTTGTGCTTTCACAAAAGTATAGGTTTCTCTTGAGATATTTTATCGAATTATCATATAATGGCAAAGCATATCATGGTTGGCAAAACCAACCTGATGCTATTTCGGTACAAGAGGTTCTAGAGCATACGCTTTCAACACTATTGAAACATAACATTTCTATAGTTGGAGCAGGACGTACCGATGCTGGTGTGCACGCCAAGTTGATGGTGGCACATTTTGATTTTGATCAAGACGTTCCAGAAAACTTCTTATTTAAATTGAATGCCTTTCTTCCTCGAGATATTTCAATTATAGACATATATCAAGTTCAGAAGGAAGCACATGCTCGATTTGATGCGCTTAGTCGTACTTATAAATACAGAGTAGCAACCAAGAAGAATGTTTTTAATTTTGATTTTGCTTATGCTTTACAAAAGCCACTCAATGTGGCGTTGATGCAAGAAGCCTGTCAAATTCTATGTCAGTATAACGATTTTCAATGCTTTTCAAAAGTAAATACGGATGTAAACACGTATTATTGTAAGCTCATAAAAGCAGAGTGGCATCAGGATGGTGATGAACTGGTTTTTATGATTCAAGCCGATCGTTTTTTAAGGAATATGGTAAGAGCTATTGTAGGAACAATGATCAATATTGGCTTGGGTAAAATGGCATTAGAATCATTACATGCCATTATAAAATCCAAGAATAGGAGTGAAGCAGGGTTTTCTGTTCCTGCACATGGTCTTTATCTTGTAGATATTGATTATCCAGAACATATAAAATTGTTGAGTTAACCACATGGAAAATAAGAAAACAAAAGCATTTGATTTGACGCTCTTTAAGCGATTGTTGCATTATATTCAACCCTATAGGTTAGTCTTCCTTGGTTCATTATTGTGCGTTATTGGATTGGCTGTATTTGGTGCTTTACGACCATGGGTACTTCAAAAAGCCATAGATGAGAATGTAAAACCGCAAGACTTTGATGGATTTATGTTTTACGTGATTGCTATGTTGGTCTTATTGCTTTTAGAAGTTGTTAGTCAGTTGCTATTTATTTACTATGCTAGCTGGTTAGGACAATCGGTCGTAAAAGATATTCGTGTAAAATTATACAACCATGTTTTAAGGTTTCGAATGAAATATTACGATAAGTCTTCTGTAGGTGTTCTAATTACCAGAACCGTTACCGATATGGAGCGTATTGCCGATATTTTTGGTCAGGGACTTTTTATGATTTTTAGTGATATTCTTAAAATGTTGGTTGTTGGAGGCATGATGTGCTATATGAATTGGAAGTTAAGTTTGATTGCATTCGTTACTATGCCTATCGTTTTATTTGCGACTAAGATTTTTCAGAAGTATATGAAACGTGCTTTTGAAGAAGTGCGTAATGAAGTGTCTAATCTAAACTCCTTTGTTCAAGAGCGTGTTACTGGAATGAAGATTCTACAATTGTTTACACGTGAGGATACAGAATTTAAAAAGTTTAAGGAAATCAATGAACGTCACAAGAAAGGATGGTTAAAAACGGTGTGGTACAATTCTGTTTTTTTTCCTATAGCAGACTTGTTATCCTCAATCACTTTAGGAACAATCATTTGGGTTGGAGGTATTAGTGTCGTTTTTAGTCAAACTGCTTCGGAAGGTGATTTGTTTGCCTTTATTATGTATGTGCCGATGTTATTTAGACCGCTTAATCAGATTGCCAATAAGTTTAATACGCTTCAAATGGGTATGGTAGCGGCAGATCGTGTGTTCAAAGTGTTGGATACGACGTCTCAAATTGATGACTCTGGGAGCTTGGTTGCTGATGCTTTTAAAGGGGATATCACGTTTGAGAATGTTCATTTTTCTTATGTCGAAGATGAAGAAGTGCTGAAGGGGATATCCTTGGATGTTAAAGCTGGTGAAACTGTTGCTATTGTCGGCTCTACTGGTGCAGGTAAATCCACGATTATCAATTTGCTGAATCGTTTTTACGATATCAACAAAGGCACCATTTATATCGATGGTGTGGATATCAAGAGTATGACGTTAAAATCCTTGCGTGCGCAAATAGCCATTGTGTTGCAAGACGTCTTCCTTTTTGCAGATACCATATTTAATAATATCACGCTGAAGGATCCAAATATTTCTGAAGCAGAAGTTATACAGGCAGCAAAAGCTATTGGTATTCATGATTTCATTTCTAGCTTACCTAATGGCTATCATTATAATGTGAAAGAACGTGGCGCCATGTTATCCTCAGGACAACGCCAATTGATATCTTTTTTAAGAGCTTATGTCACGAATCCTAGTATTTTGGTGTTGGATGAAGCCACGTCTTCCGTCGATTCTTATTCTGAGCAATTAATTCAAGATGCCACTGATAAGATTACAAAAGGAAGGACATCTATCGTAATTGCCCATCGTTTGGCAACGATTCAACAAGCGGATCAGATCATCGTTATGGATGCCGGAAAAATAGTAGAGAAGGGAACACATCGAGATTTGCTTAAGGTTGAAAATGGCATCTACCGAAATCTCTACGAAGTCCAGTTTCTTAAATCTGAGGCTGTATAGTTTAAGCTTTGCTCGCTTCCATCGCGGCTCTTTGCGCTTCTACCATTTGCTGAAAATCTCCTGTAATGAGCATGATAATAATCACCAGGATGACGATAGCAATCATGACAGCTGTCAAAACGGCTAAAAAAAGTATTGATCTTAGCATTATTTGTCCGAGTGTTAAAGGATAGATCCGCTTTAAAATGTAAGCCGCGAAAAGCGTCATCAAGGGCAGAAATACCAGTCCTAAGATTCCTTGATTGATACCGAACATAGCGCCAACAATAATAATGACTGAGGAAATAATTGAGCATTGAGATTGCCAATACAGAAAAACAATGACTAGTTCTGTATAATTAAATTTATTGATTCCAACGAAGGTGATACGAGCAATAAGCGCGTAAACCGGAATATAGAGCATCATAAATATGGACATATATTCCTGAATAAAACTGACGTTTTTTTGTTGAAACTCTTCCTGTCCCTTCATCGCAAAAGCAGAAAAATCTAAAGCTTCAGGGAAAAATTTATTGAGAATTACAATATATAATCCTGTAAGCGTAATCGCTAATCCGAAGTAGCTGATGGGATTAACATAGCGTTTTCTAAGTCCGTTAATATAGCCTTCAATGACAATTTCTGGACATTTAAATAAATCGATAAATGTTCTTAAAAGCTTATTATCGTAATTGAAGAAAGTTTCGCTGAGATGCTCAAAAAGATTCCTAATGGTGAGCCTGTTCCTAATGACCTTTCCGCCGCATTTATTGCAGAAATCACTGTTTTCGGGTAATTCGACTTGGCAGTTTTTGCAATGTATCATATGGTTATATTAAAAGCTTCATGGTGGTACATGGCGTAAAGCACACCTATAATAATTGAGAGTAGCATTAAACCGATAAAAATAACAACTAAAATGGCCATAGTCAATATAAAATGTAAAGCAGTATCCCAAAACGACGTGTGAAATACACGATGCAGTACATAGAAAAGATAGACGTAAATAAGTACAGAAACAAAGCCGGAAATCACCAAATAATTCAATCCAAAGCACAAGAACAGTATGCTCAAAACCGCGGTGATGAAAATGACTTGTGCATAGTAATATACATTCAAAACAAGGTGTTCCGTAAAATTGAAACGTCTGCTACCTAAAATAAAATAAGCGAGCCATGTCGCGATTGTGGAAATTGGAATGCTTAATATATAGATGACACTTTGGTAATTATTATAATCATAAAAATTAAAATCGTTAAACGGATTGTTCTCAGAATTTTGACTCTTTTGAAGTTTCGTGAATATTTCAGACGCTGAATCTAAATCTTCTTGAAAAAAGGTGTTCATTAAAAATACCTGTATTCCAACTAAGGTTAAAGATATGGCGAAGTATTGAATAACATTGATGTACTTCTTCCTTGTCCCTTCAATAAAACCATTGATGACGGTTTCCGGTTGGGTAAAAAGATGAACAAACGTCTTTAAAAAATGGTTGTCAATACTTAAAAACTGGGCATTGATATCTGCCCAAATATTTTTCATGGTTAAGCGATTGCGAATAACTTTTGCACCGCAATCTGGGCAATAATTAACAGTGTCATTTAGTGTTTTTGAGCAACATTTACAGTTCATCAAGCTAAATCTTTGTAGAGCAAGGTTGTAAGTTCTTGAATATCTTCAAACATGACAAACTCCCCATTTTTAAGATATGATATTTGTCCGGTTTCCTCACTTACCACTAAGGCAACAGCATCTGTCTTTTCAGTAATCCCAACGGCAGCACGATGACGTAATCCAAAGCGTTGAGGAATGGTTTTTTCATTATTCACAGGAAGAATCACTCGTGTCGCTTTTACGATATTGTTTTCAATAATAATAGCGCCATCATGAAGCGGGCTATTTTTAAAAAAAATACTTTCAATGATAGGTTGTGTGACCTTGATGTTCATTTCGTCACCAGTATTGGTCAAAAAATCCAGATTGTTGTTTCGTTCCAAAACAATCAGCGCACCAGTTCTAGAGAGACTCATTTTATCACATGCATTGACGAGGGCATTGATGTCGGTTTCCGTTTCGCTTTCCGTTTTTAGAAATTTCATTTTCTTGAAAAACTTACCACTGCCACTTAAATTGGTGGAACCAACCATCAGTAAAAACTTTCTTATTTCAGGTTGAAAAACCACGATAAGCGCTATAATTCCAACTTTTATAAAACCATCGAAAATACGATGCAACATAAACATGTTAAGTAAATCGGTAACGCGCCAAACCAAGTAAATAATTATGATTCCAATAAAAATGTTTACAGCAACCGTACCTTTAACCAACTTATACACATAATACAGTAAGATTGCGACTAAGAAGACGTCGATAAAGTCTATAATTCCAAAATCCCAAAATTTGAATTTATCCAAGGCTAAGGTGTTTCGTGTAAATGTAATAATTATTAATAAATAAATTCATCACTGCTAATTGAAATACTATCCATCTCTAAGGCATTAAAACGCGATTTATAAGTTATGTAATCCTCAAATGTCATATCCTTATTAAAGCACAAAACCAGATCTAAGGGTTGATGTTTAATAGTTTTAAGGGCAGTTTCAATATCAGAAAAATCATGACTGTTTATCGTGATTGTCGATGCTTGACTTAAAAGTACCATTTGGGATGTTTTAGGTATGACTTTCTTTAAAGCGTCTAAACCATTTTCAAACATTTGATAGTGTACATTTGTGAATTCGATAAATCCAAGATTTTTAATACTTGTATCATTACAACTGAAATAATTTTTAGCAGCCTCATTTTGATGCATTTTGGCATTTCGCTTTTTATCTTGAAGTAATTTGATTTGCGGTATGGCTTGTTCTAGTGTTAAGCGCTTGTCCACATTCACTAGCCAATTTGTGGTACTAATTAAATTCTTCCTATTAAGCTCAACGCTGTCTGGTTGAGTTTCATCGTAAAATAAATACGCGGCAGAGACATCATGAACTTCTGTTACTTGGGCATTATGAATACTGGGAAGCTGAATCGTTTTTTCGTTTCCACATGAAAATAGCAGCAACAATAAAAGATAAAAAATAGGTTTCATTATAGCAGTTGTTGTGTCAAAGTGATACATTCCGCGGCTTCCTTGACATCGTGAACTCTCAAAATAGATGCGCCTTTCTGAAGTGCAATGGTATTGAGTATGGTGGTTCCGTTCAAGGCGTTATCAACGCTGGTGTTTAGGGTTTTGTAAATCATGGATTTTCGCGAAATTCCGATTAAAATGGGTAATTCTATACAATTAAAGAGTTCTAATTTGCTCAGTAGATCGAAGTTTTGCTCAATGGTTTTTGCGAATCCAAAACCTGGATCAATGATTACGTCTACAATGCCTAATTCACGAGCTTTTGCAAGACGTTCCGAAAAGTAAAAGAGCAAGTCTTTAATTACATGGTCGTAATGTGTGAGTTCTTTCATAGTTTGAGGTGTCCCGCGCATGTGCATCATAATGTAAGGAACTTTGAGTTGGGCAACCGTTGTCAACATGTTTGGGTCTAAGTGTCCTGCTGAAATATCATTAATCATACAAGTACCAGCTTCAATGGCTTCTTTGGCTACTTTACTTCTGAAGGTATCTATGGAAATAAGCGTCTCAGGAAACTCTCTTATAATGAGTTCGATGATAGGTATCACACGTGACAATTCTTGGTCTTCAGTAATATCATCGGCATTTGGTCGAGAGCTATAACCACCTACATCAATGAAAGTAGCACCTTGCTCTAGCATTAATTTAACTTGTCCAATTAAGGCCATGTTATTCTTGTAGTGACCACCATCATAAAAAGAATCGGGAGTCACATTTAAGATGCCCATAATTTTTGGCTGCTCAAGGTCGATTAAACGGCCTTTACAATTGATGCTTTTGCTCAAAACTATATAGTAAGGTTAAAGTTTTTAAATCTGATTAATTTATGCGAAATTTACGGAAAATTAAATGGTTTAAATGCAAGATACTTCAAAACAATATGATGAAGTGATTTCGAAATGTCGTGATCTTTTTGTCAATAAAATGAAAGATTATGGAAGCGCTTGGCGCATATTAAGGCTGCCATCATTAACCGACCAAATCTTTATAAAGGCACAGCGTATCAGAGGATTACAGCAAAACAACGAGCGAAAAGTAGATGAAGGTGAAGTGAGTGAGTTTATCGGAATTATTAACTATTGCACTATGGCTTTAATTCAATTAGATAAAGGTGTTGTAGAGCAACCAGACTTATCATTGGAAGAAGCTACGGAGCTTTACGATCATAAAGTGGCAGTGACCAAACAATTGATGATGGATAAAAATCATGATTATGGCGAAGCTTGGAGAGATATGCGTGTGAGTAGCCTAACTGATTTGATTTTGCAAAAACTACTGCGTGTGAAACAAATAGAGGATAATGCAGGTAAAACTTTAGTAAGTGAAGGAATTGATGCCAATTACCAAGATATGATAAATTATTCGGTGTTTGCATTGATTCATTTAAAAGAAGCTTAGGTAAGAATTCCCATCTTTCAGTCTGTCGAAAGATTAATAATAAATGTTATGAAAGCAATCGTAAATATATGTCGTTTTTTAGTAGGCGCACTTTTTATTTTTTCAGGGTTTATAAAACTCAATGACCCTTTAGGGTTTTCTTATAAACTGCAGGAGTACTTCAGCTATGATGTTTTGGATATTCCTTCGTTAATGCCTTATGCCTTAGGGATTTCAGTGTTTGTGGTGATTTTTGAAGTGATTTTAGGTGTGTTTTTACTCATAGGTTATAAACCGAAATTCACGGTATGGAGCTTATTACTCATGATTGTGTTTTTTACGTTTTTAACCTTTTATGCGGCCTATTTTGAAAAGGTGAAGGACTGTGGTTGTTTTGGAGATTTCTTAAAATTATCGCCATGGCAATCCTTTTGGAAAGATGTGATTTTATTGGTGATGATTTTAGTATTGTTCTTTGGTCACCGACATATAAAACCACTATTGACAAAATTTGGATTGACTGTGACGGCACTACTGAGTTTTGTAGCTTGCTTGTGGTTTGCCTACCATGTATTGTTGCACTTGCCTACATTTGATTTCAGAGCTTATAAAATTGGCGATAACCTTCAAGAGAATATGACATTACCACCAGATGCTCAAAAGGCTGTTACAGATTATGTTTGGACATACACGTTGAATGGTGAAGAGAAAACCTTAACCGATAGAGGTCGTGGGCCAAAAGAATATGACGAGATTATTGGTGTGGAAACTGAAATTGTCGAAGAAGGCGATGTCCCAAAAATTCAGGATTTTTCGATCGAATCTCAAGATGAAGATTTAACCGACCAGTTTTTAGCTGAAGATAAGCTCTTAATAATCGTGGCATACAGCCTTGAAAAAGCAGAAGTTGAAGGGATGCAGAAGCTTAAAAATTTGGCGAATCGCGCTCAAAAGAACGGCTACCAAGTTATTGGATTAACAGCATCTGGAGAGGTTAAGAAAAAGGAGGTAAAGGATACCTATCAATTAGATTTTGATTTCTACTTATGTGACGAAAAAGTATTGAAGACCATTGTGAGAGCTAATCCTGGTGCCATTGTACTTCAAAAAGGAACAGTGACCCAAAAAGCCCATTGGAATGATCTAGAGGATTTACAATTTTAAAAATTACACCTAGCTGATACATTATTTATTAAATAAAGCCTTTTACGCATTACTCACATTACTTGGAGTGGTGACGGTCATTTTCTTTTTATTTAATGTATTACCTGGTGATCCTGCACAAATGATGCTCGGCCAGAATGAAGATAGTGAGCAAGTCGCTATCGTAAAGGCCAAATATGGTTTTGATAAACCTATCGCTACACAATATGGTTACTATCTCAATGATTTGTCACCGATTTCATTTCATTCAACATCGCCATCAGATTATACCTATTTGAGAGAAGGAAAGTATTCGGCATCAAAACTGTTTACTATTGGAGAAACGACCATCGTTATAAAGTTTCCGTATTTACGAGAATCCTTTACGAAACAAGGAAAAAAAGTCACTGATGTGATTGGTGAGACATTGCCTAACACTTTTGTTTTGGCGGTATCAGCTATTGTGATAGCCCTCTTATTGGGAATCGTTTTTGGGGTCATATCAGCATTGTATAAAGATACTTGGATAGATAAAATAATTCAAGTAGTAAGTACTTTTGGGATGAGTATCCCTTCGTTTTTTAGTGCCATTCTTTTTGCTTGGTTTTTCGGATTTATCCTGCATAAATACACCAATTTAGAAATGACTGGAAGCTTGTACGAGCTTGATGATTTTGGTGAAAAGATACAAGTCCAATGGAAAAATTTATTGCTTCCTGCAATTGTACTAGGAATTCGTCCGTTGGCTGTAGTGATACAGTTGATGCGTAATTCTTTGTTGGAAGTTTTTAATCAAGATTATATCAGAACTGCAAGGGCTAAAGGATTGAGTGAATTTCAGATTGTAAAAAACCATGCGATAAAAAATGCCTTAAACCCAGTTGTAACAGCCATTTCCGGATGGTTTGCCTCTATGCTGGCTGGCGCTGTATTCGTAGAATACATTTTTGGCTGGAATGGATTAGGAAAGGAGATTGTGAATGCCTTAAACACGTTAGATTTACCGGTAATTATGGGATCTGTACTTGTGATTGCCTTATTATTTATTATCATTAATATCTTTGTAGATATGATTTATGGATGGTTGGACCCTAAAGTTAAATTAGAATAGTCATGAAAAAATTGTTTGCTGTGATACTGTTAGCCGGATTTATTCTTTGTTGTAAAACGCAACCCGATCCTACGACGTTTAGTGCTGAAGCGTTGTCAGACACTTTTATTAATACAGAAGGCGCTTCCATAACACTTCAATCTATATTAGAAGCCAATCAAGGGAAGACTGTTTTGATTGATGTTTGGGCTTCGTGGTGTAGAGATTGTATTGAAGGCATGCCTGATATAAAGTCCATGCAGGATGAATATTCAGACGTGGCCTTTGTTTTTATGTCGATGGACAAATCTCAGAAGAGTTGGAAAAACGGTATTCAAAAATATGAACTCAAAGGGCAACATTATTTTATGCCAGCTGGTTGGAAAAGTACCTTTAGTGAATTCCTTAATTTAGATTGGATTCCAAGATATTTAGTAGTTGATGGTGATGGTAACATTAGCTTATTTAAAGCTATTAAAATTACAGATCCATTAATTAAAGAACATTTGAATAAGAATAAGTAGTTAATACGAAGAAAAAAAACATTATGAGAAAACACATCGTTGCAGGAAATTGGAAAATGAATAATGATCTCGCTCAAACGCAAGCGTTAATTACCGACCTAAAAAGACAGTCCAAAACATCTGACGCTGAAGTCATGATTGCACCCTCTTTTACAAATCTTTGGCATGCCTTTGAGGCTTTGCGAGAGGCCGATTTGGAAGTGGTTGCACAAAATATGCATTTTGCGGAGAACGGAGCTTATACGGGAGAAGTGAGTCCAAGTATGTTGCAGAGTATTGGTGTGAGCACTGTTATTTTAGGGCATAGTGAACGCCGTGCTTATTACAATGAAACTGATGCATCTTTAGCTAAAAAAGTAGATGCTGCGTTGTCACACGATATGCGTATTATTTTTTGTTTCGGCGAAGAATTGGCAGATCGTAAATCGGGAAAGGAAGAAGCTGTAGTTGAAAGTCAGATCAAAAATGCCTTGTTTCATTTAGATGCTTCTGCTTTTAAAAACATTGTTTTGGCTTATGAACCTGTTTGGGCGATTGGCACTGGAGAGACAGCTAGTCCAGAACAGGCGCAAGATATGCATGCGTTTATTAGAAAAACCCTTGAGAATACATACGGAAATTCTGTGGCAGATGCTATGACCATCCTTTATGGAGGGAGTGTAAAACCAAATAATGCTAAAGAAATTTTTTCAAAACCAGATGTTGATGGTGGACTTATAGGAGGTGCTTCGCTTAAAGCGGAAGATTTTTATGCGATTGTAAACGCGTTTTAGTTGACCATATTATTTTTGTTTGTGCCATTCAAAACTATCGCATGATGTGTGAGGATGAATCACACCTTAGAATATAGATTGAACGTTATCTATTAAAAAAAAACTGAATATGTCTAATACCATTTATATGGCGTACCATTTTAAGGTAAGTCCGTTGCAACCCGCTGTTGAAATTCTAATTGCCGAATTAGGTTATGCTGGTTTTGAAAGTTTTGTGGAAACTGAAGACGGCGTAACGGCTTATATTCAGAAAGAAGAATGGAACGAAGATATTTTAAGCGATATTCAGATTTTAAATTCTGAAGAGTTTGAGATTACCTTTACTTTCGAAGAAATAGAACAAACGAACTGGAACGAAGAATGGGAAAAGAATTTTAACCCAATTGTTGTAGATGATACCTGTTCGGTTCGCGCACCTTTCCACGAAAAACCAACGACCAAATACGATATTATTATCGAACCTAAAATGAGTTTTGGTACTGGACATCACGAAACTACCCACATGATGATTCAACATATTCTCAATACGGATTTTAAAGGAAAATCTGTTTTAGATATGGGTTGTGGTACTGGTGTTTTGGCGATTCTTACAGAAATGAAAGGCGCTGAGCCCATCGATGCTATCGATTATGACAATTGGTGTTACCTCAATAGCATAGAAAATGTTGAGCGTAATCATTGCAAACATATAACGGTTCTAGAAGGAGACGCTACTTTATTGCCAGGAAGACATTATGATATTGTTATTGCTAATATCAATAGAAACATTTTGCTGAACGATATGGAAACTTATGTGAATGCCTTAAATGCTAACGGGCTCTTATTTTTAAGTGGATTTTACAAAGACGACATTCCAATTATTCAGACTGAATGTTCTCATCTAGGTCTCAAATTGATGGATACATTAGAAAGAAATAATTGGGTCGCTTTAAAATTTCAGAAGTTCGAATAATATGGTGTAATTAAAAAAGTTCGACGAATTACGTAAAATATTAACATAAAAGTTGTTAAATAATTAAAAATTACGGAAAAACCGTAATTTTTTTTTTGTTCTAAAGCCTTAACTTTGACCTGATAATTATCACAGTCTAGATGATCATATTACAGGTTTAATTCTGAGTGTTTTATCTAGCTCGTCCCAGTTTACGTAAATACTATTTAAGAACTTAATTTACTCAAAAATGAAAAATTTAAAATTTTTGACCCTAGCAGGTCTATGCCTAATAATGACATCCCTGTCTTGTGAAAAAGAAGATGTTTCACAGGACATCTCCAGCAAAAATGAGGATGTCATAATTAACATGAATAATTTAGACAATCGAACGCTCGTAACGGATACCACTTTATTAGAAGCTATTCATTCATTAGATATTGATGTTGGTTTAGTTTCTATTGGTGATTTTCACTTGCCAGATGGTACCATCGAGGAAAGAATATTTATCGGTAGCGATATTAGTTTTACAAGAACGGAACTCAATGCGCTAGTTCAAATGGTGACAGATGTTGATCGTCAATACAGGACTTTCAATTTGGTGACAGGCTCCAATCAAACCATCAATATTTTGGGGTATACTGGAGGAAGTCAAGCCTTGTCAAGCAAAGCACAAACCGCTTTGACTAGAGCTGTTGCGAATTATAATAATATTAGTAATATGACGCTTGATTTCAATTTGACCTTTGGTACAAATTACCAAGCAGCGGATATGGTGGTCTATGATAACTCCATCAATACACCAAATAGCCAAGGTGGAGTTGCAGGTTTTCCCACATCAAGTGGCTTGCCTAATAAATTCGTTCAGATTTATAATATTGAACAATTTTCAACAAACGTCAATGAACATGTGATAACGCATGAAATTGGACATTCTATCGGATTTAGACACACAGACTGGTTTGATCGCTTAAGTTGTCCTTCATCCATTCAAGGCAATGAAGGCGCAGGATCTGATGGTGCAGTACATATTACTGGTACGCCTACTGGACGCGATTTAACATCGGTGATGCAAGCTTGTTTTTCTACGAGTGTGAGCGGTAACTTTAACAGTAATGATATCACCGCTTTGAGAGCGATGTACGCAGCTGGCTCTGGAAGTATATGTGACGGTGTGTCAGAATGGCAAAGTGGAACGAGCTACAATATTGGAGATCGCGTTACCTATTTTGGAAATCTCTACGAGCGTGTGAGTGGCGGATGGAGTCTGATAGGACCATGTAATTAAAATAGTCTTATAGTCTTAAAGGACTATTTGAGCTACTCCAAATAACGAGGTTTTAAATAGGTTGTTTTTTAATAAAAGCAACCTATTTTTTTAGTTAAAATTGAAATGTGCCAGATGAATTTGCTGAAAACCATATAAAATTTAACAGTCTACTTATATCGAAAATAGAAGCTTCTTCGTTTAACTAATAAAAATTTTATAATTTAGCTTTAATCATTTAGCATTATGAAATCCCAAGAAAAGGTAAAAGAAGAGCATCAGGTTGATACGATGGAGCAACCATTGAACGAGATTGTACTATATAACGATGAGGTCAATACATTTGACCATGTTATTGATACGTTAATTTATGCTTGTGAACATACTCCTGAACAAGCAGAACAATGTTCTATAATTGTGCATTACAAAGGTCAATGTACGGTTAAAACAGGGGAGTACAAAGAGTTGGAACCGCGTTGTTCCATGCTTTTAGAAGCAGGTTTAAGTGCCGAGATCATATAAAGCCTAAAAAAGTAATTTAATAGTTTGGTATTGATTTAATAAAAGTACTATATTTGCACCCACAAAAAAGGCCATGTGGCGCAACTGAATAGCGCACTTGATTACGGCTCAAGAGGTTGCAGGTTTGAATCCTGCCATGGTCACGAATAAATAATTTAATAAGAAAAAACGCCAAGCTCGCTTGAGCGTTTTTTTGTTTGAATTATTTTCAAAGCGGAGCTTTAAAGGAACTCTAATCCTGCTTTACTTTATATGATTGATAAGTTCTGACTGCGCTCGCTTGAGCGTTTTTTTGTTTAAATTATTTTCAAAGCGGAGCTTTAAAGGAACTCTAATCCTGCTTAACTTTATATGATCGATAAGTTCTGACTGCGCTCGCTTGAGCGTTTTTTTGTTTAAATTATTTTCAAAGCGGAGCTTTAAAGGAACTCTAATCCTGCTTAACTTTATATGATCGATAAGTTCTGACTGCGCTCGCTTGAGCGTTTTTTTGTTTAAATTATTTTCAAAGCGGAGCTTTAAAGGAACTTCAATCTTGCTACAGTTAAAATTTCTATGCCTATATCCGTATGCTTCAAAGTTAGCTTTTGAACTTCTTTTGTTTCCAATTTTCTAAAAGAACAAGACGAATTGAACAATAGTAAGCACACACAATGTGTCGGTAAACAAAAAATTGGTGGTAATTGTATATCTTTATAAAACCAATTGTCTAGTTTAATGAATACCAATTACAAATTTGCGATAGTTCATATTAAAAAGGCTTATAGTGAGCAGCTCAATAATAGTCCTAAAAATAAATACATTGTTCTGTATAGAGCAATTAAACAATGTATTTTGAATATTGAACTACCTCATAATTGGTCCATGCCACCTACACGCTTATTGGCAGAAGAGCTTAAAATTTCAAGAACAACGGTGAATAAATCTTATGAATTGTTGAAGCTAGAAAAATTACTTCACTCCAAACAAGGATCAGGAAACAGGGTTAATTTCGACTTGTCATTCAAAAACATGAAGAAGAGTAAAAAGGCTGTAAAAACCAATGAAGATTTATATCCTAGCATTTCTGAAAAGGGACAGTCTTATGCGCAGAACTACACCATACTTAATAGGATGCCAAATGAGAATTTAGCCTTTAGACCCGGCTTGCCACCTGTAGATGCATTTCCTGTAAACCAATGGAAAAAACTCTTGAATGCGTATTGGAGACATGTGAAATCTTCGAATTTAAATTATTCATTGGGAACAGGATTAATTGAACTTAAAAAAAGTGTGGCCAATTATCTAAATGTTAGCCGAGGTGTTAAGTGTGATTATAATCAAATCGTTATAGTTTCAGGCTCTTTACAATCTTTATATCTTATTGCAAATACCATGATCAATAAAGGCGATTCAGTTGTTCTTGAGAATCCGCTGTTTCCAAATGTGTATTCCGTATTTAAAAGTTCACAAGCTCATTTAATTCCTGTAGAATTAGATGCATCGGGAATTAGTATCAAAGCGCTTAATAAAATTGAAGATCAGCCAAAACTAGTTCATGTCACACCATCAAATCATTATCCTTCAGGAGTTAAAATGACCTTGGAGAGAAGAAAAGCGCTCTTAAAATGGGCGTCAGAAAAAAAAGCATTGATAATTGAAAATGATTATGAAAATGAAATTGCAAATGCTATTGAAAAATTACCATCAATTTTCAGTTTAGATAAAGAGGATCGGACAATCTACATGGGAACTTTTAATCGTTTACTACATCCGTCTATCCGTTTGGGTTATATGATTGTTCCGAGATATCTAACAGAAACTGTCGAAGCTCTTTTGGAACATTCTCATCGATTTGTATCGCCTTCAATTCAAGTCGTCATGAATCAATTCATCGATAAAAATTACTTGTACCAACATATTAATAATAGTATTGAGATTGCAAGAGAACGCTACGACATATTTGCGGACGAGTTTAAAAAAACAAGTAAAATAATGTCTTTAAAAGATCATGAATGTACGAGTTTTCACGTGATTGCTAATTTCAATCAAAATATGTCGGTGACCGAAGAACGCCAAATTGTAAACGAGCTTAAGAATAGAAATATAACGACGTTCTCTTTAAGTAAGTGCTATGTGAATGCGGCTAAAGAGAAGGGATTGATTTTGGGCTTTTCTTCGGTAAGGTCAAGCGCTATAAGAGGAAAGGTAAGAAAAATGGCTGGAATCATTTGACAAAATGATAAAATTGGTATTAAGTTTTTTTTAAAATTGGTCTGCAAAATAGATTCTTATTAAAAATATCTTTGATAGAAACTATAAAACAGCAATTATGAAAAAACTTTACATGTTATTCTTTATGATATCATTTTTGGGATATTCTCAAAATGTCACAATTACTAAAATTATAGAAACCGGCTGTTCTAGTACAGATGGTTTTGTTAAGACCGTTGAGCTGTATGTCGACGGTACTGTTGATTTTTCAACAGAGGTAACCTTAAATTACATGCAAAATGGTGATCTCTGGGCAAATAATCAAATTGATATATCTGCTCTAGGCGTACAGACTGATAACTTCGTATACATTGTTAGAGACATACCTGCGATGCAAGATGAATTTCCGAGTACCACATTTGATGCTTCAAATACTGTGGTTGTAAGTACATCAACTAATGGTGATGATGGGTATCAAGTGGTATTAAATGGAAATGTCGTCAGTCAATTTGGTAGAACAGAAACTGATGCCGACGATGATACAGAATCTAATTGGCAGCATACCGATGCAGTAGCTACAAGAGTATCTGGTGTTCCTGATATTGGCACATGGGAACCGAATGATTGGGTGATTACACCTGAGAATGATCTTGATACCCAAACAGACTGTCAAACTGGTGGTGCCACTAATCTGGAAACTTATTTTAATACGCTTGGAGGAACTTTTCCTTTGGGCTCTGGTTCTGGTTGGACACCTACTGGTGCAACATGTACAACAGCATTGGGAAGTTCCTCAGTGAGTTGTGACACAACAGGATCTGGTGCTATCGATGATACCTACACCGCAACTATCGATTTTTCAGGAGCGAATAATGGAAATAATTTTGTGGTCATGTCATCTTCTGGTACCGTTGGTGGTGATAGTCCGACTTCAGTAGAATCAGGGACTATCGTTATAAGTAACATTCCAGAAGGAACTGATATTACAGTAACTTTAAGTGATATTGCGAATGGTGGTGTTTGCGATTTATCCGAAACTATAGATAGTCCAGGCTGTGTACCTCTAGTGATCAATGAAGTATTATTTGATCCTGCGGCAGATTTACCTGGTGATGCGAATGGTGATGGTACAAGAGATGCCTTGGAAGATGAGTTCATTGAGCTTATTAATAATTCGGGTGCTGCTCTAGATATCAGCGGTTATACGATTTCTGATGCGGCCGATTTAAGGCATACATTTCCGCCAGCTACTATCATTCCTGCCAATGAAATTTTGGTTGTATTTGGTGGCGGAACACCAACAGGAAGTTTTGGTGGTTCGATTGTACAAACAGCTTCAGAAGGTCAGCTCAATCTGAGTAATGGTGGTGACGTGATTACCATCAATAATAATCTTGGCGATCAGGTGCTGGTATTTGATAGTGGTGTTATTGCTGCCAGTGTTTCGGATAATCAATCTGTGACTAGAGATCCGGATATTACTGGTGGTTTCGTGCTGCATACCGATGCTATAGCGAGCTTACTGTTTTCACCTGGACAACTTTTGCCTGAAGCACTCTCTGTTGATAGTTTTGAGGTTTCGAATATCAAGATATTTCCAAATCCTGTGTCGAATGGGATGGTGACTATAGCTTCTGAAAATTTAGCCAATGTAGATGTAGAAATGTATGATATACTAGGAAAACGAGTTTCAGATGTGGTTCTAAATAATAATACATTGAATGTATCACAACTTACAGCTGGTATGTATCTACTGAAAATTTCTGTAACAAATGGTAGTAGTGCCATCAAGAAGTTAGTGATTCACTAAAAATATATTGATAATGAAAGCATTTGGACGAGTACTCAAATGCTTTTTTTTAATTGAATAGATTCTATGAAAACTAAACATTTATTTAATTTTTTGATTTTCCCGATGTTGTTTATCGCTCTAAACGCTTGTGAAACAGATGATATTCTGCCAGCTTTAGAGTTAAGTGTAGATGATGAAAATCTCAGCGAAGCGAATAGTGAAGTGACCATCACAGCTACCTTAAATGGTGAATCAGGTACTGATATCGTTGTTCCTTTTGATATTTCTGGAACAGCCACGCCATCTGCCGATTATTCGCTAAGTTCGAATAGCATTACGATTTCTGCAGGAAATACTTCTGGTAGTCTTACCATTAGTAGTATTCAGGATGAAGAAATCGAGGGAGAGGAGACCATCATTATTAGCTTAGAAAATGCGTCGAATGTATTAACATTATCGGGTTCACAAATTATCATAGCATTACAGGATGATGATAGTGATAGTGATGGCGATGGTGTTTTGGATGCCAATGATGATTGCCCAAATGAAGCTGGTGCTATTGAAAATAATGGTTGTCCGTTTCTTGGGTTTTTAATTAATGAAGTGTTGTATGATCCACCTTCTGGTTTATCTGGCGATGCTAATAACGATGGTACAAGAGATGCAAATGATGATGAATTTATAGAGTTCTTTAATTCTGGACCAGAATTAGATCTAAGTGGCTACACTGTTTCAGATGATTCACAAATTAGACATACATTTCCTGCTGGAACGATTATTCCTGTTAATGGTGTTTTAGTGTTGTTTGGTGGTGGTACACCTACAGGAGACTTTGGCGGTGCCATTGTGCAAACAGCTTCTGAAGGATTGATAAACATGAGTAATTCTGGTGATTTTGTCACCTTGGCAGATCCGAGCGGTACGCCAATCTTAACATTTGACATCGAACCACTTTCAAATAATCCTAACGAATCTTATACGAGAAATCCAGATTTAACCGGTAATTTCGAACAGCATGGTGGGATTGAGGGTGCCAATGGGACGTTATTTTCACCTGGAACCAAACTTGATGGCTCATCATTTTAATTTTAAGCTAATTATTCAATGAGCTATATAGGGCCAATCTTATCGTTAGTATTTGTTGTAATTACAGCGAGATTATTGCTGAAAAAATATAATCCACATGCCGTACTGCTCGTTTCTGGTTTGGTCATGCTAGTGATGGCACAATTATTCAAATACAAACTACCAGGTCTGCTAGATCCAACCGGATTTTCAGGTTTTGACTTATTCAGGTATATCAAAGAGTCATTCAGTAAAACGAATGCAGGTGTCGGCTTAATGATTATGGCAATTGGTGGCTTTGTGGCTTATATTCATGAGATTGGTGCGTCAGATGCCTTAGTGAATGTTGCGATGAAACCCTTGGCACTACTTAAAAAAAGACCTTATTTGGCAGCGTCAATGGTCATTCCAATTGGTCAAATTTTATTTACGGCAATTCCATCAGCTGCAGGCTTAGGACTGCTTTTAATGGCATCCCTATTTCCAATTTTAATTAATCTAGGCGTGAGCAGGTTGTCTGCTGTTTCAGTAATCACTGCTACCACGGCTTTTGGTATCGGACCAGCATCAGCCATTACGGCAAGTGCTACCAATATTGCTGGGATGGATACAATTCTGTTCTTTGTCGATTATCAAATCCCTCTTGTTTGGCCTTTGAGTATTGCTATGATGATCACTTATTATTTCGTCAACCGATATTTCGATAAAAAAGAAGCTGATGAGCTTGAAATTTTAACTGTAGAAAAAGATACCAATGAAAAACGCAGCAATGCGCCAGTAATTTATGCGGTTATTCCGGTCTTACCAATCATATTGCTTTTAGTGTTTTCTGAATTATTCACTCTGTTTAACACGCCTATTACGCTCGATACGACTACGGCTATGTTTATTAGTCTCTTTGTAGCTCTTATTTGTGAATTAATAAGAACGAAAAACATAAAGCAAGTATTAAACTCGCTTCAAATATTTTGGAATGGTATGGGTAATATTTTCAAAACGGTTGTTACCCTTATTATCACTGCAGATATTTTTGCAAAAGGCTTGATAAGTCTCGGTTTTATTGATGGACTCTTAGCGATTGCGACTAATATTGGTTTTGGTGCTATTGGTATTGGAGTGGTTATGACCATCATGATTTTTCTCGCCTCTATGCTCATGGGAAGTGGGAATGCCTCATTTTTTGCGTTCGGACCATTGATACCAAAAATCGCAACCAAATTGGGTGTTGATACCACGACCATCATATTGCCCATGCAATTATCGGCATCTATGGGAAGAACAGTTTCTCCTGTAGCTGGTGTCATTATCGCCACGGCTGAAATAGCACAAGTAACCACCATACAAATTGTTAAGCGAAATATAATACCATTGTCTGTGGCATTGGTCATTATGTTGTTTTACCATTATATATAAGATATTCATGTTTACACTCATAAAAAATACAGAATTATATAGTCCAGATTATCTAGGAAAGAAAGACATTCTCATTGCCGAAAACAAAATTTTGGCAATAGAAGATAACCTTGATCGGTTTGAAAAAGATTCAGAAATTTTCGACGCCAAAGGAAATATAACAACTCCCGGACTTATAGATCAGCATATTCATGTAACGGGAGCTGGTGGAAAGTTTGGCTATGCTTCCATGACACCAGAGGTTAATCTAAGCGATTTGATTAAATGTGGAACAACAACAGTATCGAGTCTTTTAGGAACGGATGGAACGGCCAGAAATATTCGGGCTCTCTATAGCAAAGTGAAAGCCCTTGAACAAGAGGGGATTTCCGCCTATATGCTATGTGGTTATTACGGTGTTGATGGCGCCACCATTACAGAAAGTATTCAAGGCGATATGATATTTATTGATAAGGTTTTGGGATGCAAAATCGCCATAAGTGATGTAAGATCGTCTTATCCAACAGCCACGGAACTCTTAAGAAAATTAAAAGATGTGAGGGTCGGTGGTTTGGTTGGTAGAAAAAAAGGGATTCTTCATGTGCATTTAGGAGCTCTTGAGACAAAAATGGACCCTCTATTTGAACTTGTTGAAAAATATGAATTCCCAATAGAACACATTTCTCCAACACATGTTGGAAGAACAAAAGCATTATTTGATCAGGCCATTAGGTTTGCAAAAATGGGTGGTATGATCGATATCACAACAGGTGCTTCTAAATATACTGATCCGTATAAATCCGTTTTATATGCTTTAGAGGAAGGTGTAGCAATTGATAAGATGACATTTAGTACTGATGGTCACGCTGGATTAACAGCTTTTGATGATGACGGCAATCCGATAGGAACAAAGCCTGCACCCATTGATACCAATCTCAAGGAAGTTGTCCAATTGGTGAAAAAAGGAAATTTACCTATTAGTGAAGCTTTCAAACTAATTACGATCAACCCAGCCAATAATCTTGGTTTACAGCACAAAGGTAAAGTCGAAGTGGGCTATGACGCGGACCTTTGCTGTTTTAATACCGCTTTGGAGTTGACAGATGTATTTGCAAAAGGACGTCAGATGATGAAACATAAAGAAGTAATTGTTAAGGGACATTTTGAATCATAGAATAAAACATACATATATGAAGGGTTTTAAAATTGGAATTTTATGTGCATTGCTGTTTTTGGGGATGCCTATCAAAGCTCAAAATATAAAGTTAGATACTTACACTTTTGGTGATGGTCTAAATTTTAGAGGTGATGATGATTATACGATGAAAATTACAGGATTTGTGCAACCCTACGCAGAAACTAAAATTTACACGGGTGATAGGTTCGATACATCAGTCAACCGCTTTAGGATGCGTCGTGTAAGATTGCGACTAGATGGGACCACAACGAATGCCCGTTTTGAATATCGTTTGGCCTTTGATCTGAGTGGTTCTTCGGAAGTAGATGATGCAAGCTCTAATTATTTATTGGATGCTACGGTATCTTATAATATTACAAATCGTATCAAAGCTACTTTTGGGCAACGCGCCACATACACTGATAACCGAGAGTTGTTTATGACATCAGATGCCTTGCAATTGGTTGAGCGTAGCCGATTAACTTCAGCTTTTGCTAGTATTAGAGAATTTGGCTTATTTCTTCAAGGTCGTTTTAGAACGGGTGGTGGGACCTACCTCAAACCCTATTTTGTCGTTACCAACGGTGACGGAGGTAATGTATTTAGTAAAGATCGAGGCGGACTCAAAGTAGGTGGAAGGATTGATTTTTTACCATTTGGGACGTTTACAAATTTTGGACAATTCAGACAGGCTGATGTCGTAAGGGAATTGTCTCCGAAACTAGTGATTGGTGCAACACTGAGCCATAATTCTGGTATGAGTAGCAGGCGAGGTAGAAATAGTGGATCTATCATTTATCTCAATGACCGTGATGAAGAATCCCTTCCAGATTATACAAAATTTGGTGTTGATTTTATGTTTAAGTACAAGGGCTTTTCCGCTTTAGGTGAATTTATGAAAACCAGCGCTGTAGTTCCAGAAGATATTACACAGCGCGTCAGAAATGATGGGACGACGTCAACAACCTTTGAAGTGGACGGTATTCAAGACGTGGAGAATTATGTGAAAGGTCGAATGATGCTAGGAGAAGCTTATAATATTCAGTTAGGCTATCTTTTTAAAAATGGAATTTCAATCGATGGACGATACACGTATTTAAAAGCAGATGAGCATTCTTTTTTAAATAACGCCACATTTTATAACAGACCCAATTACTATACGTTCGGTATTAGCAAATATTTGTCGCGAAATTATGGCGCAAAAATTCAAGCCTCTATCACCCATATTGACGGTAGTGATGGTATCAACGATATAGACGGTAATCCTATTGATGGTAATGAATGGATTGCCAGAATGATGTTAACTATTTCATTTTAATTATGAAGCATAAAATTATATATACGGTGTTTTTTCTGTTTTCTCTAATGGTTGAGGCACAATTGAATCCTCAATCTAAAAAGATTACAGAGAAATTTTTCCCAGAATTCGAGGCATTAGAAGACATAACTCCAGCCTTAAATAAAAAAAGAGGTTTTACAGATTATAGAGAACTCATGGCGTATTTGGTAAAATACGAAGACAAGTATCCTGAGCATGTGACTATTCAAATGATTGGTGAAAGTCAAAAAGGAAAAAGTATTCCTATGGTTTACATCAGCAATCCTAATAACGAAGATAAGATCAAAGTTTGGATGCAAGGTGGCTTACATGGGAATGAACCAGCCAGTACTGAGGCATTATTATACCTTTTAGATAAACTCCTAACAGATGATAGCTACAATTATTTACTCGATAGAATTGCCATAAAAATGGTGCCAATGGCGAATATTGATGGTTATGAAAAGCAAGATAGATATGCGGCAAACGGACTTGATCTAAATAGAGATCAGACCAAACTTATGGCTCAAGAATCGGTGGCTTTAAAAAAGGCCTTTTCAGAATTCAATCCTGAAGTTGGTATGGATTTTCACGAATACAGACCTTACCGTCGTGATTTTGCTAAATTGAGTTCTTTCGGAATCACGTCGGCGTTTGACGCCATGTTTTTGTATTCCGGAAATTTGAATGTTCCTGAAAACATCAGAAAACTTACCAACGAACTATTTGTTGAAAACGCGCGTGAGGCGCTTAATGATCACAATTATTTACATCACGATTATGTGTCAACGGATGAGTACGGAGGTGAAGTTCATTTTAACCAAGGCTCGAATAATGCAAGATCTAGTGCCACATCATATGCACTCAATAACACCATCTCTACACTTTTCGAAATTCGAGGTGTAGGTATTGGAAGAACGTCTTTTAAGCGCAGAATTCATACAGGTTTTGTGATTGCGATCTCCTATCTGGAAACGGCATATGAGCATATGGAAGCGATTAAATCCGAATTAACCATAGCGCAAACAAGTAAGGCGGATGCGATTGTGACCAGTGAACGAACGGTTTATGAGGATACTATCAAAACAATCGACTTAGATTCAAATGACTATATAGAGCTCGAGGCAACTTTTAGAGATGCAGGTCAAATGCAGGCTAAACTCATTAGAGAACGACCAAAGGCTTATATCATCAGTGCGTCACAAGAAAAATTGATTAAAAAACTAAAAGCACTAGGATCTCAAGTAGAAATACTGAGTGAACCCACAACCTTAGAAGTACAAACCTATAATGTCATCGCATATGATAGAGATGATATGCCTTATGAAAAAATGAATCGGCAAACGGTTAAAACAGAATTAAGCATTGAAAATATATCATTCCCGTCAGGAACTTTTATCATTCCTATGAATCAACGGCAATCAAATTTAATCATTGAAGTCCTCGAACCTGAAGCTCCTAATAGCTTTGTAAGTTTCGGTGTGCTTGAAACAGATAAAGGTGAACAATTGCCAATTTACAGACAGTTAAACTAATAATGCAAAAGAGAAAACAAATGAAAAGAATATCGTTACTAATCGTTTTGTTCGGTTTGGGTTTAATGTTAAATGCCCAAGAGGATAAGGATAAAAATAATGCAAGTTTTAAGCTAGGCAGTGGCTTAAACTTTTCTTTTAATGAAGGAAATTATCAGTTTAATTTTAGCGGATTTATTCAGCCAGCTTATGAATATTCAAAATTTGAGGATATGGACACAGAGAACCAGTTTAGTTCCAAACGTTCCTTTTTAATTTTGAGCGGAAAGGCGGTAAAAGAAAAAGTGAGTTTTCTGGTACAAACTGATTATAGCTTAGACGAACCGTTGTTAGATGCTTGGGTAGCCTATCATCCAATTAACGCTGTAACAATCACAGTTGGTCAAAAGCAGACGTTTGTTAATAATAAGGAAATGACCTTCAGAGAAGATCGATTACAGTTTACTAACAAAAGTAGACTTAGTACAAACCTCAGTGATTTAGGTCGCGAGTTCGGGATATTTGCAGAAGCTAAATTTAATGTGCTTGGTAATGTAGGTATTGCGCCAATGATGGCGTTAACTTCTGGCGATGGACGCAACTCATTTGGCGCAGATTCAAGAGATGTGGATCTGGGCGGATTAAAAATAGGAGGACGTCTAGATGTTTATCCTCTGGGCTTCTTTAAGGAAGGTAACGATCTTTTTAGCGCAGATTTGGCTAGGGAAACATCGCCAAAGTTTGTCATAGGAACAGCAATGAGTAAAAACTCTGGCGTGAGTAATTCAGTAGGTGATGGGCACGGTGATTTCTTTTTGTACGATAGAGATGGCAACATAAGTTTGCCAGATTATACACAACTTTATGTTGACTTGCTGTTTAAATATAAAGGATTTTCACTCTTGGCAGAATATGCAAACGCAGCTGCAAGTAATCTTGATGAAGTCTATATTGACGAAGCGGCAACCACGATTTTAGCACCACAGCAAATTAGTGAATATCTGTATTTAGGAGATGCCATCAATATCCAAGGTGGTTATGTGTTACCAAAAGGCTTAAGTTTTGATATAAGATATGGAAGTTTGAAATCTGAGTTTTCTGAGAATTTAAATTCTCAACTTATGGATAATAGCAGTTATACATTTGGTTTAACAAAGTATTTTGATAACCATAATTTAAAAATGCAAGCGTCAATTACCAAAATAAACTTTGAAAATACGAATGATCAAATCGTCGGTGAATTTTTAGTCCAAATTGTGTTTTAAATGAAGTGTTTTGCTTTTGTATTTCTATTAATAGCCTGTTTTTCAGAGGCTCAAAACTTGATGCCTAATTCAACGGGATCATTCAATTATACGCCAGATAGTCCTCTAAATAATCAAACGGTTGAGGTGTTTTATCATATTCCGAATGGCGATCTTTCAACAATGCCAATCCTATTTTCTTTTCATGGTGCCAGCAGAAATGCCGATGACTATCGTGATTATTGGATAACTATGGCCAATGCCAATGGGTTCATGGTCTTTGCACCAGAATTTTCAGATGCTAATTTTCCTGGAGGAGATGCCTATCAACTTGCCAATATTTTTGATGATGGAGATAACCCTAGTTCAGGGTCCTTCAATTCGGTAGATGAATGGACATTTTCAATAATTGATCCATTGTTTGATTACATAAAAACCGATATTTCTGGACTACAAGAGGTTTACGATGCTTGGGGACATTCTGGTGGTGCACAATTTTTACATCGGTTTGTGATGTATTTGCCAGATAGTCACTTAAATACTGCGGTTTGTTCCAATGCAGGTTGGTACACTGTGCCAGAGTTTTCAGTTGATTTTCCCTATGGATTACAAGTAGGAGAACTTCCTAATGCTGATTTGATTGATGCTTTTTCTAAAACCTTAATTATTCATTTAGGACAAAACGATACAGATCCTAATGCTCCTGGATTAAGACATAATACGGTTGTTGATAATCAGCAAGGTTTACACAGATTGGAGCGTGGCCAATACTTTTATAATACAAGTCTCATCACTTCACAGGATTTGAATGCGACCTATAATTGGGAAAAACATGAAGTTGCGGGAATAGGACATCAGGCTCAGTTAATGGCCAATGATGCATTACAATATTTGCCATTAGACATTTTAAACACATTGGAGACAACCAAGGACCAAATGATGCTCTATCCGAATCCCTTAAAAAACCAATCCTTAACTATTGAAGGAATTACAGAGGGCTCCTCGTTTGTCGCCATTTATGATACCTTAGGAAAAAAAGTTTTTGAAAAGACATTTACAGGAAAACATCTCAATATTCCAAGTCTCAAATCAGGCATGTATGTCTTCAAAATTACCAATGGAAAAAACGTTCATATTCAAAAGATTATGGTCATGTGATCAATTATGACATGGTCAAATCCAATGATTGACATGGTTTTGCATTCTAATGAAAAGGTCATCTTTACGTTGTTAAGAGTGACATTTTATGTCATCAGTAGTCTTTTATTTTGGCACCTTTGTTATTAAATACACCGTAAACAACAGATCCGGTCTTATTATATTTCATAACACCTAATCCATCAATTTTATCGTTGATAAAAAAGCCTTTGAATACGGATTGGTCAACATAGGTATACATACCGTAACCACTTCTTGTGCCTCCCAAGGTATAAGCTCCTGTAAATTTGCTGTTATTTGTCCAATTGTAGGTGCCTACTGAATACCTTTGGTTGTTTTTGAAAAAACCAAGATAGGTATCTCCATTTCCGTAGGTGTATTGTCCGAAGCCATCTGTGCAATTACCTTGACAATAGTTGGATGATTTTATATTATTGAGATAATCACTTGCCATGTTCTTAATGAGTTTGCCATTTTCAAATTCTCCAGCACTCGTTATTTTGCCATTACTGTTGAAGGTGATACCGTATCCATGCTGTTTACCATTTTTCCAATACCCAACATAAGTATTACCATTGTCAAACTTATAATAACCCATCCCTTCTCTGAAATTGTTTTTATACTCACCGTGATAGTATGAACCCTTGGGATAGGAAACATAAGCCAGACCATGCAATGCACCATTTTTGAAAGTGCCATATACGATAATACCATTGATGTCAGTTTGTCCCCATCCATTTTTACAATCACCCTTTTTACAGGTGTAGTTAGTAGTATTTGATGGTGTTGTTGTATTTGATGTATTTGTGGCGCTTGATTTTACGGGTAATTCATTGTTATAAGGTTGGCCCTTTTGAACTACAAAATTACTGGCATTTTTGAATCCAGTGAGGACGAATTTTGGAATGTCATCAATAAAAATAACAGGATCACCATTATCTAAATACTCAAATCTTGCTTTTTTGTAATCAATATGTTTACCGTTATACGCTACGAAAAAATTATCTTTTACCAAATCCCGTGTATAAAAAATGGAATTGTTGTCTTTAGAAATCAATTTTAAAGATTTTACAGCATCCTCTTTTTTGTTTTTGTAGTTAACAACCATGTAGGTTCTGCCTTCTGATTGATCTTGTCTGTAATCTATGAGATGAGGGCCAAGGTAGCAAAACTCACGATGTTTCACTTTGTTATCACCATTCACATAAGCGATAAATTGACCGTTATGTGAATAGGTAATGTTGTTTAATCCTTTTGCGATAATCTGAGTAATAGGGATGCGCTTATCAGTAGACCTATCCTGCTCTGGTGGCTCTATGACCGAATAATAAATGTTATTAAGACCATCGTATACTACTTTTTCGTTGTTTTTTACACCATTAGCGATTTTAACATCTCTGGCGCGATTACCATTGATGAAGACTGCGGGTATAGGTTTAGATGTTTCCGTATAGCGATGATATCCAAATTCTAGTTCGTTCGATGTATTGGCCTCGTCATAATAGCGATTATACGTCTTGTAATGTGTCACATCGGCTTTGTTAGTCATGTAAAAATCGATGGCGTTTCCTTTATGGTCTAATGCTACATGATAGTTCAACGTTCCAGATGGCACTACTTCCTTGACCAAATGACCATTAACGTAATAATATTCATAGAAGTTTTTTAAGTCACTATTGTTGAAGGTATAAGCGATATTAACAATAGTTGTGTCACCCTTTTTTTTATATTCATAGTCATGTCTTTGATACAATTGATCTTTTTTGTACCACGAAGTTGAAATAACACGATTATGAGTATCGTACTTGTGGACTTTTATATTTCCGTTAGAATCTTCTGATCTGGTGAGTAAATCGTTATCACTAAAAGTGTAAGTACTTGTTGAGCCTTTCTTATAGGTGTACTTTGTAATATTACCTCGAGCATCGGTGTGGATAACGTCGCCATAATTAGTGCCCACCAAAACATCGTTTTCATAATAATAGATGGTTGTAATACTCTCTGTAAGAAACCCCTTTCGATTGAATATTTTATCGTTAGAAGCATAAATATCTCCCCTAAGATTGAAATGGTTGGATTGCCACTTAAATCCGATAGGATTTTTAGGCGCATTCATCCAATCTATTTTTTGGGACCAAATAAGTGATGAATTGAGTAAAATAATGAGCTGAAAACTAAAGAGAATAATGGAAATTGTTTTTTTGAATGTCATAATGTTGAAATTTGTCATGAAGATTTCATGACGTCATTAATGCCATTCAAAATAAGAACTAAGAGTATATCAGTCCATACGACATATGTCGTATTTTCTTGGAATGTTTAAGAATGAATTATTGTTTAATCTATTGCGCGTTTGGTAACGTACACTCTCCAACCAATAATCGCTAATTGCAATTTAGAGGCTTTGCTTAAATCTAATTGTCGTTTGGAATAGCTAGGTAACAGAAGTTTGTTGATTTTAGCCAGTAATTTAAAGAGGTTCTGCTTCATACATGATGACTTTGAGAATCATGTAAAATTACAAATTTTGAAATTTAAAGAACGTCTTTTTAAAAATGATGTAAAACTTATTCTAGACTAAGCTTTACATTCATTGAGTGGGTCTATCTAATCGAAAATAAAATGTCGATTAATAATTTAGCAAGTGTCATCATAATTCTTTGGTTTTAAGGGTTAGTATTTGATTTATTTTTTTGATTGAGTTTTCAATATATCATTTTGGAAATCTTACTTCCAAGGACTTTGAGTAAAATCTATGAAATTGAATATGAATATATAACTAAAAAAATGACAATGATTTCGATATTTATGTGACTATCTTAAAAAAACTTTTAAAATGTAATTCAATAAATATATAATAGTTATAAAATGAAATAAATGAAGGGGGTTTTTGGGTGTGTTTTTTTATTTCAAGGGGAATTTCATTGTCAAAACACTTAAAATGATAGATTTCATCTTTTTTGGATTTTCATTTTTCAATATGTTGAACGCGTATTTTCTAAAAGGAATTAGCGCTATTTTGTTAAATTTAATTATTTAATAATCTGATAATGCCAAATCATGTATTGAGATGATTACATTTGCAAAAAGCGTTAGTTTATGAAAGGAATTCTATGTTGCCTTATAGCATTTTGTTTGACTCATGTTGGTTTTACCCAAGTGGTCATTAATGAATTGGACTGTGATACACCTGGTGTTGACACCATGGAGTTTGTCGAGTTGTTGAGTGAGACACCAAACTTTCCGCTCGACGGATATGTGGTCGTATTTTTCAATGGATCGGCCTCTGGCATGAATTCGAGTTATTTTACAGTAGATCTAGATGGTTATCAAACCGATATTAACGGACTTTTATTAATAGGAAGTAATTCCGTGAGTCCAGTGCCTCAATATTTAATCGCTGAAAATGTCATCCAGAATGGTGCAGATGCTGTGGCGATTTATCAGGCTGATGATATTGATTTTCCGGAGGAAACAACAGCAACCATTGAAAATTTAGTAGATGTGCTTATTTATGGCACCGCTGATGCCGATGATACCGATATGATTGCCATATTTAGTCAAGACCCAAGATTTGCAACGATTCAACAGATTAATGAAGGGTCAGGAAATAATACCAATTCTATACAGCGTTTCGTTGATATAAATGATAATGTGACTTATACAGCTACAACGCCTACACCTAGACAACTTAATGATGGTTCTGGTGTGGTATTGAATGGCATCAGTATTGCAGTGGCGCAATCACAGTATGACGAAGGTGAAAGCTTCGATATCACGTTTACTTCAGAAACACCAGTTACGAGTGATTTGAATTTTAATATTCTATTAAACAATAATGGTTTCGATGCTGCTGATTTTACGGGTAATTTGTCAATTACCATTCCAATGAACCAATCCACAACCACTACAACAATCAACTTAATAGATGATTCAGACGATGAAGGTGATGAGGTGACGCGAATTCGTTTTGAAAGCTTACCTACAGAATATCTAGCGCTAAATAATAATTTGGAAATTCGAATCGTTGACAATGATTTCGTTGTTGCTAATTATGGGACACCAATCAACCCTACTTTTGGAAACGTGGCAAGTACGCAGCCCGATGGTTACTATGATTCATTAGATGGTTTAGCAGATGGCGCATTGCGTCAGGCGCTTCAAGATATTATTGCCGAAGAAGGTGTGGTAAGAGCCCAAACTTATACAGATATAATCGACATATTAAAGGAGGCAGATCAAAACCCAGAAAACAGCAACGAAGTTTGGTTAGTCTATACAGAACAAGGTCGCCCAAAATTAGATTTTCAAACAGGATCTGATAATACCGGTAAATGGAATAGAGAGCACACGTACCCTAGGTCTCGTGGTGGATTCTTTAGTATTGACGACGATGATTTTGCAGATGGTATAGATATTTTCTGGAATACAACTGCCGACTCCTTACGACATGGTAATTCTGATGCACATGCGCTTCGAGCCGCAGATGGTGCAGAGAATAGTTCGAGAAACAATCAGCACTACGGACAATATATAGGGCCAGTTAATACGCAAGGGAGTTTTTATGGTGATGTGGCAAGAAGTGTGCTTTACATGGAGATACGGTTCAATGGTTTACAAGTTGTTAATGGATTTCCAGAAGGTACGGTAGGGGAGTTAGGTGATTTAGCTACCCTTTTAACTTGGCATCGTAATGATCCACCTGATGACTTCGAGATGAATAGAAATAATGTGATTTATAATTGGCAGTTTAATCGGAATCCATTTATTGATCAGCCAGATTTGGTCGAGTACATTTGGGGTACAAATGTAGGTGATGCCTGGGATCAGCCATTGAGTGTCTCTGAGGTGACTATTCCAGCTTTGAACGTCGTGCCTAACCCTACAACTGGTAGTTTCGCAATTAATGGTCTGAAAGAAACCTCAATAGTGAAGGTATTTAGTTTAGAGGGTCGTCTTGTGGAGACATTAACGGCTGTTCCAAATCAGTCCATAGCGATTAATTTATCTAGTGGTATATACCTTTTACAATTACAAATTGGTACAAAAACTATTGTAAATAAGCTTGTGGTAAACTGATGCGCCTATCAACAAAAATTAAAAAAGCCCAAATAGTCTTATTTGGGCTTTTTTGTTTTTAGTTTCCGAGCGATCTAATATATAATTTATCGTCGCTAGACTTACCTACCACGATATCAGGGATGGCTTGTTCCTTTTCCTTCCAGCTTGCACTAGACTTTCTTCCTTGATTGTCATCAAGGGATATTTTTATGCTGGTAATTTCTCCAGCATCATTTCGTCTCACCTTATTAAATTTTGCATCGATACCTTTGGACTTTAAAGCGTTCTTCTGATGCTCTAAAAAAGCATCAGTCGATGTTTTTGTAATGATAAACTCAAGTACCTCAATAGGGTCGTTGTCATTAGTAAAATACACAGAAGATACCGCTGTTTCAATGTTCCTTGGGTGAACATCTTGAACTTCAACAATCACTGGTTGATTTTGACTGCTGCTAGCATAGTTACGAGTAGTCTTTACAATGACAGCACCATTTTCAGCTTTTGCACCATAGATTTTTTTTGCGTTACCTTCTTTTAATACTTCAAGACTATGAATCATGTTGGGATCAACCTTGCTAAAATCTGATTTAGACACAACTTTTCCGTCGATGATCATCAAAGGTGCGTTGTCATCTTCTTCAATCGAGATAAATTCGATATTAGAATTTTTGGCGCCCTTTTTAGTCATAAGCACAACGCCATTTTTTCCATTAGCACCGTAATATTTTACGGCTGTTTTTCCTTTTAGAACATTGATAGATTGAATGTCTTCAGAATCAACATCTTCAAAAATGGCTTTTTCTACAACCTCACCGTTAATAACAAATATAGGTTCGTCTGAAACCTCACGAATGTTGTACATATTCCCATTTTCAGAAGCATCAATCGTGATTTTCTCACCGTTTGAGTTGGTCCAAGTTTTGCTCTTAAATATGACATTACTATGGTCATCATTGTCTGATTCTTTGTCCATATCTTCATCATCACTTTCAGTAAAAATCACATGGCTATTTTTACTCGTGGATTGTACCTTGGTTTTTCCGCTATTGGTTCTATAATAAAACGTTTGATCTTCTTTGTCTAAAGTGCCAACACCGAACGAATCTTCGGAACTCTTAAATCGGAAGGTTTTGATAGGATCATCACTACTCACGTTGTAATTAGTGGAATTATCACCGCTTTTAAAGGTTGTATTGATCCCTGTTATTTCATTGGCATTATTGCGTTTTACCTGGCTGTAGCTAAATGAAATACCTTTAGCTTTAAGCTCTGATTTAATGGATTCCAATTCTTTATCGGTCGTGTTTTTAGTAATGACGATTTCTACCACATCATTGGCAGGCAATAGATTTTCTACTCCTGAATAAGCATCTATGGGACGTTCGATATAAACGTCTTTAAGATTGAAGCTCATCATGAAAACGACCAATAGCGGAATGACAAAAATGAGTTTTAATTGATTGCGATGATTTGATTTAGATTTGTGTAACATAACGATTCGTTTTTTGATTAATGATGTGTAAAAATTATTGATGATTTGTAATTGATGATGGTTGATACTGGCTTTCAGTAAAACTTCTTGATAGCTTTTTTGGCAATTCGCAACCTTATGTGCTTCTTGATCAGCTATAAATTCAAGATTTTGCAAAAGGGCTTTTTTATACAGCCATATAAAGGGGTTAAACCAAAATAATGCACAGGCGATTTGTACAAGAAGATTGTCGATGGAATGCCATTGCTTAACGTGCACTTTTTCATGGTTGATGATATGCGATAACTCACGTTTCTCGAAGAGGTTTGGATTGTAAACAACAATATTGAAAATGGAAAATGGTGCGATGTGATCATCCGTTTCAATAACTTTGATGTTTTTATCTTGAATAGCAGGTTTATTATGAATCAATCGCTTTAAAGAAAGAAATTCCATAATTAATTTCCCAAAGAAGATCAGCATACCTAAGATATATAACCACATGAATACCGTGTAAACATCAAAAGCAGGTGCTTCTTGAGTTATGACCTCCTGTGAAGTCGTTTGAGATGTCAAAATCAATTGCGAAGGATTTATTGGTGTGTATTCAATATAAACAGGTATAACAACCAAGGGCAAACACATTGCCATGATGAGTCCAGCCAAAAGAAACCAACGATTTGTCTTAAAAAACGTGTCCTCTCGCAACAAGAATTGATAGCAGATATAAAAAATTAAGAGTACCAATGAGGCTTTTAAAAGATAGTCCATGGTTATTTCTTTTGTTCGATTAAAGCAATAATTTCCTTTAGTTCATCGACACTTATTTTTTCCTCTTTAGCAAAAAAGGAGACCACATTTTTATAAGAGTTATTAAAATAGTGTTCAATAGCGGTATTCATAAAGCGCTTTTTATAAGCTTCCATACTCACTATGGGAAAATATTGGTGTGTTTTTCCATAGGCATTGTAACTTACATAACCTTTGTCTTCAAGGTTTCTGATAATGGTAGACAATGTATTGTAATGAGGAGGATCTACTTTGATTTCATTCAGAACATCTTTGACAAAAGCTTTTTCAAGCCGCCATAAAATGTGCATGATCTCTTCCTCTTTATTTGTTAGCTTTTGCATCGCTTGGGTTTTTAATAATATCACCATACAAACCTATAACTATTTTTATAGTTATACAACTATTCTTATAGTTATTTAACTAAAATTTAAGTTATAAGGATCAAAAAAAAACACGCATTTTGCGTGTTTTCAATGAACGTATTTACGTTTCCTTGATCTATTTCGTGGTCACAATAATGGCACCATCTTTTGCTTTGCTACCATAAACACTCATGGCTGTTTCAGGTTTTAAGGTATCTACTTTGTCGATTTTATCGGCTTTTGCTAATTGGTCTAAAGTTTTAAAATCAGAAACTTTACCGTCGATGATAATGATCTTTTCTTTTTCGGGATTATCAATAAATTGATAGCGACCGTTACTAGTATCAAATTCGTCACTAAATATAAAAGAGAAGCGATCCTCTGATGGGTTTTTAAAACTGAAATTTTGCATCATCTTGTCTTTCAACTCTTCAATGGTTAAGGAGTCACCATTAAACATAAAAACCGAGTTTTTATCATTGAAGTAATCGTCGATATTAAAATTATTCAAAATACGCATATGATTCATTAACATGGAATCGCGATTGAAAGTAAAGGGCTGTTTTTGACTATGTTGAAATATACTCGATATGGCAGAATGACCTGAGTTTTTACCGATGTAAAGTTGTCCGTTCTCCATTCCGAAAGAAATTTTAGAAATAGGCGTATTGCTCGACATTTGGGTCATAGTTTGTTGACCATCTTCAGAACTCAAATGCAGACTTATGCTGGTTATTTCATCGTTATCATTCCTCTTTATGGTGTCAAATGTTGCTGTGATTCCATAATTTGCGAGGGTTTTTGTTATACTTTCAAAATCAGTATTAGAAGTAGATTTGTCAATAGAGATATGAATATCTTCGACATCGTTATCTGTTTTGGTATTATTCGATTGTGCTAAAATATGTGAAGTTGCCAAGCCAATACAAGTAACTAATGAAAAGGCTAGAAGCAGTTTAGCTAACTTAATAGTTCTCATTTTGAATTGATTTTTAAAATTAACAGCACAAATTTAGAAGGCATTCAAAATTCCTCCCAATTTTTAACTAAATTTTAGAATTTATTGCTTCTGGTTCATGTTAATATCAAAATGAATAGTACGTTTTTGATGCTTACAAATTGTAGTATATTCGCGTTTTAAATACAAGAGCTATTTTAAACATAAAAAATCATAATGCATGAGTTTAGTTTGGATCATATTAGGTTTGATTTTATTGGTTGTAGGAGGGGAGTTTTTGGTCAGATCTTCTGTCGCTTTGTCATTCAAGCTTAACATTTCGAAAATGGTCATTGGTATGACGGTTGTGAGTTTTGCGACTTCCGCTCCGGAGTTGTTGGTGAGTTTGAATGCTGCATTAACAGGATCGCCAGCTATTGCGATAAATAATGTGATCGGTTCTAATATTGCGAATATTGGATTGGTACTAGGTATTACCGCTTTGGTAGGTTCTATCGCTGTGGATAAGTCTTTTTATAAACTGAATTGGCCTGTCATGATGCTGTTTTCCATAGCATTGTTTTACTTCCTTTATAATGACAACCAGCTTTCCGCTATTGAAGGCGGTATCCTTTTTGCAAGCCTTATTGCATTTATGATCGTGTTGATAAAATCTGCAAAAAAAGAGGTGGTGCTGGAAGAGGTGGATGAGAATCTTGCTATGGTATCTAATTTTAAGATTGTTTTGTGGTTGCTCATTGGGGCAGCAGCTTTATATTTTGGTTCTGAATGGTTGGTAGATGGCGCTAAGGATCTTGCTGAAACTTTAGGTGTAAGTGACGCTGTGATTGCGGCTACAGTGATTGCTATTGGTACGAGTGTTCCCGAGCTTGCGGCTTCTGTGATTGCAGCTGTTAAGCAAGAGAAGGCATTATCACTAGGAAATTTAATCGGTTCTAACATTTTTAATATTGGTTCTGTTCTTGGGTTGACATCTATAATCAAAACTATACCAGTCACCGATGGCGCAATTTTGTCGCGCGATATTTATTGGATGCTGGCATTTGCAGCCGTATTGATTCCGTTAATTTTTATTCCGAAAAAATTTCAAATATCAAGATATAAAGGCATGTTGCTAGTTACGGCGTATGCTATATTTATATTTATGGCTTTTAAGTCTTAGTATCAGCAAAAAAAAAACGCCTTCTCTAGATGAGAAGACGTTTTTCTGAACAAAACATATTTGAATCATCTATTCGATATCGGCAGATTTTACAGTTTTTACAATGCGACCCGCTATTTTGTATGGGTCACCGTTAGATGCTGGACGACGGTCTTCTAACCATCCTTTCCATCCCTTTTCAACGGTAATGATAGGAATACGAATAGAAGCACCTCTGTCAGAAATTCCATAACTGAAATCATCAATGGAAGCTGTTTCATGATCACCTGTTAAACGTTGATCATTAAATTCACCATATACTTCAATATGTTCCTTAACAACAGGTCTGAAAGCTTCACATATTTTTTCATAAATTTCTCTACTACCACAAGTTCTTAACGTCGTGTTAGAGAAATTAGCATGCATTCCAGAGCCGTTCCAATCCATCTCTTTTCCTAATGGCTTTGGATGATATTCAATATAATAACCATATTTTTCAGTTAAACGATCTAATAAATAGCGCGCCACCCAGATTTCATCACCAGCTTTTTTAGCACCTTTTGCAAACAATTGAAATTCCCATTGTCCTGAGGCTACTTCTTGGTTGATCCCTTCAAAATTTAAACCAGCTTCGATACATAAATCAGCGTGTTCTTCAACTAAGGCACGTCCGTGCGTATTTCTACCACCAACAGAGCAGTAATAAAGTCCTTGAGGCGCAGGATAACCACCAACAGGGAAACCTAATGGGAGCTGTGTTTTCTTGTCCATGATAAAGTATTCCTGTTCGAAACCAAACCAGAAATCATTATCTTCATCTTCAATGGTGGCACGACCATTTGATTCGTGAGGTGTTCCATCGGCATTCAATACTTCAGTCATTACCAAGTACCCGTTTTTTCTTGCTGGGTCTGGATAAATAGCTACAGGTTTAAGCAGACAATCTGAAGATCCACCTTCTGCTTGTCGCGTTGAACTTCCGTCGAAAGACCAAATAGGACAATCTTCCAATTTACCACTAAAATTATCCTCAATTTTAGTTTTGCTTCTCATGTTTTGAGTTGGTTTGTATCCGTCTAACCAAATGTACTCTAACTTAGATTTGCTCATGCTGATTATAGTTTTATAAAATTAAAGCACAAAGATTGTAATTTTTATGATTTGGTCAAAAAAAAGAGGGTTGATTTAAATAAAATGTTATCAACAATTAAATAAACCCTAAATTTTTAGGGGTGTGACTGTTCCTAATTTTAATATTCGTAAATTTGCCCTACAAAAATTAATAAAACCATAACATTATGTCAACATTGCGTTTCCATGCTCTTAAAGAAGTTTTTAAACATCAACCTATTCATATTGAAGAAAAATTAAGGCGATCAGAAATATTCGGCGCTAATGTTTTTAGTGAATCAACCATGCGTCAATTTTTGACAAAAGAGGCTTATGAAAATGTGATGGATGCCATAAGTAATGGTTCCAAAATCGATAGAACTGTTGCGGATCATATTTCTACAGGGATGAAAGAATGGGCCATATCTAAAGGCGCAACACATTATACACATTGGTTTCAGCCTTTAACAGGTGCCACCGCTGAAAAGCACGATGCTTTTTTCGAAACGATAGGAAATGGCTTGGCTATTGAAAAGTTTGGTGGCGGACAATTAGTTCAACAAGAACCTGATGCTTCTAGTTTTCCAAATGGTGGCATTAGAAACACCTTCGAAGCTAGAGGATATACAGCATGGGATCCAACATCTCCCGCTTTTGTTTTAGGAACGACATTGTGTATACCAACCATATTTGTAGCGTATACGGGAGAAGCATTAGATTATAAAACACCGTTATTAAGAGCATTGCAAGCTGTTGACACGGCTGCAGTAGCTGTTTGTAAGTATTTTGATAAAAATGTAAAAAAAGTAAATGCTTCCCTAGGTTGGGAGCAAGAATACTTTTTAATAGATAGTGGTCTAGCTATGTCTCGACCAGACATCGTATTGACAGGTAGAACAATGCTCGGTCATTCTCCTGCAAAAGGGCAGCAGCTTGATGATCACTATTTTGGTACGATTCCCAATAGAGCAATGGCTTATATGCGTGATCTCGAAACAGAGTGCATGCTACTCGGAATTCCAGTTAAAACCAGACATAATGAAGTGGCTCCGAATCAATTTGAATTGGCTCCTATATTCGAAGAGGCTAACCTTGCCGTTGATCATAATTCGCTTTTGATGGACGTTATGGACAAGGTCGCAGAACGTCATAACTTTAAAGTGTTGTTTCATGAAAAGCCGTTTGCAGGTGTTAACGGTTCAGGGAAACACAATAATTGGAGTCTCAGTACAAATACAGGTGTGAATTTATTAAGTCCAGGTAAGACACCAATGAGCAACTTGCAATTCTTGACCTTTTTTATCAATACCATCAAAGCTGTTTATGATAATGAAGATTTGTTGAGGGCAGCGATTGCATCTGCTAGTAACGATCATCGCTTAGGTGCTAACGAGGCACCTCCTGCCATTATATCCGTATTTATTGGTGAACAATTGACCAAAGTGCTCGATGAATTGGAAAACGTAACTGATGGTAAATTATCACCTCAAGAAAAGACAGATTTAAAACTCAATGTGGTTGGTAAAATTCCAGATGTTTTGCTCGATAATACTGATAGAAACCGAACGTCTCCATTCGCCTTTACTGGCAATAAGTTTGAATTTAGAGCTGTTGGATCTACGGCAAATTGTGCCAATCCAATGACGGTTTTAAATTCCATTGTCGCAAAACAGTTGATGGACTTTAAAGCTGAAGTAGACAAGCTTATTTCTAAAAAAGATATGAAAAAGGATGATGCCATTTTTAATATTTTACGTGAGTATATTAAAAAATCAAAACATATTCTTTTTGAAGGTAATGGCTATGGTGAAGCCTGGGAAAAGGAAGCAAAAAAACGCGGACTTAGTAATCACAAGACAACACCAGAAGCCTTGAAAGCTAAGATTTCTAAAAAAGCACTTCAGTTATTTGAGGAATTAGGCGTCATGAATACCATAGAATCTGAGGCACGCTATGAAATTGAAATGGAAGAGTATGTCCTAAGAATTCAAATCGAAGGTCGTGTTATTGGTGATATTGCTCGTAATCATGTGGTTCCAACAGCAGTGCGCTACCAAAATATCTTGATTAAGAACGTAAAAGGACTTAAAGAAATTTATGGCGATACTTTTAAGACCTATGCTAAAGAACAATTGAATCTTATAGAAGACATTTCACATCATATAGAGAGTATCAATTCTAATGTCACTAAAATGACAGAAGAAAGAAAAAAAGCCAATGCATTAGAAAATCTCGACGACAAAGCTATGGCGTACTGTAATAAAGTAAAGGTGCTTTTCGATGATATCAGATACCATTGTGATAAACTTGAGTTACTTGTAGATGATGAATTATGGCCACTCACAAAATATAGAGAGCTTTTGTTTACTTACTAAACTCATTGGATAGCTTATTTGATTGAAGAAGCGCATGAAAAATTAACTTCGAGACCTTCTTAAAGTGTGTTTTTAAGGATAGTTTTATGCAAAATCATACGTAGTATTACGTAGTGAAATTTGCATTTAATGTATTTCAACGCATTAATTTATCAACTAATCGAAAATATAGTTAAACCTTGATAAACACTAAGCAAGTTGGTTATATTTGTAGTGCTATTAATCAATTTTTTGTAAAAATGAAGAAGTTACTACTAAGTGTAGCTGCATTAATGTTTGCTACCTTGTTGTTTTCTCAGGACGATTCTAATGACGTGAAAGATGACCTTACACAGGACAACGTTGTTAAAACTGAAACGAGATTTCAAGCAGAATCGTAAATGATTTTTGAAGCTTACAAAAACTAAATTGGCGAATGTGATTCGTCAATTGAAAAGACAAATGAATTACAAATTCTTTTGTCTTTTTTTTATGTTTTGTTTGCAAATTCTCAAAAAGTTAACTGTTTGACAATTAATTTGTTATATTGTCGTCCGCATTTTTCCAAATCTTGTGAGCCTAAATATTTTTGTGATGGTTAGCGTAATAACCAAAAACAAAGTTTGATGATAGCAAAACATATTCGGTTGTTTGTAATGGTGGTGGGATGCTTTATGCTACAGACGACTTTACAGTCTCAAGAGCATCTGACAACACCCAAAACTAAGTTTTATGATTTAAGAGGTACTAACGCTTTTGATGCCGCATTAGGTACTTCGGTTATAAATGGAGATTATCAAGATCCAATGTTTGAAATCTATAGCCATATTGGCTATAAACGACATTTAACACCGCACTTGTCGTTGGATTTCGGATATCACAAGTTTAATTTAGCATATATCGATTTATATAATGAAGGGTTTATGTCTTTTGATTTAAACATGGAACTTCTATTATTACCACATCACTACGTTTCGCCTCTGATATTTGTTGGCGCTGGATATAATGCAGCCAATCATTTTAAGCAGACGTCTCCTAAATTACAAGCAGGATTAGGTGTAGAAGTTGTGCTGTTGCGTAGTATCGCCTTAAAATTATATACAGATTATAATTATGTGTCTAGTGATACCCTAGATGGTCTGGAAGCAGGAGCTTCCAATGACACGTATTTTAGGATCGCTTTAGGTCTGAACTTCTATTTTGGTGGCGCTGAGACAAAATCTAAACTATTAAGTGACTATTCAACAGAAATACAAGCCAATTCAATAACTGATGACAAAAATTGAATGCTATTGTAATTAACAATTCTTATTTTTGTGGCTCAACAACACAAACCAATGAGTCAAAATATCAGTAAACGTTATGCGCAAAGAGGGGTTTCTGCCTCAAAGGAAGATGTTCATAACGCTATAAAGAATATCGATAAAGGATTGTTTCCGAAGGCATTTTGTAAAATAGTTCCAGACTATCTTACCAATGACGAAGACTACTGTTTGATTATGCATGCCGATGGTGCAGGAACTAAAAGCGCTTTAGCTTATATGTACTGGAAGGAAACTGGAGATATTTCGGTCTGGAAAGGTATTGCTCAAGACGCATTAATCATGAATATAGATGATTTGCTTTGTGTGGGTGCTACAGATAATATTATGCTTTCCTCTACTATTGGCCGAAATAAAAACGTGATTCCTGGAGAAGTGATTTCGGCAATAATTAATGGAACTGAAGAGTTAATTTCTGACTTGAAAGATTTTGGTGTTACTGTCCATTCAACTGGAGGCGAAACTGCCGATGTTGGAGACTTAGTACGCACTATTATTGTTGATTCTACCGTCACGGCAAGAATGAAACGCAGTGATGTTATTGATAATGCTAATATTCAAGCGGGTGATGTGATTGTAGGTTTGGAAAGTTTTGGCAAAGCCACTTATGAAGCTGAATATAATGGTGGTATGGGTAGTAATGGTTTGACTTCAGCTCGTCATGATGTCTTCCATAAGTACCTGTCAGAAAAATATCCAGAGAGTTATGACGCTGCAGTGCCAGATGATTTAGTTTACTCTGGACAAGTTAGATTAACGGATCCTGTGCAAGATTCGCCTTTAGATGCGGGCAAATTGGTTTTGTCACCAACACGAACCTATGCACCTATAATTAAATCGATTTTATCCAAGTTTTCTTCTGATAAAATTCACGGAATGGTGCACTGTTCCGGAGGCGCACAAACCAAAATTTTACATTTCATTGAAAACTTGCACATTATTAAAGACCGTCTGTTCGATGTGCCACCGTTATTCAAATTAATTCAGGAGCAATCTAAAACCGACTGGAAAGAAATGTATCAGGTGTTCAACTGCGGACATCGAATGGAGCTGTATGTGTCGCCAGAGGTGGCCGACGATATTATCGCTATTTCTAAATCCTTTCATGTTGATGCACAGATTGTTGGGCGCGTTGAAGAATCAAAAGAGAAAAAACTAACAATTAAAAGTGAATTCGGAACGTTTAACTACTAACTAATACTATTTTTTAAACCTAATTACAATGAAGCAAATATCATTTCTACTATTTGTCTTAACTTTTCATTTTTCATACGCAGTAACAGATTCAACAAAAACAGAAACGCAACGCCCTAAATGGGAATTAGTAAATAAAGCAGGCCTCGATATTAGTGAAGTGACATTCGTTAATTGGAATGCAGGTGGTAGTAACTCTATTTCTGCGCTTTCCACCATTTTTTCTTCGCTAAAATATGTGCAAAATAATTTTAAATGGAACAGTTCCGCACGTTTAAGATATGGGATCAATAAACAAGAAAACCAAAGGCTTAGAAAAACAGAAGACGAACTGGAAATTATTTCAAACCTCGGTTATCGAAAGGATACATTAACAAATTGGTATTTTTCATCTCGATTTAACTTTAAAACACAATTAACCAATGGTTATAACTATCCCGATCGTGACAATGAAATCTCACGGTTTATGGCACCTGGGTATTTATTTGTTGGTGGAGGTGTTGAATATGGTAAAAATTTTGACAAACTATCCGTGTATTTTTCACCGTTAACCATGAAGTCGACATTTGTGCTTGATGACGCTTTGTCAAATGCTGGCTCATTTGGTGTGACGCCTGCAGTTTACGATGATGAAGGAAATATTATTGAAGAGGGTGAGCGACTACGTACCGAAATGGGTGTGTTATTGACCAATTATTACGAGACAGAGGTTTTTGAAAATATCCTCGTCAGAAACAATATCAGTTTATATTCCGATTACCTCAATCAATTTGGAAATATAGACGTTGATTGGGAAGTCATCTTTGATTTTAAAGTCAATGACTATGTGAAAGCAACGTTAGGCTCGCATATAAAATATGATAACGATGTTAAAACCCTTGTTGAAACTGACATTGCAGATGAATTTGAAGAACGAGGTGCTAAGCTCCAATGGAAACAGTTACTTGGTGTAGGTGTCGTTTTTAATTTTTAAATGAATCCTTTGATCAGTGTCAGAAATAAGGTGGTAATCAAACCATCAAAAATGAAAATCACTGTGAAAAACTTGATATTTGAGACACCACGAATTCTATAAAAACGCAGTCGTTGGCGTATTTTTCTATCACTTATCATAAACCACAACACAAATACAAGACATAGTTTTGTGGAGAGTGCCAAAATAAGTTCCGGGTTCACGATGGTGATTCCGAGCGTTACAATGAACGACCATAATGCCATTGATTTATAATAGTTGAGTATGGATCTTACTTGCGTACGCATGAACTTATAACGATAAAATAAGTAAAAATATTTTTCGCGATAACTACAAGTTTTTCAATCTATGGTGAATCCATAAATTATCGTATTTTTGATTCTCAATTTTAGAAGATAGATGTTAGAGAAATTACAAATAGTAAAGCAGCGTTTTGATGAGGTGAGTGACCTAATCATCCAACCCGATATCATTTCGGATCAGAAACGCTACGTACAATTAAACAAGGAATACAAAGATTTACGCTTACTCATGGATAAGCGTGAAGCCTATATAGAACTTACGGACAATTTAAAAGAAGCTGAAGAAATCATTGCTGATGGAAGTGACCCAGAAATGGTTGAAATGGCGAAAATGCAATATGACGAGGCTAAAGAAGGGATTCCTAAGTTGGAGGATGATATTCGCTTTTTGTTGATTCCTAAAGATCCTGAAGATTCTAAGAATGCAGTAGTTGAACTACGCGCTGGAACAGGTGGTGATGAGGCAAGTATTTTTGCTGGAGATCTCTTTAGAATGTATACCAAGTATTGTGAAAGTAAAGGATGGCGTGTGGATACAGTAGACTTTAGTGAAGGAACTAATGGTGGATTTAAGGAAATTCAGTTTGAAGTTTCTGGAGAAGATGTCTATGGAACTTTAAAGTTTGAAGCGGGTGTGCATCGTGTGCAGCGTGTTCCTCAAACAGAAACACAAGGTCGAGTACACACAAGTGCTGCAACTTGTATGGTGTTTCCTGAAGCCGAGGAGTTTGATATCGAAATTGATCCAAAAGATGTTCGTATCGATTACTTTTGTTCTTCTGGACCTGGTGGACAATCCGTAAATACAACCTATTCAGCAGTTCGGTTAACTCATGAGCCTACTGGTTTGGTGGCTCAGTGTCAAGATCAAAAATCCCAACATAAAAACAAAGAAAAAGCCTTTAAGGTATTGCGATCAAGATTGTATGATTTAGAATTAGCTAAAAAACAGGAAGAGGATGCTGCGAAGCGTGGAAGTATGGTAACTTCTGGAGATCGAAGTGCAAAAATTAGAACCTATAATTACCCTCAAGGTCGTGTGACGGATCATAGAATAGGTTTGACTTTATATGATTTGCAAAATATTATTAATGGTGATATTCAAAAAATTATCGACGAATTAATGCTGGCTGAAAATACCGAAAAGTTGAAAGCCAGCGATGAACATATTTAAAGCTATTAATCAACCTAACTATAAATGAGAATTTTTAAATTTATGTTTTTGCTGCTGTTCGTAAATATGGCAGCCGCCCAAAACTATTTTGGATACTTGTCAGATAACTATTCAGGTATTAACAGTGCCACATTAAACCCAGCGAATATCACAGGGTCCAAATTTAGAACTGAAATTAATTTGGGATCGGCCAATGGCAGTATCAACAATGACTATTTTGTGACTGATTTTGGTAATGTATTCGATGGATCTGATATCAATACTGACCAATTTATAGCTGCAGAGAATAATAATTTTGCGATTTCATCGGATGTGCTCTTGCCTTCTTTTATGTTCAATTTATCTCCAAAACATAGTATTGGAATCATTTTGAGAGCTCGAGCGTATCTTAATATTAATGAGATTAAAGGAGAACTTTTTGATGCTTTTGAAGATGATTTCGATTCTGCGAATGATTTCTCATTGACGGAGGATGAATTTACATCCACGTTCCATGCTTGGGGTGAAATAGGATTGGTATACGCTAGAACTTTAATCGATAATGACCAACACTATCTTAAAGGTGGTGTCACTTTAAAATACCTTCAAGGCGCAGGAAACGCTTACTTGAAAGGAACCAATTTGTCCGTTGATTTTGATGCTGATGGTTCTACGCCAGATGTGGGAACGATTACAACAACCGGTTTGATTGAGTACGGAAGTTCTCAGGGTGTTAGTGTCAATGAAGATGATAGCGATTTCAATATTGAGAAAGGTTCTAACGGACTTGGTGCCGATCTAGGGTTTATCTATGAATGGCGTCCAGAACCTACCGAAATTGACAATGCGTCAAGGTCTAATTACAAATTGAAGGTAGGATTAAGTATTACCGATATTGGTAGCATTAGCTATGATAAAGCTGAAGCAAATCGTTACGATATTACAGGTTCTGTAGATGAAATTACTTATGAGTCTCAAGAAAGTATAGAGGATAAATTGAATAACTTATATACGCAAATTGGCTCTGAAGATTTTACCAAAGTGAAGTTGCCAACCGCTCTGCACTTGACTTTAGATTATAATTTAGACACACAGTTTTTTGTCAATTTAAGAACAGATTTGTCATTGCGTAATGCGACTGAATTAAACACGAATAAAATAGACAATAGTGTGATAGTCACCCCACGTTTCGAGCGTAAATGGTTTGGTTGTTATATCCCATTGAGTGTGACGGATTACAGTGGATTTAACGCAGGTTTTGGGTTTCGTGCAGGTCCACTATTCTTAGGTTCCAATTCCATTCTAACAAATGTTATGTCAAGTGAAAGTAAGGCTGTAAATGTCTATGCTGGACTTAAAATTCCTATTTATAAGAAAGGAAAATCATTTGCCAAAAAAAATCAAACCATATAATTTGATGCCTCCTATTTTGGAGGCATTTTTTATTACTTATTTTTGAAGTGTAGAACTTAAAAGAATCAATGGTATTCGAATTTTCATGAATTCATTAAAATGACAACACGCCAACTCACAGAACAAATTAAAAAGAAGCAGTCATTTCTTTGTATAGGACTGGATGTCGATTTAAATAAAATCCCTAAACATCTATTAACAGAGGAGGATCCTATCTTTTCTTTCAACAAAGCCATTATCGACGCGACGCATCACTTATGTGTTGCTTATAAACCAAATACAGCCTTTTACGAAGCACACGGTCTTAAAGGATGGAAGGCTTTGGAAAAAACAATGATGTATCTCAATGTGAAGCATCCAGAAATTTTCACCATAGCAGATGCCAAACGTGGCGATATTGGAAATACAAGCGCGATGTACGCTAAAGCATTCTTCGAGGATTTGTCTTTCGATAGTGTCACGGTTGCTCCCTATATGGGCAAGGATTCGGTGGAACCTTTTTTGGCTTTTGATAACAAGCATACCATATTATTGGCTTTGACTTCAAACAAAGGAGCCTTCGATTTTCAAACAAAAACGGTAGAAGGGAAGGAGCTTTATAAGCAAGTCTTAGAAATATCTAAATCATGGAAAAATGCTCGTAATTTAATGTATGTGGTTGGCGCGACTAAAGCAGAGTTTTTGAACGAGATTCGTGATATCGTGCCAGATGCCTTTTTATTAGTACCTGGTGTTGGTGCACAAGGAGGTAGTTTGAAAGCGGTTTGTAAATATGGAATGACTAAGGATATTGGATTATTGATTAATTCTTCAAGAGGAATTATTTACGCCTCCAATACAATGAATTTTGCTGAAAAAGCTGCTGAAAAAGCTGCTGAATTACAGAGCGAAATGGCATCCTTGTTGCCTTAGTTAATGAATTTCAGATGATGCATCGTGATCAGTTAGGTAGACCACTTCAATTGCAAAACACGCCTAAGCGTATTGTATCACTAGTGCCTTCACAAACAGAACTGTTGGTTGATTTAGGTCTCAGATCAAAAATTGTAGGAGTGACTAAATTTTGTGTGCATCCAAATTATTTGAAGCAAGAAAAAAACGTTGTTGGTGGTACAAAGACTATAAATTTCGATAAAGTCAAAGCGCTGTCTCCAGATATTATTCTATGCAATAAAGAAGAGAACACGGCTGAAATGATTTCAGTGTTAGAACAGATAGCACCCGTTCATATTAGTGATATTTATAATCTTGAAGATGCGATTGAACTCATCAAACTCTATGGCACATTGTTTTCAGTTGAAAAGAAAGCGTCTCAAATTATCGAAACTATCGAAAGTGAGGCTTTTAATTTTTCCGAATTTATGTTAAAACAACCAAAGCGTAAAGTGGCTTATTTTATTTGGAAGAATCCGTGGATGGTGGCAGCAAGTCAGACATTTATTAATGCCATGTTACATTTGAATAATTTTGATAATGTGTTTGCAGATTTGAATAGATATCCAGAAATCAAAATAGCTGACATCGGTACTAACTGCGATATCATACTTTTGTCAACAGAACCTTATCCTTTTAAAGAAGAGGACATGGCGCTATTACAAGGAAAATTTCCTTCAGCGAGTATCATCCTTGTAGACGGAGAATATTTTTCGTGGTATGGCTCGCGATTAACAAAGGCTTTTCAGTATTTTAAAACGCTGCATCAAGATTTAGTGCATTAGCACTTTTTAAATTCAAAATACGTTGCTTTAGCTTTTGTGCTTCGTGAAATAAGGTGTCGCTCAAGCTTAAATCTGTTTGCTCCACATTGTAAGCTTCTTCAATAAATTGTGCATATTTATTCTCTAAATCTTTTAAACTAACTTTTTTGTCGTTATTGGGTGTGGTTTTTCCCACTTTGCAGAAATGTGTACTCATAATTACTTGTTTTTAAATCTTATATACGATTAAATGACAAGCCTTAGACTTAAGAGTAACGTTAAATAAATGTCAAATTAATTGCGCTGTATGGCACTTAAATTCCTGTCGAGGTAATTCAATTTATTTAACTTGTGAAGTAATTTTATGGCCTTGTATTCTGAAATGTCGCTGAGGGCAGAATCAGTTTGACGAAAATTGTAGGCTTGTTCAATAAGTTTTTTGTATCGTGCTAGTAATGCCGATCGATGTTCCTGAATGCTATTGATGGGTTTCATTACTTACACGATTCTAATACTTAAATGTATTTAAAATATTGGAATAGAGCAAATTAAAATTTAAAAAAATTAATAAAAAAAAACCGACCTCATAAAGAGACCGATTTTCCAACTAACTTTTCTAATTCGAATGAATTTTAGGAGATTTTCCTGCTAACTATTGCAAAGATGAGACTTAAATCGCTTATCAATGTTATGTTAATATTAGCTTTGTATTAAAATTGATTTAATAATTTTATGATAAACACACTTAAATGAAACGAATTTTACCCATATTATTTAGTCTTTTTACAGCCTTATCATTTTCACAGAATCCATCGTGTAATTGCTGTTCTGACACCCAAAAAGCCTTTGATTTTTGGGTAGGTGAATGGACAGTTACAAAGCCTGATGGCACATTGGCTGGTCATAATACCATTACAAAAATACAGAACGGCTGTGTTCTTGAAGAAAACTGGATCAGTGCCAATGGCTCCTATACAGGTACGAGTCATAATTATTATAATTCGAATACCCAACAGTGGGAACAGCTTTGGATTGATAATCAAGGACAGAGTTTACATTTAAAAGGACATCGAAAAGGCAACCAGATGGTTTTGAAATCAGATGAATTTACAAATAAGGCAGGAAAGCCCTATTATCATCGCATAACTTGGACAACTAATGATGACGGTTCGGTAAGGCAATATTGGGAGACTATAACCGATGGCACAAACGTCACAGTAGCTTTCGATGGATTATATAAGAAGAAAACTCAATAATGCTTGTCAATAATGGCATTCGTCTCGTCTAAGGATTTAAATACATCAAAGCCTTTACCTTGAGTTCTCATGGCACCAAGCGCATTAGCATAATGCGCTGCTTTTGTAGCATCATTATTCACGGTAAATCCGAAGGCTAATCCACCAGCAAAAGAATCACCACATCCCGTCGTGTCAACAACGTGGTTGACTGGAACAGATTTAACGAACGATTTGGACATGCTACCATCGTCATTTTTCGAATAAATAGCACAACCTCTAGAATCTAAAGTGACATACAAATACTGCACACCTTGGCTCAAGACATAATCGGCAAAATCGTCTAAATGTGCCGTATTGTTATCATCATAAAAATCTTCGTTGGTATAATCTTCGTCAAACCAACAACAGATAGATTCTTCTAAATTCATTTTCAGAACATCAATATAAGGTAGCCAGTCTTCCTTATCTTTCCAATACCTTCTTAAGCGCTTGCCTTCATCTGTGACATAGGTGGTTGGTCCGTGTGCATCAAAAATGATTTTAGCCTTGCTGTGTTTTTTTATGTGTTTCAAGGTGTCTAATTCAATCTCAAAATCTGTAATCGGAACAAAAACAAAACAATCGGCATCTAAAAAAGGTGAAACATCTGCTGCGGAAATAGGCTTCATATTTGAGATCTGCCGCTCACGACGATTATTCTGATCTAAAAATTCTAGCTCGATAACCGTTCCAAGGTCATGTTTGGAAGACAAACCTTCCATGTTAATCGCTTTATACGGCGCCAACAATGCTTTAATGGCCTCGTAGTCCTTTTGGTGCACATGAGACACAGGAATGACCTCACCTTGACCTTCCATTAATTTGGCTAATGCAATAGTGGGATGCGAGACACAACCGTATTTAACAATTGTCTCATTATTGTGAGTAATAATAGTGTCATGCGGTATTGGACCTACAACCGCTATTTTGTAATGTGATGTCATCTAATCTTGAAGTGCAAATACCTTTTTCAAGAGATCAGTACCTCTTGACGATACTTTATTTCTAATTTCCTTTTCCTCAACAGCAATCATGGTGTATACCCCTTTTAAGGCTTCAGCAGTAACATAATCTGTTAAATCAGGATTCACATTGTTGGTAAAAGGAATGGCATTGTATTTATTTATAAGGTTTGTCCAAACTTGATCAGCACCTACTTTCGCAAATGAGTTATTGATAACTGGATGAAACTTATTGTAAAGTTCCGTTTGAGTTTTTGAGGTCAAATATTGAGTGGCTGCATCATCGTTACCCAACAAAATATTTTTCGCATCATTAAAGGTAATATCTTTGACAGCATTCACAAAAATAGGTGTGGCTTCACCAACAGCATCTTCAGCAGCTCGATTCAAAACTTTTAGGCCTTCATCCGCTAAATTACCTAAACCTATATCACGCAGCCCTTTATCTACTTTTTGAAGTTCCTCTGGCAACAATATTTTAACGAGTTCATTCTTGAAAAAACCATCTTCTTGTGTCAATTTGCTTACCTGCTTATCAATTCCAAAATCTAAGGCTTGTCTCAGACCAGCTGCAATATCTGCGTTGCTCAATACATCACCTCCTTGAGGAAGATTGTTCACAACATCCTGAAGTTCTGCACAGGCTGTCAAATTGAAGATAAGAATAAATGCAAAAAATTTACGAATCATGGTATAGGGATTTTTTATATTTAACAAATATAGAGATTTGTTTTTTTTACTCAGAAAATAATCTCATTATAATCACACTTATATATTTCTTAAAATTACGCCGAAATTTTTGAATATTCCTTAAATTTGCAGCACTAAAAACTTAGATTATTACGAATGAAGCAAGTCGCACCTTATCATACAAAACATAAAGTTAGAATCGTAACTGCCGCCTCCTTATTTGATGGGCATGATGCCTCCATAAATATCATGCGTCGTATCATCCAAGCCACAGGTGTGGAGGTGATACATTTGGGTCATGATAGGAGTGTTGAAGAAGTGGTGAATACAGCCATTCAGGAAGATGTGAATGCGATTTGTTTAACATCATATCAAGGTGGTCATAATGAGTATTTTAAATACATGCATGACTTACTAAAAGAAAAAGGTGCTGAACACATCAAAATCTTTGGCGGTGGTGGCGGCGTTATTTTGCCTTCGGAAATAAAGGAACTCATGGATTATGGTATTGATCGTATCTATTCACCTGACGATGGTCGTGAAATGGGTTTACAAGGCATGATTAATGATCTAGTCGAAAAATCCGACTTTGCCATTGGCGAATCGCTTAATGGTGAGATTGATCATTTACCAAACAAAAACCCGAAAGCTATTGCGCGTGTAATCTCTTCTGCAGAGAATTTTCCTGAAGTGGCAAAAGCAACTTTAGATAAAATACATGCCAAGAATAAAGACTCTAAAACTCCAGTACTCGGTATTACTGGAACAGGTGGTGCAGGAAAATCCAGTTTAGTAGATGAGTTGGTGAGACGTTTTTTAATCGATTTTCCAGAGAAAACCGTGGGAATCGTCTCGGTAGATCCCTCTAAACGTAAAACTGGAGGTGCCTTATTAGGAGATCGTATCCGTATGAATGCTATTAATTCACCTAGAGTGTATATGCGCAGTCTTGCGACACGTCAATCTAATTTAGCCTTATCAAAATATGTGAATGAAGCAGTAGAAGTGCTTAAAGCCGCTGAGTTTGATTTAATCATTTTGGAAACCTCAGGGATTGGTCAATCTGATACAGAAATTATTGAGCATAGCGATGTGTCTCTATATGTGATGACACCTGAGTTTGGTGCGGCAACACAATTAGAGAAAATTGATATGTTAGATTTTGCCGATTTGGTAGCTATCAATAAATTCGATAAACGCGGCTCTTTAGATGCCTTACGCGATGTAAAAAAACAATACATGCGTAACAACAACTTGTGGGATACACCGCAAGAAGACTTACCTGTGTTTGGAACCATTGCGTCACAATTTAATGATCCTGGAATGAATACGCTCTACAAGGCCATCATGGATAAGTTGGAAGAGAAAACCGATACCGATTTAAAGTCCACCTTTCATATTTCCGATGAAATGAGTGAAAAGATTTTTGTGATCCCTCCATCTCGAACACGTTATCTATCAGAAATTGCTGAAAACAACAGAGCGTATGATAAAACGGTAGTGGATCAAGTTGAAGTGGCTCAGAAACTTTATGGGATTTATAAAACGATGGAATCGGTTGTAGGAACAAGCCCTAAATTGGATAAAGCTGGAATTGATGGAGACGGCATTAATTATGCAGATAACAAAGACTTTGTCAAGCTTTTGATAGCTGAATTTGATCGTGTCAAACTCAATTTAGATCCTTACAACTGGGAAGTAATTACAGGTTGGGATGACAAGGTGAATCGTTATAAAAATCCTATTTACTCCTTTAAGGTTCGCGATAAAGAAATAAAAATAGAAACACATACAGAGTCCTTGTCTCATACACAAATACCTAAGGTAGCGTTGCCAAAGTATCAAGCTTGGGGAGATATTTTGCGATGGACGCTTCAGGAGAATGTTCCTGGCGAGTTTCCATATACATCAGGCTTGTATCCATTCAAAAGAACGGGAGAAGATCCTGCTCGAATGTTTGCAGGTGAAGGTGGACCAGAACGAACCAATCGTCGCTTTCATTATGTGAGTATGGGCTTACCAGCAAAACGATTGTCAACGGCCTTTGATAGTGTGACACTCTATGGTAATGATCCAGATCATAGACCAGACATTTACGGTAAGATTGGAAATGCAGGTGTGTCTATTTGCTGTTTGGACGATGCTAAAAAATTGTATTCCGGATTTAACTTGGCGGATAAAATGACTTCAGTGAGTATGACTATTAATGGTCCAGCTCCAATGTTACTGGGCTTTTTTATGAATGCCGCCATAGACCAACAGTGTGAGTTATATATTAAGGAACATGGTCTTGAGAAGGAGGTTGAAGCTAAAATAGCAGAACTATATAAAGATAAAGAACGACCTAAATATCACGGTGAATTACCTGAAGGGAATGATGGTCTTGGATTGATGCTTTTAGGTGTTACAGGAGATCAAGTGTTACCGAAAGATGTTTATAAAGAAATAAAAGCCCAAACAATCGCCCAAGTGCGAGGGACCGTTCAAGCGGATATTTTGAAAGAAGATCAAGCGCAAAATACCTGTATTTTTTCTACAGAATTTGCCTTGCGTTTAATGGGAGATGTACAAGCCTATTTTATAGAGAATAATGTCCGAAATTTTTATTCTGTATCTATTTCTGGTTATCATATTGCAGAAGCTGGAGCAAATCCAATTTCGCAATTGGCATTTACCTTAGCCAATGGTTTTACCTATGTGGAGTATTACTTGTCTAGAGGTATGGATATTAATAAGTTTGGACCTAATTTATCCTTCTTTTTCTCGAATGGTATTGATCCTGAATATGCCGTAATCGGTCGTGTCGCTAGAAAGATTTGGTCTAAGGCAATGAAACTTAAGTATGGTGCTAATGCACGAGCACAAATGCTCAAGTATCATATTCAAACGTCGGGACGTAGCTTGCACGCTCAAGAAATCGACTTTAATGATATCCGTACAACCCTTCAGGCATTATATGCGATTTATGACAATTGTAACTCTTTGCATACGAATGCTTATGACGAAGCGATAACCACACCAACCGAAGAATCAGTGCGACGTGCAATGGCCATTCAGTTGATTATTAATAAAGAATTAGGGTTGGCTAAAAATGAAAACCCTATCCAAGGTTCCTTCATTATTGAGGAATTAACTGATCTTGTGGAAGAAGCTGTGCTTTTAGAATTTGACCGAATCACAGAAAGAGGTGGTGTTTTAGGAGCGATGGAAACGATGTATCAACGCTCAAAAATTCAAGAAGAAAGTCTGTATTATGAAACCTTAAAACACAATGGAGAGTTTCCAATTATAGGCGTGAATACATTTTTGAGTTCCAAAGGGTCTCCTACGGTCATTCCTGCGGAAGTCATTAGAGCCACTGAAGAGGAAAAGAAAATACAAATTAAAACCTTGAAAAATTTGCATCAAGCTCATGATACCAAGGATTTACTGAATGACTTACAACAAAAGGCCATCAATAATGAAAACATTTTTGAATCTTTAATGGAGGTTTGTAAAGTATGCTCCTTAGGTGAAATCACATCTGCTTTGTTTGAAGTGGGTGGGCAATACCGAAGAAACATGTAAGTTCTAGACTTCCATCTATGAAGAAATAATTTAAAATCCCTTTTCATCAAGGGATTTTTCTATATTTAGTCATTCAAACGAACTACCATGTCATCTACGACTGAATTTATGGTCACGGCTATCGTCTGTTTAATTTCAGCGATGGTCATTCAACGGATTTTCATCAAGGAAAAAAAACGAGGAACTAATCAGCATGCGATAAATGGCATAAAATGGTTCGGCTTGGCAATATTTGTTTGGGGATTCGGCGCTTTGCTGAATTTAGTATATACGCAAATATTTCAATGGTCCTTGAGTCATAAAATCTTGATTTATTCAGGCGTGTTAGTATCCTTAGCGAATTCATTATTTATCTTATTGTCATTACCATCTATTGAACATAATCATAGACGAGGAATCGTTGTGCGATTGATAGAACGGTTTTCTACCAAGGAATTCATCGGACTATACTCTGGTGTTTTAGGAATGATCACATTCGTTTTTATAGCGAGTTCTTATAATAATGCGACCATTAGTAATAATTTTATTTGGTTGATCGATATTCCTATATCCATTTTTGTAGCCTTATCCTTGCTCTATGAACTGAACAGCGCTTTTAAAAGTAGGCAAATGACGTTCATGTATTTACCCACTTTTGTGTTGTTCTTACTCATTGTTATAGCAGTATCACATAGAATCATTCCTCAAGACCAGGTTGTTCAGATTATCGATCAAAAGTTTTGGGCCATCGTTGGTGGTATTACTGCTATTTCGTTTAAGTTTTTATTCATCTTATTGTTTTCTATTTTACTGTACAGTTGGAAATTTCTTTCGGAAAAAGAAGAACAACAGTCATTGGTACATGAGTTAACGATGCGTAACAAAAAACTCAATCACCAAATGGAACAATTGCAGTTGGCGAATGAGAGTCATTTAGATACGATTAAAAACATGAAAAAGGAATTACTTTCGTTAAGCCAACTACATACCATTGAGTTTTCTGAACGTCAAAAGGAAGTGTTAGGGAATTTGGCGCTTTTCGGTCATGAGAAATCTTACAATGACATAGCCGAAATGATGCATATTAGCGTCGATGGCTTACAAACACATATTCATCAAATCAAAAAAATGTTGAATATCAAGGGTAGTGAAGGGAAAGAGCAATTGATTGCCTACGCCATTACTAATGATTTCGCCGCTCATGCAAGTCGTAATATGAGTGATTAAGTACATGCTTAATCATTCCCTCATTAAATTTCATCACTACGTAACCTTTTATGTAAAGCGGTTTGTTCACACCTTGTGACAAACTTCTTTATATGTTATCAGAAATTCAAAATCAATCATTAGACGAACAAATCAACACACAATTCAGCAACGCTACCCAATGGTTTGTAGATGCCATTTTTGCTGAAATTCCAATAACGAATGACGTTGGCATTCCTTGGGTACTTATTATTTTAATTCTGGGTGCTGGCTATTTTACATGTTACTTCAGGTTTGTCAATTTCCGATCGTTTTTTACAGCGATTAAAGTCGTTAGAGGTCGTTATGACGACTTAGAAACAGGAGGCTCAATTGAAGTTTCAGAAGCCGTCTCTACGATGGATGGTGACAACCCTGACACCATCCGAGTTGAAGGTCATGGCGAAGGTGAAGTGAGTCACTTTCAAGCACTTACTGCAGCTGTTTCGGCCACGGTGGGTCTCGGGAATATTGCAGGAGTTGCAATCGCCTTGTCCATTGGTGGTGCTGGAGCGACGTTTTGGATGGTTCTAGCCGGATTATTAGGGATGTCTTCAAAATTCGTGGAATGCACATTGGGCGTGAAATATCGAGAAGTTGATAGCAAAGGAACAGTATTTGGCGGACCCATGTATTACCTTAAAAAAGGGTTGAAAGAGAAAGGCTTAGTAAAACTCGGGAAAATTCTTGCTGTGGCTTTTGCTGTTATGTGTATTGGTGGCTCCTTTGGCGGAGGGAATATGTTCCAAGTGAATCAGGCCTTTAAGCTTTTTGAGTATGTCACAGGAGGAGAACAAAGTTTTTTATATGGTAAAGGCTGGGTTTTTGGTTTAGTGATGGCCATTTTCGTGGGTATTGTGATTATTGGAGGTATCAAGAAAATAGCCAAAGTGACCGATAAAGTAGTGCCAATTATGGTGGTGGTTTATCTGTTAGCGGTACTCACGATACTCGGATTAAATTTTTCAAAAATCCCTGATGCTTTTTCAGCCATTTGGAATGGCGCATTTAATCCGCAAAGTATAGCTGGCGGATTTATTGGTGTGCTGGTACAAGGATTTAAAAGAGCAGCCTTTAGTAATGAAGCCGGTATCGGAAGTTCTTCAATAGCCCATAGTGCGGTAAAGACCAACTATCCTGCAAGTGAAGGATTGGTCGCTTTGTTGGAGCCTTTTATTGATACGGTATTAGTGTGTACCATGACAGCTTTGGTATTAATAATTACAGGTCAAGTGGATACGAGTGCAGCTATTAGTTTTGAACAGGGCGTTATACTTACAGCCACAGCATTGGAAAGTGGTATTTCCTGGTTTCCTTATGTCTTAACCGTTGCTGTCATTTTATTTGCCTTTTCATCGATGATTTCTTGGTCTTATTACGGGTATCAATCGTGGAGTTATTTATTCGGACGAAGTAAAAGAACAGCATATATCTACAAACTTTTATTTTGCGTGTTTACAGTTATAGGTGCTGCTGCAACCTTAACTGCGGTTGTTGATTTTAGTGATGCTATGGTCTTCGCAATGATGGTGCCTAATATGATAGGTCTATTTTTATTAAGGAAGCGCGTTTTGGAAGAACTAAAACGTTACAAAAAAATGATTTTTAAGCCTAAAGTTTAAAGTGTAAGCATCCAATGACGTTGTAGTCGCTTGAATTTTTTTAACTCTTTTTGAAGAATAGGAAGGTAGTCTCTTCCATTGCTGTTGCAATGTTGCAATCGCTTACAATTTAAATGCAAACGATGTGTTAAACGTTCTAAAGATGCTAAATGTTTATGTTTTCTATCAGAAAAACGTTCTGCCTGTGCCTTTTCAATTTCAGGAACTAAAGACTCTGACTGTTGAATGATGTCTCCAGAAAAGTAGATATCAGCATCTTCAGTACCATCTGCTCTTAAATACGATAAATCTTGATTGATATATGTGGAAATACTCCGAGATAAGACAAGGATATCTATAGCCTTTTGATATATAGGCAGTTCTGATAAGTGAGATGGGATTTGATAATTCATTTTTTAATAGCAATGGTAACAAAATTAGTGACAAATGAGGATAATATGCTTTAATTATTAAAGTAAAAACGTATATTTGATTTAACTATTAACGTATATTTTAAAATTACTTTAAATGCATATAGACACGCTTAATTGGAAGATTTTGAAATGTCTTCAAGTGAATGCGAGGCAATCTAATGCTGAAATTGGTAGACAAGTTGGCATTAGTTCTCCAGCCGTTTCAGAGCGCATTAAAAAGATGGAAGATGCTGGGATTATTCAAAGCTATAATACCTTGGTGTCACCATTCGAAGTTGGTTATCAGTTAAAAGCCTTGATAACACTTCGCGCCTTCATGGGAATGCTTAAGCCATTTTTAGAGAAAGTTCAAACGTATAATGAGGTAATCAATTGCTATCGGATTACCGGTAACGAAAATATCGTGATGGAAGTCGTTCTAAAAAATCAAAAGCACTTGGAATCATTTATCGATCAGTTAATTGTTTATGGAGAAACAAAAACACAGATTGTATTGTCACACGTTATAAAACATAACGAAGTAAAACCCTTGAAGTAAGATTTTAGGCCTGAGGATTTTTGTCTATTTAGGAACGACTATTGTCAAATTGTTGTTCTATATGTTGAGCAATTTGCTTGGCATGTATCCTTGAATTTTCAATAAACCATTTATGTGTTTCCATTCCACCGCAAATCACTCCTGCCAAATATAAACCATCAACGTTTGATTCCATGGTATCCTTATTATAAGTAGGCAGGTGTTTTTCATCATTTGATAATGTGATTCCAGCAGCTTCCAAAAATTGGAAGTTGGGCTGGTATCCTGTTAGTGCAATCACATAATCATTTTCAATAGTTTTAGAGCCTTCAGGTGTGTTTATCGTAATATGGTTCGGTTGTATATCAGTAATTTCAGAGTCAAAATAGGCGGTGATACTTCCTTCTTCAATACGATTGATGATATCAGGTCTTACCCAATATTTGACACGTTCACCAATATCAGAACCTCTCACAATCATACTGACATTGCCACCTTTTCTATAGATTTCAAGCGCAGCATCTACAGCAGAATTACTGGCCCCAACTATCGCAATATCTTGAAGGGTGAAAGGATGGGCTTCTTTATAATAGTGCTGAACCTTTGGAAGGTCTTCACCAGAAACATTCAACACATTTGGAATATCATAAAATCCAGTAGCAATAATCACTTTCTTGGCCTTGTATTGCGTTTTGTCTGAAGTGACTTCAAAATGCATATCGGCTTTTTTAATACTTCTTATTTTTTCATAGAGATGGATCTGCAACTTATTAGAAGTGACCACACGTCTATAATATTCTAAGGCTTCATTACGATTGGGTTTTGGCTGGTTACTGATAAAAGGGATGCCGTCAATTTCTAATTTTTCCGAAGAAGAAAAAAAAGTCATATTTAAGGGGTAATTGAATAATGAGTTGGTCAATGCACCTTTTTCTATGACCAGGTAATTCCAATCTCTTTTTTTACACTCCAAGGCACAAGCGATACCAATGGGTCCTGCTCCTACAATAAGTACGTCTACGGTTTTTATCATTGAATAATAGCGATGCTTTTATTTGTTTTTTTACGTTTCAAATGTTGCTTTAATATAAATAAAATGATGGCACACACAAAGGCTATCACTGTAATAATATACCAGGTATTATCATAACCTAATTTTGCGCTCATTTGCAATCCTGCATTGTGACCAAAAATATGCGCAATGGAAAATGACATGGAATAAAGTGCCATGTATTCTCCTTGATTTCCCTTTTTGGCGCGATCAATAGCAAAGGAGTTTGAAAATGGAAATGCGACCATTTCTCCTACCGTCATTAATAGCATTCCTAAAACCAACACGCCCGACCAACTCGTTAAGTTTAAAATCAGGAAGCTGATGCCTGTTAATACGGCTCCAAAAAATACCAATCCTAGTTTGGTATATTTAGAATTTTCTAACCATTTTATGAGTGGCATTTCAAAAATAAAGATTAAAAACCCATTGAGACCTAAAAGTAAACCAATTTCCAATTCATCTAAGCTATGAACATCTTTATAGTAAATGGTGATGGTCGAAAAGTACTGTAAAAATACAATCCCAAATAGAGCCATAGCTACCAAAAATATTAAATAGGCTTTATCTTTATATGCTGAATCAGGATGGTCATTTTTAATTTGGTCCATTATTTTAGCTTTCTTCGGATTCAATACTTTGATCATAAGAAGCGTCGCGATAATACAGGTAATACCATCTACCCAAAATAAGCCTGAGTAACTTAAGCCGGTAATAATAAGTCCGCCAATGGCAGGTCCAGCAGAAAACCCGAGATTAATGGCGAGTCTAATAAGTGTTAGTGATCTGATTTTATTTTCAGGTTTACTATAAGCACTGAGCGCCACAAACATAGCAGGTCGAAATGTATCTGCCACTAGCATAACCAAAAATATACCTACACAAATTAGCGCAAACGTATTGAGAAATTGAAGGGCAATAAATAAAAAACCCGTTGCTAATAAACTTCTTACCATGACTTGATAATAGCCTATTTGATCGGTAAGTTTGCCACCTAGCCAAGATCCAGCCACAGAACCAAGACCAAAAGCAGTCATTACCCATGCGACATCACCCACTGAAAATTCTAAATCCTCTTTGAGATATAACGATAGAAAAGGGATGACCATCGTTCCAGCTCTGTTGATTAAAGTAATTAGTGCAAGCCACCAGATTTCTTCAGAAAGCCCTTTAAATGTGTTGAGGTAATTTTTGAATAACAATTTCATTTTGATTGGTATATAAAAGTAAAAAGTCCGACGCTAACGTCGGACTTTTTATGATTGATTGGTTATATAATTATATTATCATAGCATATAGATCGTCCGACTCTTTCCTGAAGAGGTCTTCTGTCTTTTAATATATGTTACGACGCAATTATGCATTTTTCTTATTTTAATTGAGGTAAAGCTATGAAAAAAATGGATAAGTTGTATTTTTGAAATGAAAAATATCATTATGAAAACCTATCCACTACTTTTATTATTGTTCATTTCTACTTTAAGCTGTGCTCAGGATAAGCGTCCAATTCCCGGTGAAACTGAATTTCAAAAAGAGATCAATGCAGAATACAAAGATGCCTCAACATCGCCTCTTAAGGATAAAGACCGAAAAAAGTTCAAAGGTTTGGATTTTTTCAAGTTTGACTCCACCTATGTGGTTCAAGCTACTTTTGAAAGAACACCTAATGAGGATGTTTTTAAAATGAAGACTACGACTAGTAGGTTGCCAGAATACAAGAAATATGGTGTCATTACATTCACATTAAAGGATAAAGACTTTAGCTTAAATATTTACCAAAACCAAGGTTTGATTACGAAGGAGGGATACGAGGATTATTTGTTTTTACCATTTCTAGACAATACGAATGGTGATGAAAGCTATGGTGGTGGACGCTATATAGATATGAGAATTCCTGAAGGTAATGTGATAGAAATAGACTTTAATAAAGCCTATAATCCATATTGCGCTTACAATGAACGCTACTCTTGTCCGATAGTGCCAAGAGAGAATTACTTAGATTTAGAGGTTAGAGCGGGTGTTAAAGCTTTTAACAAGCACTAATTTTTAATTAAGTACATTCCAAAGAACACAGCAAGAAAACCAACAATAAAACTGGCTATTGTATAAAAGGCGAATGTCCCAAAATCACCAGACTTTAAAAAGACATGATTTTCATAGGCGAAGGTTGAAAAGGTTGTAAAACCACCACAAAAACCTGTGGCAAGAAATATGGTTTGATTGTCTGATAACGTATTGTTTTTTGCCGCAAGTCCTAGAATAATACCGATTAAAAGACTACCGATAATATTGGCTGCAAACGTACCATACGGTATGCCGTTTTCAGAATTATTGAGCCATTTACCTATGGTAAATCGAAGGACACTTCCAATACCACCACCCAAAAAAACCAAGAGAAGTTGTTTCATTTATTCGACAGCGATATAGATTTCGGTGATCCAATTTGCTGGATTTGCAGTATTCGAAGGATCAGTAATATAAGATTCAATCATGGGTCCCGACTCATTTTGTATTAAGTCGTTTTCGGCAATATAAGTCATGGATGTGTTCCAAGCTTCTTGCAGATTGTCATAATCGCCTTCAAGGACAGTTTTCAAAGCCTTAAACGGCTCAAGTTGACCAGTAAGTATGTCTGAATCTGTCGTAATAACTCTTGAACTCGTAGGAATACAACAAGAAAACATAACAGCGTTATTTTCAACATCCCATTGGTGATATATCACAAAAGGTTTGCCAGCCATTCGAATATTATTACTCATAGCATATCCACCAACTTTCGGCATCATTTCCTGCATTTTTTGTTCGAGATCACTCATCTTACATGACGTGGTATTGTATAAATAGAATCCACCACTATGCTGGGTTACGCCTTCAACGTCAATGGAATATTTTTTCATATCAGCCACCAAAACACTATCTAAGAGCTCTAGGCTTCGCTCATAATTCGGACCTATTTGTTTTTCCATGCCACCAGTAAATGCTGTATAAGCCTTAAACATAAAGGGTAAATCTTCGCCTTTAATAGACCACTTAACATCTGTTGAGCCGTCCTGATTAGGACTTAAATCCCAACGTACGTCAGATTTAGGAAATTCTTCAAATTGCATTTCTTGAATAATCGTACTGTGTGGTTTGGCATCAACTGTTTTCATGCGACCAACACCATCTGAATCCTCCCAAGTATATGAACCATCAATGCCCTTAGTTTTTTCTGGCAGCTGAATGGTTAAATCGGGATCGGCTTCAGCCCAAGATGACCAAGACTCCCAATTTTTAAAGTCAATAATATTGTCGTAAACCACTTCGGCAGGAGCCTGTATTGTTTTGGTTCGCGTGACTTCAAAACTATTGGGTTGTACCGCTATATAAATGGCCGCACCAATGATAAGTATAAGAAATAGAAAGATAATGTATTTAAATGCTTTCATTTTGACAGTTTGATAAAATTAATTAGGTAATCAAAGATAATCAATTTTAGGAGATGTTAATAAATGTTTACATTTGTGACACAACAATTAAATAATTAACAATGAAATTAAAATTTATACTAATTCTATCCATTTTTGCTAGCATTATGTATTCTTGTGGTGATGATAAAAAAACACAAGAGCCGGAAATGGCAACGGTAGAAAAAACCAGTGATTTTGATTATAACGTAGAGCAGTTTGCTGACATTAAAATTTTACGTTATCAAATTCCTGGATGGGAAAACTTAACGCTCAAAGAGCAAAAGTTAGTGTACTATTTAGTACAAGCAGGTTTGTCAGGACGTGATATTATGTGGGATCAAAATTACCGACATAATCTCAAAATTAGAAATGCCTTAGAAGCTGTTTACACCAATTATAATGGTGATAAAAACACCGATGACTGGAAAGCTTTTGAAACCTACTTAAAACGTGTTTGGTTTTCTAATGGCATACACCATCATTATTCCAATGATAAGCTAAAGCCTGAATTTTCTTCAGATTATTTGAAGTCGCTTTTAGCAGACTCAGGAGTCACACTTGAAGGTGAGGCTTTTGATGTGATTTTCAACGATAAAGATTCTAAAAAAGTCAATCAGGCCAAAAATGTAGATAACGTTTTATTATCTGCTGTTAATTTTTATGGTCCCAATGTTACTAATGCGGATGTTGAAAGCTTTTACAAGAGAAAAAGTTCTCCTAATCCAGAAAAACCTTTGTCTTTTGGTTTGAACTCACAATTGGTTAAAGAAAACGGAGAACTTAAAGAACGCGTTTATAAATCAGGAGGATTATATGGCAGTGCCATCGATGAGATTGTAAAGTGGTTAGAATTGGCACAAGGTGTCGCAGAGAATAAAGCACAAGGCGATGCTTTAGGACTCCTTATTCAATACTACAAAACAGGTGACTTACAAACTTGGGATGATTACAATGTGGCATGGACTGCAGCTACTGAAGGGAATATCGATTATATCAACAGTTTTATTGAAGTTTATAATGATCCTTTAGGGTACCGAGGATCTTATGAAACGATTGTCCAAATAAAGGATTTTGATATGTCTGAAAAAATGGCGGTACTTTCTGAAAATGCGCAATGGTTTGAAGATAATTCGCCATTAATGGATGCGCATAAAAAAGATAGCGTCGTAGGTGTAACTTACAAAGTTGTTACTGTGGCTGGTGAAGCTGGAGATGCATCACCAAGTACGCCAATAGGTGTAAATTTACCAAATGCCAATTGGATAAGAAAAGAGGTAGGAAGTAAGTCTGTTTCACTAGGAAATATTATCAATGCTTATAATAATGCTGGAAGTACAGGTCGCTTAAAAGAGTTTGTACACGATGATGAAGAGTATGAATTAGAAGAAAAATATGGTCAATTAGCTGATAAATTGCATACAGCACTTCATGAAGTGATTGGTCACGCATCTGGTCAGTTAAATCCAGGTGTTGGCGAAACTAAAGAAACTTTGAAAAACTATGCGTCGACATTGGAAGAAGGTCGTGCTGACTTGGTAGGACTTTATTATTTATATGATCCTAAATTACAAGAACTAGAACTTGTAGATGACTGGAAATCGGTTGGAAAGGCAGCTTACGATGGTTACATAAGAAACGGTTTGATGACGCAATTAATTAGACTCAACTTGGGTGATGATGTAGAAGAGGCACATATGCGTAACAGACAATGGGTGTCGGCATGGGTTTATGAAAAAGGTAAAGCCGATAATGTGATTGAAAAAGTCACCCGAGATGGCAAAACGTATTTCAATATTAATGACTACGACAAACTACATGAGTTGTTTGGTGAGTTGCTTAGAGAAACCCAAAGAATTAAGTCTGAAGGCGATTACAAAGCCGTTGAGGAATTAGTTGAAGGATATGGTGTGAAAGTAGATCAGGCGATACACGAAGAAGTCTTGGAGCGTAACAAACAATTTACGTCCGCACCATATAGTGGTTTTGTAAATCCAGTATTAGTTGCTGAAAAAGATGACAATGGTGATATCACAGCTATCAAGGTAAAACAACCAAATACTTTTGAAGGTCAGATGTTGAATTACAGTAAAAACTTTAGTTTCCTTCCAGAAGAAAATTAAGGACTTAGTAATTTAAAAATTAAGAAAAAGACATCGGTAATTCGATGTCTTTTTTTTTCGCCCTTGGTCATTATATTTTCTCGTCTTATGATGAGGTCATAGAACGATATCCTAAACAAATATATACTTGATGGCAGAAATCATAAGGATAAAAGCGATAAATGCAATTAAAACCCAAACACTTCCTTTATAATATTTTTTGTGTAATTTCAAATCTTTACGGTATGCTAAAAAAATTAAGACAGCAAATGCAAGCGCAAATAATATTCCAAAAATCCATTGACCATTACTAAACATATAGCTATTTTTATGCAAAAATAATTAAACCTTAATTAGCAAATTAAAATTATAAGCTTAAAATTTTGCCAATTTTGTAAACATTTACTGTCATTCACTATTATAGTTACGAAAATTATAAGCTTTTAGTTTTTTACCAATCAGAAAATATTATGAAGAATAAAATTGAAGCCGTTAAGACATTTCATACGGCCTTTAAAATAGGACATAGAGAATCACCGAAAGCCGATTTGGGGATAGATAAAAACATGTTGCGTTATAAGCTCATGCGAGAAGAAAATGAAGAGTACCTAGAGGCTGCTAACAGTAATGATTTGGTGGAAGTTGCAGACGCCCTGGGCGACATGCTTTATATCTTATGCGGAACCATTATAGAACATGGACTACAGCATAAAATTGAAGAAGTATTTGACGAAATTCAAAGAAGTAATATGAGTAAGTTGGGAGCTAATGGAGAACCAATTTACAGGGAAGATGGTAAAGTGTTGAAAGGTCCCAATTATTTTAAACCCAACATTCAAGCTATTTTAGAGTCATAAAAAAAGGAGCCAATTGGCTCCTTTCATTTATTTTACTTCATATCTCCAATGATGTTTGTCATCGGCTAAATTATGTTGGATATTCAGCATTTTTTGTTTTAGAATACTAGAGTAGGAGCTAGCATCAATTTCAGGTAATTCGTAATAGGTATCTTGGTATTCAAATCCGGAAATAGGACTAATCACCGCTGCGGTTCCTGCACCGAATATTTCTTTTAAAGTACCATTATTTGATGCTTCAACAATTTCACTCACCTTAATTGGTCGCACTTCACACGTGATGTCGTTGTCAGCCGCCAATTGAATCAAGCTCTTTCGGGTGACACCATCTAAAATTCGGTCACTAGTTGGCGCTGTGATAAGGGTGTCATTAATTCTAAAAAAGACATTCATGGTTCCAGCTTCTTCTAAAAAGGTATGTGTGTCAGCATCGGTCCAAATAACTTGCTGATAGCCCTTCTGCTGCGCAAGATTGGTCGGGTAAAATTGTGCCGCATAATTTCCTGCTGCTTTGGCAAAACCAACACCACCATTAGCCGAACGACTAAATTGTTCTGCAATCAGTACTTTGACAGTACCTTTGTAATAGGCTTTGGCAGGTGAACAGATAATCATAAATCTATAATTTTCTGAAGGTGCTGCTGCAATGGCAGAATCAATCGCAATAGCAAAAGGTCGGATATATAAAGAGTTACCAACACCAGGTTGAATCCAGTCTTTGTCTAAATTTAATAATGTTGTGAGTCCTTCAAAAAAGTATTCTTTAGGAAACTCTGGCATCGCTAATCGCGCTGACGATTTATTAATACGCTTGAAGTTTTCTTCAGGTCTGAATAAAAAGACATTACCATCGTCATCTTTATAGGCTTTCATGCCTTCAAAAACAGCTTGTCCATAATGAAATACGCGAGCTGAAGGTTCCATTGGCATGGATTGATATGGCATTATTTTTGGCTGTTGCCATTGTCCATCAATAAAATCACACATGAACATATGGTCTGTAAATGTTCTTCCAAATGCTAAATCATCAAAATTAACATCTTGTAACTTAGATGTTTCGACTTTTTCTATGTGTAAATTGCTAGTATATGTGTTTGACATTTCGGTTGAATTTAGTCCTGCAAAATTAGTCATTTTTGATGGGTTAAAAAAGGTAATGTTTTCTAAAAAAATATGTAACTTTACATATTAATATTTAATGAAATTTTAAGACCATGAAACACATATTATCGTTAGTAATTTTGGCCTTAGTGTTGTTGTCTTGTAAACAAGAAGCTAAGCAAACAGAAGAAACGACTGAAGCTACAACTATGCAATCTGAGGAAATCGCTTATGCATCTTTTGGAAAGGAAATCAATGATGCTGATGCATTGCCTGCAAAACGTATGGCCGAGCATTACGCGAACATGACGGTTGGTGATTCTGTCAATGCAAAAATGACTGCCAAGGTTGATGAGGTGTGCCAAGCGAAAGGTTGTTGGATGAAATTGGATTTGGAAAATGGACAGCAAGTAATGGTAAAATTCAAGGATTATGGATTCTTCATGCCTAAAGATATCGCAGGAAAAGAAGTTGTTATTAACGGAAAAGCATTTGTCAATGAGGTGCCAGTAGAAGAGCAACGTCATTATGCTGAAGACGCTGGTGCTTCTGAAGAAGAAATTGCGAAAATTACGGAGCCTAAAAAGACCTTTTCTTTTGAGGCAGATGGTGTGCTACTTAAAGAAGAGTAATGTCGAGAATTTGTTACATTTTTTTTGTAATAGTTCTCGCTGTTAATTGCAAGTCACCTGAAGAGGAGAAGTCTACACCGAACATCGTTGATGGCACTCAGAAATATGAGGTCTATCAAGGTTCAGAAATGTCAACATTAATGCAAGGCATGTATGCCTATAATTTGCAGATAAAGAACGAGATTAAGGCTGGTGTTCAACCGACAGAATTTCCAGACGTGTTTCTCAATATACACACGGCACAATTATCGGATACGAAAACTAGAAACGATACATTTCAATTTTATTCGACAGAATTTATAAAAGCCGAAAGATTGGTGTTTGTTGAAGATGCAACTAAAGCGGTATCACAACGCTATAATGATGCCATCATGATGTGTGTCGCTTGCCATAAATCGGAGTGTACTGGACCTATTCCAAAGATTAAAAAGTTACTGATTCAGTAGAGTTGTGAAACGTAAAATAATTACCACGGCAGATGGCTCAAAAACCATTCAGATAGAAGATTGGAACGAGCAATACCATTCTGTGCATGGTGCGATACAAGAAGCAAATCATGTATATATAGAACAGGGTTTGCTTTTTTTTATTGCTGAAAATCAACCTGAACAGCATCGAGAAATTTCAATTTTAGAAATTGGATTTGGCACAGGATTGAATGCCTTACTCACTTTTTTAAAAACAAGCTCTTTAAATCAGTTGATTCATTATGTTGGTGTAGAGGCTTATCCTGTTTCTCAGGAAGAATGGCAGAAGCTTAATTATGTTTCAGAATTACACCTAAAACCAGAACTTTTTGACAGTCTGCATACCTGTGATTGGGAACAAAAAAATGCCATATCAGAGCGCTTTCACTTAACAAAACAACAAAAGTTCTTTAAGGATATTTCCGAGGCGAATACTTTCGATGTTATTTATTATGATGCTTTTGAAGCAAGAGTGCAGCCTGAACTTTGGACGAAGGCTAACTTTGAACGAATGTATAACGCTCTGAGACCGAATGGCGTCCTTACAACTTATGCGGCCATTGGCAGTGTTCGTAGAGCATTATTAGAGATTGGTTTTGAAGTTGATCGACTTCAAGGACCACCAGGAAAGCGACATATGCTAAGAGCTATAAAACGTTAAACCCTTACTAAAATGCTTCTGTTTGGGTCGCTATTTCAGTAAATTTGTTTAGCTATGAAAAAGATACTTATTACAGGTGCTACTGGATTGATTGGACAGGAAATTGTGAAAATTTGCCATGAACAAAACATCATAGTACATTTCTTGACCACCTCAAAGGAGAAATGTGCGTCTGAAACCAATTACAAAGGATTTTACTGGAATCCCAAAGAAAATTTTATCGATACGGCCTGTTTTGATGGCATAGAAACCATCATTAATCTTGCGGGTGCTACAATTTCGAAACGTTGGACAGATACATACAAAAAAACGATTTTAAAGAGCCGAACGGCATCTTTAGAATTACTCAGGAACACCATTGAAGATCATCAATTTCCTATTAAACAAATCGTTTCTGCGAGTGCAATTGGTATCTATCCCGATTCATTGACTAATTATTACGAAGAAAATGAGACGCAAGTTTCTGAAAGCTTTTTAGGGACTGTAGTCAAAGCTTGGGAGGCTGCTGTTGATGCTTTTCAACCTTTAGGTATTCAGGTGGCTAAGGTACGAATAGGTCTTGTCCTTTCTACTAAAGGTGGCGCCTTACCTCAAATGTTAATGCCCATAAAAAATTATGTAGGATCTCCATTTGGAAGCGGTGAACAATGGCAATCTTGGATCTATATTCAAGATTTAGCCAAGCTTTTTATGTTTGTTGCGAGCAATGGTTTAGAAGGTGTGTATAACGGCGTGGCACCAAATCCAGTGACCAATGAAGAACTGACAAAATCTGTTGCTAGGGTATTGCGAAAACCATTATTTATGCCAAATATTCCGAAAGCCTTGATGCGCTTGGTCTTAGGTGAGATGCATATTTTATTGTTTGAAAGCCAACGCGTAAGCTCGAAAAAAATAGAGAGCGAAGGCTTTGTCTTTGAGTTTTATCATTTAGAGCCAGCATTAATTGAATTATTACATTCTTAATAAAGACACGACCAATAAAAAAGAGCACTCCATCTGAGTGCTCTTTTTTATTTGATATGATTTTCGTTTGAATTAAGCTTTTTTTGCTTTTACTACAATTTTTAATTCCATATCATCATTAATAAACTTATCACCGAGATCATCAAAAACGGATTTAGATTTGAAATTGATGCCCCAAACGGTTCTATCAATCGTAAACGGTTCACTTTCAATCGTCATCATGTCACCTTCATTCGTGATAGTCACTGGAAATGAAATATTATGTTTTTGTCCTTTCATAGATAAATTTCCAGAAAGTCGCGTTTTACCAGCTGCAATAGCTTCAGTACCTGTGATAGAGAATGCGGCATCAGGGAATTTTGTCACGTTAAAAAAGTCGCCTTCTTTTCCTTCAACTGTACCCTTTAAATGTGCTTCTAAGTTCTCTTTTCCATCTCCAGATTCAAGATCAGTAACCGTAATGGTTGTCATATCAATGATGAAATTTCCACTCTGTAATTTTCCATCATCTGTGTTAAAAACACCCGTGTCAATATTCACAGTACCTGTATGTGTTCCAGTTGGTTTAAAACCTTTCCAATGAATGATTGATTCTGCAGTATTCACCATATATTTTTGAGAGGTGCTTTCGCTAACCGCAGCCGCTTCCGCATCGCTTGTATTGGCTTCTGGAGCTTTGTCTTTACAATTTGTCATTGCCAACGAAACGGCCAATACCATAGACCATTTTAAAATTTTTGTTTTCATAATGTTTATCAATTAGTTGTTCATGTCCTACAAAAATAAGCATTGTGCAAGGATCTGTCAATTTCAAGAAAAATAATTTGGTGACATTTTGACATTTTTATAATAATGGCAGTACTTTTGCCATCTTAAATCGAAGATTTATAAAATAATCCAGAAAATGAGTAAAAAAGAAAAAGATCAAGTGATAGATGAAGGGCAAGACCAAGAGGTGTCTCAATCTACAATGGATAATAATAAAGAAGACGAATTGACTGTTGAAGAACAATTACAGGAAGATTTAGCCAAAGAGAAGGATAAATTTATGCGTCTTTTTGCTGAATTTGAAAACTATAAGAAAAGAACGACTAAAGAGCGCATTGAATTATTTAAAACGGCCAGTGAGGAAGTGATGATTTCTATGTTACCAGTTTTAGATGATTTTGAACGCGCTTTATTGCACATTGAAGAGGATAAAGAAGCCGAAGAATTGCGAAAAGGGGTGTTGTTGATTTATCAGAAATTATTGACCACGCTCGAACAAAAAGGCTTGTCTAAAATTGCCATTGAAAAAGGCGATGTTTTTAATCCAGATAACCATGAGGCAATCACACAGATTCCTGCGCCAAGTGATGATTTGAAAGGAAAAATCATTGATGTTGTAGAAAAAGGATATAAATTGGGAGAGAAGGTGATTAGGTTCCCAAAAGTTGTAATTGGACAATAAATAAGAGATGGCAAAAAGAGATTATTACGAAATACTAGGAATTGATAAAAACGCGTCAGCGGCAGAAATTAAGAAGGCATATCGTAAGATGGCCTTAAAATTTCACCCTGATAAAAATCCGGATGATAAAGAAGCCGAAACAAAATTTAAAGAGGCAGCTGAGGCCTATGAAGTTTTGAGCAATGCCGACAAAAAAGCCCGATATGATCAATTTGGTCATCAAGCTTTTGAAGGCGCAGGTGGCTTTGGTGGCGGAGGTATGAATATGGATGACATCTTCAGTCAGTTTGGTGATATCTTTGGTGGTGCTTTTGGTGGAGGCGGAGGTTTTTCCGGTTTTGGCGGAGGTTTTGGCGGTGGTCAAAGACGTGCTAAAGGGAGTAACTTAAGAATTCGAGTATCCCTAACATTAGATGAAGTAGCCAATGGCGTTGAGAAAAAAATCAAGGTAAAACGAAAAGTTCAAGCACCAGGTACAACTTATAAAACCTGTGCGACTTGCAACGGTGTTGGACAAGTTACCAGAGTCACAAATACCATCCTCGGACGCATGCAAACATCGTCGGCATGTCCCACCTGTGGTGGTGCTGGTCAAAGTATTGATAAGAAACCTAGTGATGCGGATGCACAAGGACTTAAAGTACAAGAGGAGACTGTTTCAGTGAAAATTCCGGCAGGTGTGGTTGATGGCATGCAATTAAAGGTGACAGGTAAAGGGAACGAAGCACCAGGAAATGGTATTTCGGGTGATTTGTTAGTGGTGATTGAAGAGAAAGAGCATGAAACTTTAAAGCGTGAAGGCGATAATCTACATTACGACTTATACGTGAGTTTGCCTGATGCTGTTTTAGGAACTTCTAAAGAAATTGATACCGTCACTGGTAAGGTGAGAATTAAAGTTGAAGCCGGCGTGCAATCTGGAAAGATTTTACGATTGAGAGGTAAAGGGATTCCGAGTATCAATGGCTACGGAAGCGGTGATTTATTAGTGCATGTAAATGTATGGACACCTAAAACATTAAATAAACAACAAAAGGAGTTTTTTGAAACTATGAGAAATGATGAACATTTCGATCCTAAGCCAGAAAGCTCTGATAAATCGTTTTTCGAAAAAGTTAAGGATATGTTTTCATAAGAATCTTCTTTTTTAAGAAAAAACACTATATTTGAATTATCACTAATTTTAATTAGTGGTAATTTTTCTTTTTCATAGCAATTTTTTCCCATCCTTAATTAAGTTTAAGGGTGGGTTTTGTTTTTTTATTGAGTTTCTTTAAAATAGAGGACTTTCTACAAGCTCTTAATTCTGAAAAAGAATAATAAGAGTTAACATTTTCATAAGATTAGCACCGTTTAGATGCTGAACATTTTTATCTTTACACCTAATAAACTATACCTAGCATACGTAATTTATGGAGAACCTATTAGTAGCGGATTCAGTTTCCAAGAACTATGGAAAATTTAGAGCATTAAATGATGTTTCCATAGCAGTCCCTAAAGGCAGTATTTTTGGTTTACTTGGACCCAATGGCGCAGGGAAAACAACACTCATTAGAATTATCAATCAAATTACAATGCCAGATACTGGACAGGTGATTTTAGATGGAGAACCTCTAAAACCGGAACACATTCAAAATATTGGCTATTTACCGGAAGAAAGAGGTCTATATAAATCTATGAAAGTTGGAGAGCAAGCCTTATACTTAGCACAGCTCAAAGGATTGTCCAAACAAGATGCTAAAAAGCGCTTAAAATATTGGTTTGAAAAACTAGAAATTGGCGATTGGTGGCATAAGAAAATTCAAGAGCTTAGTAAAGGTCAGGCTCAAAAAATACAGTTTATTGTGACTGTTTTACATCAACCGAAATTATTGATTTTTGATGAACCTTTCTCAGGCTTCGATCCTATAAATGCCAATTTAATCAAAGATGAAATTCTACAATTACGGGAAGAAGGAGCCACGGTTATATTTTCAACACATCGCATGGAATCCGTTGAAGAACTATGTGATCACATCGCCTTAATCCATAAGTCTAATAAAGTTTTGGATGGTAAACTCACCGATATAAAACGCCAATATAGAACCAATACGTTTGAAGTTGGTTTGCAAACCGACACCATTGGCGCTGACAAAATAACGGAAGCCATAAGGGAGCGTTTTGAAGTATTTCCTGCAACATTCAAAAACCTGAATGATGATGTCAAACTAAATGTGAAATTGAATGATAATGATTCATCAAATGATTTATTGTCGTTTTTGACCTCAAAGGCATTGGTACATCACTTTGTAGAAGTGATACCAAGTGCTAATGATATTTTTATTCAAACAGTAAAAAACAATTAAAATGAATCATCTACCACTCATCATAAAACGAGAGTACCTAACCAAGGTTAAAAACAAGTCGTTCGTGATTATGACGTTTGTAAGTCCATTAATTATGGTCGCTCTTATCGCTGTGGTGGCCTATCTATCACAATTAAATAATGACAAGCAACGGACCATCTCTATTTTGGATGAAACTGAACTTTTGAGTGATGTTTTTGTCAATTCTGAAGGTACTGTCTACAATGTTTTAACGGCTGACACCGATTTAGAAACGGCAAAGTCTATGGTTAAGGCCAAAGAAGAATATGGTTTACTTTACATAGAGAAGAGTACAGATTCATCAAAAGTGATGTCGAATGCGATGTTCTTTTCAGACGAGTCACCGTCTTTAAATATGATGAACAACATGGAAACCAGGATAGAAAAAAAACTATCTGACGTAAAATTGATAGAAGATGGTGTTGATATTGAGCAAATCAAGGCTTCAAAAATAAATATCATTATTAACCAAGAGAATTTTACTGGTGAGAAAACTTCTAAAATCGATAGTGTCCTGAAACTCGCTTTTGGCGGTGCAGCCGGTTATCTATTATTCATGTTTATCATTATTTATGGTAATATGATTATGAGAAGCGTTATAGAAGAAAAGACAAGCCGTATTATCGAGATTATTATATCATCCGTGAAACCAGTGCAACTCATGCTCGGGAAAATTATAGGAACCTCGTTGGCTGGTATCACTCAGTTTGCAATTTGGGTGTTCCTAGGAAGTGTTTTAGTGTTTGTTATTTCTGCCATATTTGGAATTGATATTGCTCAAATGCATACACCACAGCAAGATTTGGTAAATCAGGCGATGCAAAATCCTGATATCGCCAATAACATTCAATTAGGCATGCAATCATTCTTTAATTTGCCTTTAACCAATTTAGTTGTGGCCTTTATGTTTTTCTTTATTGGTGGCTATTTGCTATATAGCTCTTTGTATGCGGCTATAGGTGCTGCTGTAGATAATGAAACAGATACGCAGCAGTTTATGTTGCCCATCATCATGCCATTGGTTTTAGCAGTTTATGTTGGGATATTTACCGTGATTGATGATCCACATGGCACCGTCTCTACTGTGTTTTCGTTTATACCTTTTACATCTCCAGTGGTGATGTTAATGCGAATTCCGTTTGGCGTTCCTATTTGGCAGCAAATACTATCGTTTGTCATACTTGCAGGTACATTTGTATTTGCCGTGTGGTTCGCAGCGAAAATTTATAGAGTGGGTATATTAATGTATGGTAAGAAACCAAGTTATAAGGAATTATATAAGTGGATTAAATATTAATCATGATTCAAGATCTGTCTAAACTAGAGGAGAAAATTACCGAGAGTTCGGCGTGGGAAAACATTCAGAATTTTCTTGGTCAGCATATCGATATAGGTAAGGACATTAGTATTTCAATATTTGATGTATTGGTTGTCGCTACGGTAATTTTTGTGACGACCATAATTCTGAGAATTATCTTAAGAATTATAACGAATAAATTACCTGAGGATGATAAGAGTAAGTTTAATGTGGTTTATGGATATTTTCGTTGGCTCATTTATTTAATCATACTCCTTGTAACTTTGCATTCTGTTGGTGTCAATGTGACAGCAGTATTCGCAGCGTCTGCAGCATTACTCATTGGTGTGGGATTAGCGCTTCAAACCTTATTTCAGGATATTATTTCTGGAGTATTTATTCTTATTGATCAAACTGTGCATGTTGGTGATATTATTGAAATAGAAGGCAAAGTTGGTCGCGTAGAAGAAATAAAATTACGAACCACACGAGCCGTTACCATTGATAATAAAGTGCTGGTCATTCCGAATCATTTATACTTGACAAATAGCTTGTATAATTGGACCCAAAATGGCACAACAACTCGTGAGAATGTGGAAGTTGGGGTCGCTTATGGTAGTGATGTTGAATTAGTGAGGAAATTATTGATACAAGCAGCAAGTACACATCCAGATGTTATTAGCACACCTGAGCCGGCTGTTGTATTTACGGCATTTGGAGATAGTTCTCTTAACTTTAAACTTATTTTTACCTTGGCTGATAGTTTCAAGGCGCAGTTTCCTAAAAGCGACATACGATTTGAAATTGATAAACTTTTTAGAGAGAATAATGTGACGATTCCTTTCCCTCAGAGAGATATTCATATTATCAAAAAACCGGAGTAATCATCAAATGTGAGTTTAAAATCTAAACTAATAAATCTATGAGTTCCAAATTGTACAAAATAGCAATGTTGGTGGTGATGGTATGTTGCTGTCAAAGTGTGACTGCACAATTAACGGATCTAGCGCGATTGGAATACTCATTCATACCTAAAAATAAGTCGGATGATCAATACACGAGAATCCGCGCATTAGTCAATTATCCAATTGAAACAAGTGAGGATTGCTATTTGGTAATTGGTGCTGAATATGCACGTGTTATTTTAAACCTTGAAGATGATTACCCCTTCGATACCAAATTAGTATCGAGTATTAATATTATTGATTTAAATATAGGGTATACGTTTAAAACAGGCGAACATTGGAGATTAGGAGTGAAGGTGACGCCAAGAATTGCCTCAACACTTACCAACAAACTAACATCAGAGGATATTTTTATCAACGGAGGCTTTTACGCCATAAAAGATAGAACAAAAGATGAAGAATTAAAACGACCATATCGCTTAATTTTAGGTCTTACTTACAATACCACTACAGGAATTCCATTTCCATTACCCTTCGTAAGTTACTACAGGCGCGTGAATGAACAATGGTCTTTTTCAGCTGGTGTTCCAAAATCTAATTTAAAATATTATTTTAACGAGACAAATATGTTGCAAGCATTTGTAGGTTTAGATGGTTATTTTGCCCATTTACAAAGACCTCAAATGGTAAATGGGAAACAGGTAGATAATATTTCATTGTCTGTTGGTGTTGGAGGTTTAGGGTACGAGTATTGCTTTTCAAAACACTTGATAGCTTATGCTTATACAGGATATACTTTTAGGTTAAATAATGTTTTACGCAATGATAATAGAGATGAAGTTTTTAAATTGGATGATATAAACACGTTTTATTTAAGAACCGGATTAAAATTTAAAATATAAATATGGCAAAAATATTAGTAATTGAAGACGAAGCTGCAATTAGAAGGGTCTTAGTAAAAATTTTATCAGAAGAGAGTGATACCTATGAAGTAGAAGAAGCTGAAGACGGTCTTTCTGGAATTGAAAAGATCAAAAAAGATGATTTTGATCTTGTCCTCTGTGATATAAAAATGCCAAAAATGGATGGTGTTGAAGTATTGGAAGCGGTTAAAAAAATAAAACCGGAAACGCCCATGGTCATGATTTCTGGTCATGGCGATTTGGACACGGCTGTCAATACCATGCGTTTGGGTGCCTTTGATTATATATCAAAACCGCCAGATTTAAACAGATTGCTCAATACGGTCCGTATTGCATTAGACACTAAAACGTTAGTCGTTGAGAATAAAATGCTCAAGAAAAAAGTGAGCAAGAAATATGAGATGATTGGTGAAAGCGATGCCATTGCTCATATCAAAGATATGATTGAGAAAGTGTCAGCAACCGATGCTCGCGTCCTTATTACAGGGCCAAATGGCACAGGAAAGGAGCTAGTAGCTCATTGGCTTCATCAAAAAAGTCCTCGCTCGAAAGGGCCACTAATTGAGGTGAATTGTGCGGCCATTCCGGCTGAATTAATTGAAAGTGAGTTGTTCGGTCACGTCAAAGGTGCTTTTACAAGTGCTGTAAAAGATAGAGCTGGTAAATTTGAAGCGGCTAATGGCGGGACTATTTTTTTAGATGAAATTGGCGATATGTCCCTATCAGCTCAAGCGAAGGTGTTAAGAGCTTTACAAGAGAATAAAATACAACGTGTTGGTAATGATAAAGATATTAAGGTTGATGTAAGGGTTATAGCAGCGACTAATAAAAACCTAAAAAAAGAAATTGAAGAAGGACGTTTTAGAGAGGATTTATACCACAGATTAGCCGTTATCCTTATAAAAGTGCCAGCGTTAAACGAAAGAAGAGAAGATATTCCATTATTGGTTGAACATTTTTCAGCAAAAATTTCTGAGGAACAAGGCACTGCTAAAAAGAACTTTTCGGATAAAGCGATAAAGTTGTTACAGGAATATGATTGGACAGGAAACATCCGAGAATTGAGAAATGTTGTTGAACGTTTGATTATTCTTGGAGGTCAGGAAGTAAGTGAAAACGATGTAAAACTCTTTGCGTCAAAATAGAAAATTATGAAGGAATTAAACACAGATCAATTCAAAATCACAAGTAAAGTTCAGCTTAAGGATGTACCAACGAGCTTTGACTTGGAGGCTAAAAAGAAAAAAATTGAGCGACAATTAGAATCAGTTCGTGAAGAATTAGGCGATTTTCAGAATACTATTTATGCACATGGTAAGTATGCTGTACTCGTATGTATCCAAGGCATGGATACTGCTGGGAAAGATAGTTTGATTCGCGAAGTTTTTAAGGATTTTAATAGTCGAGGTGTTGTGGTTCATAGTTTCAAAGTCCCAACAGAATTGGAGCGCAAGCACGATTATTTATGGCGACATTATTTGGCCTTGCCAGCCAGAGGGAAATTCGGTGTTTTTAATCGAACGCATTATGAAAATGTATTAGTGACGCGCGTGCATCCGGAATACATTTTGGGAGAGTTTTTGCCTGACGTCAACTCTATTGATGATGTTGACGACTCTTTCTGGGATAAACGCTTCGAACAAATCAATAATTTCGAGAAGCACATTGCTGAAAATGGCACCATCATTTTTAAGTTTTTCCTTCATATTTCCAAAGATGAACAGAAACAACGTTTGCTAAGACGTTTACATAAGCCTAGTAAAAATTGGAAATTCTCACCTGGTGATCTCGATGAACGTGAATTGTGGAACGAGTACCAAAAATATTATGAAGATGCAATTAACAGAACATCTAAACCACATGCACCTTGGTATGCAATTCCGAGTGATGATAAGCCAACAGCACGTTATATCGTGGCTAAGACCATGTATGACCATTTGATCAAATTCACGGATATTAAGGAGCCTGAACTTGAACCAGATGTTAAGGCTAATCTTGACAACTACATCAAGCAGCTTGAAAAAGAGTAAATAACCGATTTTTAAGACTACTTTATAAAAGGACTTGAGATAAAATACTATCTTTAACTTCAATGAAAATTTAATTCTATGAAGTTTATCCTAACCACTTTATTCTTAGTTGCGACATTCCAATTATCGGCGCAAAGCGACGCCGAAAACATCAAAACAATTTATACAAACTCCTTAACCAATGGTCAGAGCTATCAGTGGTTAGATCACTTGTCCAATCAAATTGGAGGACGATTGTCAGGTTCGTTAAACGCAGAAAAAGCGATACAATACACTAAAGAAGAGTTTGAGAAACTAGGTCTGGATAAAGTCTGGTTACAACCAGTAATGGTGCCAAGATGGGTAAGAGGTGCACCTGAATTTGCGTATATCGAAACGGCTCCCGGACAAACAACTAGTGTCAATATTTGTGCTTTAGGTGGTTCTATAGCTACACCAAATGGCGGTGTAAAAGCGAAGGTGATTGAAGTCAAAAGTATCGATGAATTAGGAACACTAGGACAGCAAAACATAGAAGGCAAAATCGTTTTTTTTAATAGACCGATGCAAGCCGATTTAATCAGTACGTTCGAAGCGTATGGAGGTTGTGTCGATCAGCGTTATTCTGGTGCTCGCGAAGCTGGAAAATATGGAGCTGTTGGTGTGATTGTTCGTTCAATGAATTTACGTTTGGATGATTTTCCGCATACAGGCAGCATGAGTTACGGGGATTTATCAAATAATCAGCGCATTCCTTCCGCTGCGATTAGTACCAATGACGCCGAATTATTAAGTGGGATGCTTGCCTTAGACGCCGATCTAAAATTCTTTTTTAGTCAGAATTGTGAGCAACTTTCTGATGTGCAATCTTATAATGTTATCGGTGAAATAACTGGTAGTGAATTTCCAAATGAAATCATTATTGTAGGCGGACATTTAGATTCTTGGGACCTTGGAGATGGATCGCACGATGATGGTGCTGGTGTCGTTCAATCTATGGATGTACTTAGGCTTTTGAAAGAAAGTGGGATTCGTCCAAAACGAACCATTCGGGCTGTTCTTTTTATGAATGAGGAAAATGGATTACGAGGCGGAAGAAAATATGCTGAAGTTGCTAAGTCCAAAAATGAAAAACATGTCTTTGCACTCGAAAGTGATGCAGGTGGTTTCACGCCTAGAGGATTTAGCTTTGATTGTAGCGATATTATGTTCGCTAAGATTGAAAGCTGGAAGTCCTTATTCAAGCCGTATTTAATTCATTACTTTGAAAAAGGAGGTAGTGGTGCAGATATTGGGCCACTGAAGGATGATGGTGTGGTGTTGGCAGGATTACGTCCCGATTCCCAGCGCTATTTTGACCATCACCACGCCTCAAATGACACCTTTGAACACGTCAATAAACGCGAATTGGAATTAGGAGCTGCTACCATGACAGCATTAGTGTATTTGATAGATAAATATGGCACGGAAACGATTACAAACCAGGAACAACTAAGAGATTAAATAAAGCCTTCTGTCATGAAAACAACAATTTTAGTAGGTCTGCTATTTTCGTCTTCCTTAGTGTTTTCACAGGAGTCGGCATCAAAAGAATTACCCTATTACCAATTACCAGAATACGCTGAAACCTATACAGCTGGAACCATGGCCGCCCGAATGATTGATGCGCTTGGATTTCGATTTTATTGGGCTAGTGACGGACTTACAGAAACCGATTTAAACTTCAAACCAAGCAAGGCGAGTAGAACGACTGCTGAAACCATAGATCATATCTTGGATTTGTCTTACGTTATTCTTAATTCAACCTTAAAGCAGGCGAATTCAAAACGCGAACCAGTTGAAATGTCTTACGATGCAAAACGAGGAGAAATATTGAATAATCTGAAGCGTGCTGCAGATTTATTGAGAAAACGTACAGATATTTCAGACTTTAAGATCATTTTCGGAAATAACGAGTTTCCATTTTGGAACCAAGTGAACGGTCCAATCGCAGATGCGATATGGCACTGCGGTCAGATAGCCTCATACAGACGGTCTTCAGGAAACCCTATTAATCCTAAAGTCAATCATTTTAGTGGAACAGTAAAACAATAGGTGGTGTCTACAAGTCATTTACAACAAATTCATCCAGTGCTACCCGTCAAAAATGTGACCGAAGCATTAGCGTATTATGTGGAACGACTTGGGTTTAGTGTCGCTTTTAAAGATGCAGGTGATGAACCAAAGTATGGTGGCGTAACAAGGGATAGTATTGAAATTCATTTACAATGGCACGACGAAAAGGAATGGGAGATTGACATCGACAGGCCTTTATTGCGAATTTACGTTGAAAATGTCGATGCCCTATTTCATGAACTAAAAGAAAAGGATGTTTTTCATAGTAACACACGTTTAAAGGATACCGTTTGGGGTACTCGGGAGTTTGGGATTTATGATATAGGAAGTAACGGTTTGATTTTTTATAGGAATCTATAGTTTTTAATAGGTACCTTACGACAAAGGACTACAGATCTATGACGATTTGATTATGTATAATATCGTCAAAAGTCTCTCTTTTTCTAATCAAGTGCGCCTTATTGTTATACCATAGCACTTCCGCAGGTCTATATCTAGAATTGTAATTCGACGCCATAGAAAAGCAATACGCTCCTGCATTTTTAAAGGCAAGCACGTCGTCTTCGGTGATTTCGTTAATGCGCCTGTTGTTCGCAAAGGTGTCGGTTTCACAAATATAGCCAACCACAGAATAAAAACGTTCACGACCCTTCGGGTTGGAAATATTAATGATTTCATGCTGCGAGCCATATAACATCGGACGAATTAAATGGTTAAACCCTGAGTCTACTTGTGCAAATACCGTGGAAGTAGTTTGTTTGACCACATTGACTTTAGTAAGAAAATAACCGGCTTCACTCACTAAAAATTTTCCTGGTTCAAACGCCAAAGTCAGTTGTTTTCCATAAGTCTTACAAAAGGCATTAAAGCGTTTCGTGAGTTTATTCCCTAATTCTTCAATGTTGGTCTCAATATCTCCTGTTTTATAAGGCACTTTGAATCCTGACCCAAAATCAATGAACTCTAAGTTTTTAAAATTTTTGGCGGTATCAAATAAAATTTCACTGGCATACAAAAACACATCAATGTCTAAAATATCACTACCTGTATGCATGTGAATACCATTAATGCTCATTTTAGTGTTCTCTACAATTCTGAGTAAATGTGGGATTTGATGAATAGATATACCAAACTTACTGTCAATATGACCCACGGAAATATTCGTGTTACCACCAGCCATGACGTGAGGGTTGATACGTATACATACTGGAATTTTTGGATGCTTGGTGCCAAATTGTTCCAAAATAGATAAATTATCAATATTGATTTGTACACCTAATTTAGCCGCTTTTTCAATTTCGGTGAGTGATACACCATTTGGCGTATAAATGATTTGTTCCGGCTTAAATCCGGCTTTCAAGCCTAATTGCACTTCTTGAATAGACACCGTATCTAAGCCAGAACCTAATTGATTGAAAATTTTAAGAATTGAAATGTTAGATAAGGCTTTAACCGCATAGTTCAATTTTAAGTGCTTGACTTTACTAAAGGCTGAGGTGAGTCGTTGATATTGATGCTTTATTTTTTCAGCATCATATACGTATACTGGACTGCCAAATTCTTCTGCTATTTGTAGTAAAGTGTTGTGTTCCATGGATAGTTTCTTAAAATTCAGATAAACGAAGGGCAAAAATAATAGCCTCACGATAGCTAAACATAAAAATGAAAAAAATTTGCTAAATTTACACAATATGTTAAATAATTAACAAAATGAAGACTATTGCATCCTGCGTGCAGGAGATCATTCTGTCTAGTCCTTTTCTTGAAGAAGGTTTGTCACGAGACATTATCAATTTTTCAGCCTTGGCTAAAGATCTCAACCAGCCCATATCAAACATGTTGCGGAAACCTGTTAAAGATGGTGCCATTATGATGGCTTTAAGACGATACCAAGTCCCAATGAATTTTAAGAATTCCAAAGCCCTCAAATCTGTGTTTAATAATTTAGGCGACATTACTGTCAGGTCTAATCTTAGTGATTTTACCTTTCAAAATTCGAAATCATTGATACATAGTCATTCGCAAATACTTGAAAAAATTGGCGCCAACCATCAAATATTTTATGCTTTTACACGTGGCATTTTTGAAAGTAACATTATCATTTCAACCTCAGAAACAGAGCATGTAAATCAAGCTTTTAAAAATGAAAACCAAATTGGTTTTCATGACCAATTATCAGCCATAAGCATTGCCTTACCCAAAGGGAATTCTAAAATAGCAGGTTTGTATTATCAAATTTTTAAACGCTTAGCTTGGGAAAACATCACCTTATACGAAGTTGTTTCTACTACCAATGAATTTACGATTGTTGTTGAGGATCATGCTGTTGACAAAGCTTTTTCAGTCATCAAACGATTGCACAACTAAACGGTTTTCCCGATGCATAACTGTGTTTTGTGCTATTTCGTGACAGAAGGTATGGCTAAGCCATGAAATCAATATTAAAAACTATTGGTTAAAACTATAAGTATGTTTATTTTTGTGGTCATTAAAAATGACTTCGGAAAACGAATCTAAAATTTCAAAACCAAATGAATTTACACGAATATCAAGGAAAAGAATTGTTAAGTAGTTTTGGCGTACGTATTCAACGTGGAATTGTAGCGCAAAATGCTGATGAGGCCGTTGAAGCAGCTAAGAAATTAACTGAAGATACAGGAACTGGTTGGCATGTGATTAAAGCACAAGTTCACGCAGGTGGTCGTGGAAAAGGTGGTGGTGTCAAGTTGGCAAAAAACCTTGATGAGGTTAAAACAATCGCAGATCAAATCATTGGTATGGATTTGGTCACGCCTCAAACTTCTGCTGAAGGTAAACGAGTACACCAAGTATTAGTAGCTGAAGATGTTTATTATCCTGGAGATTCTGAACCTGAAGAGTATTACATGTCGGTATTATTGAACCGAGCTAATGGTCGAAATATGATTATGTATTCTACCGAAGGTGGTATGGATATCGAAACCGTTGCAGAAGAAACACCACATTTAATTTTTACTGAAGAGATTGATCCAGCAACTGGAATTCTTCCCTTTCAAGCGCGTAAAGTGGCGTTTAACTTAGGATTGTCTGGTGCTGCATTTAAGGATATGACTAAATTCGTGACATCCTTATATAAAGCGTATGTTGAATCAGATTCTTCTTTATTCGAAATTAATCCTGTATTGAAGACTAGTGATGATAAGATTATGGCTGTAGATGCTAAAGTCTCCTTAGATGATAATGCCTTATTTAGACATAAAGATTTGGCGGCATTACGTGATTTACGCGAAGAAAACCCAATCGAAGTGGAAGCTGGAGAGAAAGGTCTCAACTATGTGGATCTTGATGGTAATGTTGGGTGTATGGTGAATGGCGCAGGGTTAGCGATGGCAACTATGGATTTAATCAAGCAAGCAGGAGGAGAACCAGCTAACTTTTTGGATGTTGGTGGAACCGCAGATGCTGCACGTGTAGAAGCAGCTTTTCAAATTATTTTGAAGGATCCTGCAGTAAAAGCCATTTTAATTAACATTTTTGGAGGAATCGTTCGTTGTGACCGTGTGGCACAAGGGGTTATCGATGCTTATAAAAATATGGGAAATATTGAAGTTCCTATTATTGTACGTCTCCAAGGGACGAACGCAGATATTGCTAAAGAATTAATTGATAATTCTGGATTGGATGTATTGAGCGCAACAGAATTTCAAGAAGCTGCGGATAAAGTACAGCAAGTATTAGCTTAATCTAATAGTGATTAGAACATATAAAAAAAGCGCTCTTGTGAGCGCTTTTTTATTGTTATTAGAGGTGTAAACCACATTCCGTTTTAGGATTATTATTCCATCGACCGTTACGATCCTCACCTGGAACCGTACAATGTTTACAACCAATAGAATTATAGCCTTTTGCGACGAGCGGATGAAAGGGTAGATTGTGGGTCCTTATGTAATCATCGCGCTTTTCTTTGGTAATATCTAACAATGGATAGAATTTTAGAATGTCGCCACGTAACTCAAATATGTTTAAGGTTGATCGATGGTCGCTTTGCCATTCCATCAATCCAGACACCCAAACCTTGTATTTGTTTTTAATAACATCCAGAGGCTTGACCTTATTAATTGAACAACAAAAATCAGGGTTCTTTTTCCACGTTTCATCGTTGGTAGTAAATTCATGTTCTTCTTTTATGGCACTAATGGAAGATACATTCAATCCGTATCGTTCTGTAAGCGCCTTTTTATATTTGAGGGTTTCCTCAAAATGATAACCTGTATCAATAAAAAAGACTTCTTGTGAAGTATTTACTTCTGAAAACAATTTCAATAAAAATGCCGATGTTGCAGCAAAGGAACTCGTTAGCATGACCTCAGACACATGAAAATCCTTATACAATTGTTCGATGCGCTGTGTTGCAGATAAGGGTTTATACTTTAGGTTTAAGGCGTTGATTTCAGCATCTGAAATATTTGGAACAACTTTTTTCTTAGAAGCACTTTCGAACATAAGGTAACATTTGGACAGTGCAAGTTACTATTCAATTCTGAAGAATGGCTATAGACGCCCTATTTTTGTGAGATTGATAATTTAAGACTTCTTTTTTTGCGGTTTTGGCATTGGGCCACGCAAATGAATAATCAATCCGTTAAGGAAGTTTCTCAGGATTTGGTCACCACACTCCATATAATTGGGATGGTCTTCTCTTCTAAAAAAGGCATTTAGCTCACTTTTGGAAATTCTAAAATCTACAAGAGCCAAGATTTTTACAATATCATCATCCCTTAATTTGTGTGCGACCCTGAGTTTCTTAAATATATCATTATTAGTCATAGATTCCTTCTAGCTTCTGTCTACAGTCCTTTATTGTCAAGTAATTGATGTCATCAACAAAAAAACGTTTTTATGAATCGAATTTTATGAACTGTGGCAGGTTGTCATTTTGATATAACGAAAGTACATAAAATAAAATGATTTTGTGATGTGCAGTTCATCGATAATAAAATTTTAATATGAAAAAATCGATGAACGGTAAACATTTTTTAAACCATTGAAAAACAGTATATTATAAAGTTATATTGTATGAAAGTAAGAAAAGTACGATGAATAGCATTCAAATTTTCGACAACCTACAAATTATCAAGGATTATAACCTAAAGAAACTAATTAAATTTATAAAAGTATAAAACATGAATCCCTCAGCTATGATAAATCGTGTAGAAAAATTAAGTTTATTATCAGAAATGATAGCTTTTGCACAAACTGATGACAATATAAAATCCATTGAATATAAATTTTTGGCGAGTATTGCCAAACAACTCGAAGTTTCAAAAGAAGATTTTGACTATTTGTTCAAGCATCCTGTGACCTATGTACATTTAAAAACTCATAGTGAACGCATTGTGCAATTTCATAGATTGGTTTTATTAATGAACCTCGATCATCAAATTTCTAATAAAGAATTAGTCAAATTGCATAACTTCGGATTGCGAATGGGTCTTAGCCATGAATCTATCAATCGGGTTTTGGATTTAATGGAAAGTTTTCCGAATAAAATAGTACCACCAGACTTTTTGATAGATATCTTTAAGGTGCAATATAATTAAGAAACTTTCAGTTTTTCGAGTTTCTCTTGATAGGCTTTGATCTCATCGCGTAATTGTGCTGCTACTATAAAGTCTAGAGCTTTAGCAGCTTGCTCCATCATTTTACGTTTTTCCTTTATTTTCTTCTCCAATTGACTCTTGGATAAATAGTCACTTTCTGGCTCTGCAGCTTTGGCCGCTTCGAGTTCATAACTATAGGTACTCACTGAATTCTTAGACAAAGCATTATCTAGGCTTTTATTTAAGGCCTTAGGTGTTAAATTGTGTTTGGTATTATAGGCTATTTGTTTTTCTCTACGATAATTGGTTTCGTCGATGGTTTTTTGCATACTGTTGGTCACTTTATCCGCATACATGATGGCTTTTCCATTTAAGTGTCTAGCCGCTCTTCCTACTGTTTGAGTTAACGATCGTGTTGAACGTAAAAAACCTTCTTTATCTGCGTCCAGAATAGCCACTAAAGACACTTCTGGCAAATCTAAGCCTTCACGAAGGAGATTTACCCCAACGAGGACGTCAAATAAGCCCTTTCTTAAATCTTGCATGATTTCAACGCGCTCTAAAGTATCAACATCACTATGAATATAACGACATCTAATCTGAATGCGATCCAAATATTTGGTGAGCTCTTCTGCCATTCGCTTTGTGAGCGTCGTCACCAATACACGCTCATCTTTCTCAATACGCTGTTGCATTTCCTCAATAAGGTCATCGATCTGGTTTAGACTTGGGCGCACTTCAATAATAGGATCCAGAAGGCCTGTTGGTCGAATCACTTGTTCTACATAAATACCGTCCGTTTTTTGAAGCTCATAATCGGCTGGCGTCGCACTTACATAAATCACTTGATTTTGCAAGGATTCAAATTCTTCAAATTTTAAAGGTCGGTTGTCCATGGCGGCAGGAAGCCGAAAACCATATTCTACAAGATTTTCCTTACGACTTCTATCACCACCATACATGGCATGCACTTGTGAGATTGTGACATGACTTTCATCAACGACCATTAAGTAATCATCAGGAAAATAGTCGAGTAAGCAGAATGGTCGCGTACCTGGTAGTCTGCCATCTAAGTATCTTGAATAATTTTCGATACCAGAGCAGTAGCCCAATTCACGGATCATTTCCAGATCAAATTCCGTACGCTCCTTTAAGCGTTTAGCCTCTAAATGCTTACCGATGTCCTTGAAATAATCATATTGCTTGACCAAGTCGTCTTGAATCTCGCGAATCGCTCCTTGCAAAACATCAGGAGAGGTCACGAACATATTGGCTGGGTAAATATTGAGTCGGTCATAATGCTCTATGACTTCATTGGTTTGAATATTGAATTGTTCAATGTCTTCAATTTCATCTCCGAAGAAATGAATCCGAAAAGCATCATCCGCATAACTTGGGAATACATCTACTGTATCACCTTTAATACGGAAATTTCCGTGGTTAAATTCCGCTTCAGTTCTGGAATATAAACTTTGAACCAAGCGATGTAATAATTCAGTTCTTGAAATCTCCTGATCTATTTCTAGGGAAATGACATTTTTTTGAAACTCAACAGGATTCCCAATACCGTATAAACAGGATACCGAAGCCACGACAATCACATCTCGTCGTCCAGATAATAGGGAAGAGGTTGTACTCAATCGCATTTTTTCAATTTCCTCGTTTATGGAAAGGTCCTTTTCGATATAAACGCCTGACACAGGTATATAAGCTTCTGGTTGGTAATAGTCATAGTATGACACGAAATATTCGACAGCATTATCAGGGAAAAATTGCTTAAACTCCGAATACAACTGAGCCGCTAAGGTCTTATTATGAGCCAGTACCAAAGTTGGTCGTTGTACCTCTTCTATGACATTAGCAACGGTGAAGGTTTTACCAGAACCAGTTACACCCAAAAGGGTTTGATACTTTTCATTGGTCTGTATACCTTCAACTAATTGCCGAATGGCTTGAGGCTGATCGCCAGTGGGTTTAAAATCTGATTTGACTTTGAATTTCATATGTTATCACCTGAATAATTATTCAGTATTTGCCCTTATAGTGATTATCTAATTCATGAGGGACCGTTTCATCGGTCGATTGGTAAAGTTAATCAATTAACGTTTCAACGCAAAGTGGCCTGTAAATGTTCTGCCGTTAGGTAATGTGACAACAAACCAGTAATCATCACTGGGTAAAGGACGGCCTTTGAAAGTCCCGTCCCAACCCGGACTTTCATTATCGAATTGCGCCAATAATTTTCCGTAGCGATTAAAAATCTTAATATCGGTGCCGACATTGAATTCTGAATTGACACCGTAAACTTGCCAACGCTCATGAAAAGGATCACCGTTGGGTGTAAAGAATTTTGGGAAACCGAAAACCGATATGGTTTTCTCAATCAATCCACAGCCATTAATATCATTAACAAACACCGTATGAAAACCAGGTGAGACATCCGTGAAAACGGATGCATTCTGAAATTCGGAATCGTCTAAGGCGTATTCGTAATCGCCTTCACCATTTACTGAAATACTGACCGTATTGTTGTTTTGTCCTATGGTAATATCTACAGTCTCAATCGTGGCTTCATTGGAAGCCAATACGGTTATATTCCGACTTGAAGAACAGCCGTTCGGATCGGTGACAATAACAGTATAAACGCCAGGTTCATTAATGTTATTAAATGTGGTATTGACAGGTGTTGTATTACCATTGAACAACCATTCATAATAATAGTTGTTAGGCGCATCATTCAGGACGCCTCCTTGTAATTGTAGGGTGTCTGGGAAACTGTTTAAGCAATAAATAAGCGTTTCATCTTCCATTAGTTGTGGCGTATACAAGACCTTTAAATTCACAGTTGAAATGGCGTAACACTGTTGATTGCTTTCAACCTTTACGAAAAGGGTTTGTGAGAACGGTATGGTATTCTCAAAGGAACCGCTCAACCCATTATTCTCAGAAAACGCATCGGTTTCAGATGCGTAAAATGTCACGCTTGCATCTGCTGGAATTTGATTGTTTATGGATGTCGTAATGTCGTTGAGATTAAAGATTGAAATACCATCAACTTGATCATCGTCACACACTTCAAAATCAGGTACAGTAATGGTATTATTCGAAATTTGTAATTCTAATTCGGCAGTACTAGCACAATTCGCTTGATTGACGGCACGAACATAAATAGTTTGAAAAGGACTACTGTTATTAAAACTATTAGGGTTTTGAATAGGACTATTTTCTTCTTCAGCATCAGTAAGTGTTGTATAAAATCCTGTGATTGACGCATTTCCTCCGGTGATGTCATTGGCAGCATCATACAAATTATAGGTTGTCAGGCCATCCTGGTTTTGATCGCAGGCGATGAGTATGGCATCAGATAATTCAGGTAGCTGTGCGTATTCTATGGTGATTTCACCATAAAGCACGCAGGCATTTTTCGTAATTTCAACATTATAAACACCAGCAGCGTTTACCTCTAAATTCGGACTAGTTTCTCCAGTAATTTCAACACCATCTTTAAACCATTTATAGGTGTTATTCGCTCCAGGATCATTGGTTTGGATGTTGAAGGTTTCGTCTCCGCATAAGGCGGTACCATTCGCAATAAGTCGATCAGGACCTAAATCTGTAGATAACCTAAAACTTCCTGCTTCTAAAAACACGGCCGAATCAAATCTGTAATTTTGCTCATCGGCAATGACTAGTTTTACATGATAAGTTTGGTTAGGGACAACCTGCGCTGTAGCGATTAATACTTTGGTTTGACCACTAAAATTGGTGGGAGAATCTACACCATTAAAGCTTTCAAAATAGGCTTCGTTTTGAGCTTCGCAGCCACCTGGGATTTCAGGATGTACCGTAGTGACCTTTACTGGCGTTTGCGTATCTGGAACTAGCGCAATATTAGTATACTGCTGATTATCAATTGGTCGAATTAAAAAGCCAAATAAGTCCGAATACTGACAAGTATTTGGGTTGCCTTCTTGGTATTCTTCTGAAGCAAAAATATATCGAAAGCTAATTTCCGTAGCAACGGAAGTGAAATCGAATTCTAGAATGGTAGCATTGGTAGTATTCGATTCATTCAAGGCATTTTCAAGATCATTATCGCCTCCCCAATTTGGCGCATTATCGTCACTTAAAGAATTATTAGGACCAGGCACATTTGATAATCGACCTGTACTCATTACAATTCCGGAGCTAAAAGGAAAGCTTGTCCCAGTGCCATCAAAATAACCGAAGCTTTGATCGGAGCCATTAAAATCACCACCAACCACATTTGTGACTGTAATATTGTCAATACAATCACTATCAATTAAGATGTCTTCAATCAATTCCTGAGCACTATAAGTTTGGGAATCTACGGTGATACTTTGACTTGAAAGGCTCAAAGTAAATAGAAGGCATATAATTTTAATAATTATTTTCATTTGCAATTTTTCCGATTGCAAAGATACATATAGATAACCTGGGTGTTTCTAAAAAAGTGTTAAGATTGTCCTTAGAGGCGTAAAGAAAAATGACCTTTTACTTGAAACTGAATAGCACCTTTTTTAACATCTGCAACGAACCAGTAATCATTGGCAGGCATTAAATGACCGTTGTAAAATCCATCCCAACCTTTATCGTTAGAATCTAGTGTTTTTAATAGTTTACCATAGCGATCATAAATATAAACCATGGTACCTGTTAAGGTTTCTACACCTGTGATGTGCCAAGTATCAAAGTATGAATCGTTATTCGGTGTGAAAAATTTTGGCGCATCAATCACGACGATTTCTTTAGATACTTCGTTGCAACCATTTAAATCAATAATAGTGATGGTGTGATAACCGAGACTTACGTTTTCGAAAGTGCTCGACTCCTGTGGTGCATTATTGTCTAATTGATAGAGGTAATTTCCAATACCACTCACGGTTACAGTGATATTATTAGGATCTGAAAAGTCAACGGTTTCAGTGATTTCTATGTTAGCAGATTCAGACTCCGATACGGTAAAAACTTCAGTTGTCTCACATCCGTTGGCAGAGGTGACGGTTACTGAATAGACTCCTGTTTCAGTGATTTCAATTTCAGGAGTTGTCTCATTTGTTGACCACGTGTAGCTGTCGCCTAATTGATTGGTGTTAGCACTTACTAATAAAGGCAAGTTATCTAAACAAATGACCTGGTCACCAATATCTAATAAAGGCTTTTCATAAATAATTGTTGAAAATTGGGTGATATCATAACAACCTGTGTTATTATTTTCAATACGTGCATATATAATGTCGTTATGCATTGCCTCATATTGATCACCAATACTTAAGTCGCCTTCTTCCGCCAATAAAAGGTCTAAATAATAGGTAATTGTATAATTATTGGGATTTTGAGACCCGAGAATTTCAGCATTTTGCTGTGTTAAGTCGAAACTGAAAATTCCATCATAATCATCGTCACAAGCTTCCAAATCTGAAGGTGGATTAGCGATAGGTAATGGGTTGATCTCTAAGGTGAATTCATGAATGGTATAACAATGTGTTGTTGAAAATTCCACTCTTGCGTACAAGACGTCGTTATGACTTTGATAACTGTAGCTGCTATCCAAAGCATTCATTTGGTTGAGAGCATCAGCTTCCGAAGCATAATAGCTCACTAGCACATTAGCTGTTTGCTCTAACAAGTCAGAATTGATGTTTCCTAGATCGATGGTATCATCCACCGTTTCGCAAGCTTGATAACTACTGAAGGCGTTGATAGCAGGCGGTAAATTTACTTCTAAATCTAAGTTTACAAAAGCATAGCAATTAGCCATTGTGTTGTAGACCTTCACAAAGACGGTTTGCGGATTCGATGTGTTTTCATAAGATGTTGGATCTAAAATAACATTTTGGTCGTTGTGTAAATCGTCTAAGGATTCAAAATAGCTAATTACATTATCTGGGTTGTTACCGCTGAACAAGTCAATTTCAGATTGTGTTAAATCGAAAGTAGTGAGACCATCTGGATTGTCATCGCAGATCAACAATGGGTTAGGGCTGTTAGGGTGTGCATTTATAATTAAATCAAATTGCGTGGTGTTAAAGCAACCTGTCGCGTTGTTTTCGACGCGAACAAATATGGTTTGCTCGTGATTACCTGTATAATTATCAGGTAACGGATTGGAAGCATTTTGAGCATCTAATGCGTTTAAATGAAAGCTTACAGTAAAGTTTGTACTTGATTGATTTCCTAATATTTGAGGCGCTTGATTTGATAAATTAAAACTTTCAACAGCGTCATTAGCGCTATCGTCACATGCTTGTAAATCATCAGGTTGATTGGTGATGGGTAATGGGTTTACCATTAAGTTGAAACTGTAAATGGCAGAACAATCGGTAATCGTATGTGTCACTCTAATAAAAATGGTGTCATTAAAAGTGCTGTAGGTATAATTAGGGTCTAAAGCATTTGATAGGGTTTCAGCATCGGCCAAAGAACTGTAAAAACTAAAGGCTTTATCCGAAGTATCGTCCACGGCAATGGATTCAATAATGCTCAAGTCAAAACTACTGTCGGCATTATCACAAATGTCATAGCTTATAAAATCATTGATAACAGGAGGAAGATTCACAATAAGATCGACAGGTATGACCGCATAGCAATTCGAAATAGTGTTCGTTACTTTGACATAAACAGTTTGCGGATTACTTGTGTTGGTATAGTGTGCAGGATCTGCTATGAGATTGTTGTCAGTTTCAAGGTCTGCCACGGATTCAAAATAGGTCACCGTAATATCATCTTGTCTCACGTCTAGAATTTCGAATTCAGATTGTGTGAGGTCGAATTCAACGATGCCGTCATAATTATCATCACACATCACAATTGGTTGTGCTAAGTTCACTTCAGGTACTTGAATAACATTCAACTCAAAACTGGTAATAGAATTACAAATGGTGCCATTATCGATTACAGCAAATAGTTGCTGTGGGTTTGTTACATTGGTATAAATAGTAGGTAAGGGATTACTTAAATTTTCTGCATCAGCCAGACTGGTATAAAAGGAAATATCTAGTGTCTCAGTTATTCCTTCTGCTATTTCATTCGCTTTCAGACTCAAATCGAACGTCTCACTGCCGTCATTGGCAATATCGTCACATACAAACCAATCGGTAGGTGCATTAAATACAGGATTTGTACCTACTTCAATGATGAACGATGTTGTATCGTAACAATCGCTATCTGTAATATTCTGAACTCTTGCGATGATTGTTTGCGGATTTGTGGTGTTTTGAAAAGCAACCGTTTTATCAATGACATTAGCATTGTTGTCGGCATCATTCTGATTTCTGAAGTAAAGCACTTCCTTTCCAGTTTGGCCGTTTAAAATTTCTGTATCCTTGGTTTGAAATATAAAATCACCAATCCCGTCACTCTTGTTTTCACATATCTTATAGTTGGAAATAGCGCTAAACTCTGGAAGTGTATTTACAATGATTTCAAAGCTTTCAACCGTGTGACAGCTGGTATTAGTATTCTCAATTCTAGCAAAAATCGTTTGGGTATTTGCCGCATAGTTCGTGGTATTACTAATGGTGTTTGAAGCATTGTCTGCGTCATTCAACGTATTATGGAACGTAATGACTCTATCGGTTGTGTCGTTAACCAGTTCATCAATTTTAGTATCTAAATTCACGATGAATAGACCGTCCATATCATCATCACAAATGATAATATCTGATGCTTGATTGGTTGAAGGAGCCGGTAAAACTTCAATTTCAAACGAATTGATGTCTGAGCATCCTGTTTGACCAAACGTGATTCTTGTATAAAATTGTTGCGGGTTTTGTATGTTGGTATATAAGGCTGGCAACGCATTAGTGTTCTCATTGGCATCGATTTCCGAGGCAAAATACGTTACTGTGAAATCTGGTTGACCATTAGTCGCTAAGATATCGTATTGCGTTAGGTCAATCAGTGTCAATCCATCTTGATCCGTGTCACAAACAGTTTGGCTATCTATAGGCTCAAATTCAACGATAGGGAATAAGTGCAGCTCAATGTCTTCGACTTCTTGACAGGTTGGACTTGTGATGGTAATATATAATGTTTGTGGTGTTGACGTTGGTTCAAAAGGTGCATTGGGATCTATAGCATTCACCTCATTATCTCTGTCTTCTTCTGTTAAATAAAAAGCAATATCAATGTCATAGCCCATGATTGTTTCAAGATCACCAATAATATTCAGCGTGATATTTGAAAGACTGAATTGTTCAATACCGTCGTTAAATTCATCACATAAACTATAGTTTCTAATATTTGTTGCTGATAACAATAAATTAGTGTGTAACTCTATTGGCGTGGTACTTGCACAACCTGTCACTTGATCTTCAACTCTAATAAATACGATTTGTACAGATTCTTCGATATTGGCATAATTGTTATCATTCGCGATAGGATTACTTCCTGTACTAGCATCTTCCTGTGTAAGGTGGAATGAGACATTCACACCTGTAAGACCTTCTAGAACATCGTCAATAACCGATGTAAGATCGAAGTTTGCAAATCCGTCATGATCGCTATCGCAAGCATCCAAATAATGTTCGTCCGTATTGATTTCTGGGTTATTCAGTACTTCGATATCTAAGGATGTCGTTGACGTACATCCTGTGAGCGTATTGGTAATTCCAACGAAGAGTGATTCATTAGGGTTGGTGTTCACATACGGCATTGGAATCGCATTGTTAGCACTACTAGCATCGGCAAGCGTATGATGGTAAGTCACCACCAAGTCAGGATTGTTATTGGTAATGTCATTATCCAACTGAGAAAGATCGATTGTTGTAAATCCATCAGAAATAGCATCGTCACATACGCTCAAAAGCGTGGGTTGTGTAAATTCTGGCAAAGGATTTACAACTAAATTAAAATTTTGAAAAGCTAAGCAACCGTTGGTAATGTCTTCAATTCGGATAAAAATCGTTTGTGGATTAGACGTATTTTGAATGGTTCCTGCTATCGGATTTGTATCATTTTCTGCATCTGTCGCAGACAAATAGTAGCTAATGCTATATGTGGAAGCGGGAACAGAAGCTAGCACCTCCGAGTCTTTCGTGGATAAATCAAAGGTTTCAATACCATCAGCACTGATATCATCACAGATGGCATAATCTGATATAGCTGCTGCCGATTGGGTGGAACTTAGGGTCACCGAAACGTTGTCTTCAATAGTACAATTAGATCCAGATAAAGGAATTTCAATCACCACTTGGTAAGTTCCTGTTTGTGTCACATCCAATGTTGGCTGGGTTGCACCAGTAATCAGGTTATTATTTAAATACCAAGAATAGGTGGCTAGCGGATTTTCAATATTACCATTTAGTGTGACAGTATCAGCACAGGTTTGAATATCTTCACCAAGGTCCACCGTGGCATTAAAGCTATTTCCTTCAATAAAAACGGCAGAATCGTAATTTCTGTCTGTTTGATCGGCTATGACTAATTTGATATGATATTCCACATTAGGTACAATAGAAGCACTAGCGGTCATGACGGTGGTTCTACCATTATAATTTGTATCTCCTAAATTGTACCCTTCAAAAAATTGTTCGTTGGAAGCATCACAAAATCCTACAATAGCATCATGAATTGTATTGGTGTTGACAGGTGTTGTGGTGCCTGGAATCACAGCAATATTGGTATAAGGATCCGATGTGCCAGCCTCTTTGATCAAAAAAGCAAAACCATCGGAGTATTCACACGGGAAATTACCAAAGTATTCCTCGGAAGCTAAGATGTAATTGAATTGTATTTGATTGGCAACTGAGATGAAATTGAACTCAATAGATGTGGCATTTAGGGTCCCAGAAATTCCAAGTGCCGCCTCTAAATCGGCATCGGTCGTCCAGTTGGTCTGGCCTTCATTTAAGACGGCTGTATTCTCAACGTTACCACCTGAAACTGCATTACCTGTTGCTAGCATAATACCATTTTCAAAAGGAAAATCGGAACCAGCTTGTTCAAAATAGGCAAAACTATTAAAGCCGTTAATTTGTCCGTTAACGACAGATTCAATATTGGATATTTCCACACAGCCTTGAATAAGGTTGTTAGTTACTAATTCTTGTTCGGAAAATGAATCGTTGATACTAATTTGTTGTGCACTACCAATACAGCACAAAAGACATGCGAAGATGTTGAGGGATTTTTGTAAATATGTCATTTGTAAGCGGTTAAGTTTAGGGTATCAATAACAACAGTTTTGGGGCTTATTATATATTGATATCTACATTGAGGTCGAAAGTAGGTCTAAAATAGACTAAATACAAAAATATACGATGAAATGCATTAAATTTTAACATTTCGGTAAATGTAAGTTGTATTAGTAATTCACATAAACCCATCCAACAGAAGGAGGGTAGTCGGAATCATTTGGAGACAATACATAGAAATAGGTACCTACAGGCACGAGTTTACCATGATTGTTAAGGCCTCTATTAATCTGGCCTTCCCATTTAAGATCGTTATCACCTTCAAAAATGAGGGTGCCGTAACGATTAAAAATCTTCAGTTCATGCGATTCAAAAATATCGTAAAGGCCCTGTATATTGAACCAATCATTAACGCCATCATTGTTAGGAGAAAACCCTTCAGGAACAAAAGGCGGACAGTTTTCTACAGATAATTCAAACTGGTAAATATCATAGCAAGGTTGGTTTTCCACTTTAGCAAACACCGTTTGAGGATTGCTAATACTGGCATAGGATTCTGGATTCGGAATACTATTTTGGTCAGATTCGAGATCTTCCAAATTTTCATAAAACTGAAGGTCAGAACTGTCAGCTACTTCCTCTTGAAAATAGGCAACTAAATTAAATGTCGCGGAATTAAACCCTTCGTTGCAACTGTTTATATTATCCAGAATTTGAATTTCTGGAAGCACGAGTAACTCTATAAGCTCAGAATCAAGATTATTAATTTCTATAATTTCATTAACGGTTCCATTTCCAGATCCATCGTCATCTACTCGAAGTTCTAATAAAAAGGTATCTCCAAGCGTCTCTGGGATGGTCAATAAAATCGTTCCGGATTCGGAATTATCAATGGGAATGTCATTTTGAGTAACACTTTGTCCGATAAGTTGCCCCTCGGCATAAAAAGCTATGGGAGTATTCGCGGGTAAGACGTCCGTACTATTAGTGTTGAATACGGTATAATCGATTTCAAGCGTGCGATCACCACAATTCAACACATATGCATCTAATGTAATCGTGGCATCGGGTAACTGACTATTTAATACGGTAATGATATTGTTAATGATAATCAAATCTGCTTGAAAATTCCCAAAACTATCAAATCCGCCCGTCGTCATTTTGACGACTGCATTGGTGTCACCAATACTGATATTATCTTGAATATTGTAGACGTCCAAATCGGCGTTATAAAATGTATTGGAATTAGTAAAACTATTTGTGCCGTTAAAGGCATTGTCACTGAAATTCAATGGAGGATTGGCTAGCAAATTATCATTTATAGAAAGGCTTTCACCATAATTAAGAGCGTTATCTCCTTCCCAGGCTAGAAAACCAATCTTGGCACCATCATTGTCAATCACATTTAAGTTGTCTATCAGAATGGTCTTAGATTGCGTATTGCGATCTATAATTTCAAGGCCTTGATAAAGATTGATTTGATTTAAAGGCAGCGTATCATCCTCGTATATGATGTAGATACTCCAACCTGCAAAATTAGTTCGATTCGTGCAGTATCTGGGATTGCCATTTAAGGCTTCTGAGATGTCTAAATTAGATAAGGTATAGGTCGTGTTACCTTCAGAGATGATAAAGTCAGTAATCTCTGCATAACAAGAAAAATAGGTGAGAGCACCTGTCACAGGTTCTATATAATCAACGGTATAAGTTTCGATGGCTTCAAAAGGGATGCCATTGAGATCCACATTCGTGTCTCCAGTTCCCGAACCAGCCCAATATAAGTATGCAGCCACAATGTTGGTGTTTGGTGCAAGATTCAGTGTTGCACTAGAAGCATCAAGTGGTAAGCAAAAACTGTCAACTAAATTATTTTCAAACGGATTTAAGGTATTTCCGATGGCCGTATAGTCGTAGCGACCATTAAACTGTTGGAACAACGAAATGTCTTGGGCAGAAGTATACCATGTTGTGACCAAGCTGGCAACAATTACGATAAATTTCAAATACCTCATTTTACACTTTAACTATTGTTATTTATTGATTAACGTTTTAGAGCAAAATGGCTTTTAAAAGTTCTACCATCTTCAAGTGTGACCACAAACCAATAATCACTTGCCGGCATATTAAAGCCGTTGACTGTTCCGTCCCAACCTGGACCTAAAGGATCCAATTCTTTGAGTAATTTTCCATAACGATCAAAAATGAGAATTTGAGAATTCGCTTGAAAATCTCTAGAAATGCCTTTAACCTGCCAATAAGGATTGTAGGTGTCGCCATTAGGTGTAAAAAACTTCGGAAAGCCAATGACCGAAACAATGTCTTCAACAATGCCACAATTGTTTTCAATATCTTTCACATAAACGGTATGAAAACCAAAACTCACATTTTCAAAAATATTGCTTTCCTGATAAGGCCCACTTGGATCATCGAGCGCATATTCATATACACCTTCACCGGATACAAAAACGGTAATCGTATTATTAGACGAGGCATCTGTTACCTCAATGTCGGTGAACGTGGCGATATCAGAAGGCAAAACGTTGATGGTTCTGTCCTTAAAACAGCCATCAGTTGATGTGACTCTCACAGTATATGTTCCGGGTTCATTTACTTCAATTTCATATTCATCGTCTCCTGTAGACCAATCGTAATAATAATTGTTTGGGATATCGTCTATTAGGCCACTAGTGAGTGTGATGGTTTGCGGAAAATCATTTAAGCAATAAAATAGGGTTTCTTCCGTAATAATGTTGGGCAATTCAAAAACAGTTAGTTCTATTTCGCTAATTCCGAAGCAGGCATTCATATTTTCAACACGCGCATAAATGGTCTGGTTATACGGTGTGGTATTCGTAAAATTAGTGCCTAGCGGATTATCTTCTATTAAAGCCTCATTATAAGTTTCATAAAAGGACACCTCTAAATCGTTAGGTAATCCAAATAGAATACTGTCTAGCGTATCATTTAAATTAAAATTGTATAAACCATCTTCGGTTCCGTCGTCGTCACATGCTTCTAAAGCGGTATCATTTGAAGCTGTAGAGGCAGCCTCTAGCGTTACTTCGGCGATATTTGTACAACCGGTCACCGTATTGGTTACTAAGGCATACAAAATTTGTGGATTGAAATAATTTTCAAAAGCATTCGCATCGATTTCATCTTCATCATTTTCTAGATCGTTGAGCGACACATAAAAAGCGATCGATCTATTGGGAGCACCACCTGTAATATCATCAAATACCTGATTTAGATCAAAAAGGGTAAAACCTTCTGGGATCCCGTCTTCGTCACATTGAATGATGGTGGCATCGATAGCTTCTGGAGCATCATTCACGGTTAATAGAAAGGAGTCAGTTGTGTAACAATCCGTATTTAGGTTGTTTTCCACTCTTACAAAAATGGTCTCCGTATTTGGAGATGTATTTGTATATGGCGATGAAAATGCTGCCGTATTATCATCGGCATCTTGCTGAGTTGGATGATAGGTTACAGTAAACAGGGTGTCATCTTGATTTCCTAGAATGCCATCGTTTAAAGACACCAAATCTAAGGTAGTGATACCATCCATACTATCACCGTTGAAATCGGTGTCACAAACGACAATATCATCTAAGGTATTAATAACGGGATTGACAAACACCTGCACGTTGAATGATGTTGTTGCGTAGCAATTTGGATTGTTATTGTTTTCAACACGAGCAATAATGGTTTGTGGGTTTTCAGTATTTGAGAAATCACCAATAATTTCATCAACGTTATTATCAGCATCTTCTTGTGATCTAAAATAACGCACTGTATAATCTAAGGGATCTTGTGTGTCAAGGACGTCTGAGTCTTGACTCGTAAGGTCAAATATAGAAACTGTTGTGCTGTCACAAGCAATGATATCTTGAGGCTGCGTTGCTGTAGGGATGTCAAAAATTCCAACGACAGCTTCACCTTCGATAGGGCACTCACCATTGTTGGGTTCAATAAAGACTTGATAAAATCCAGGCTCATCCACAAATAATTCATACGTAGTTTCAGAAAGTACTATACCATCTTTAGACCAAGTGTAGGTGCCACCTGGAACGTCTTCAGCCATTAACGTATAGCTTTCACCAACACATAATTTTAGCTCAGTGGTACTAATACCATTTTGGATAATATCTATTTGTGAGTTGAATAACGATTGGATAAAAGGCGGTAGCCCAATTCTACTTAAGTTTTGAAAACCACCATTGATATCGAGTAACACACCGTTCTCGTCATAATTGGAAGCTAAACCATTCGCCTCTGGATTATTAATGACACCAATAAAATTTCCTGATGTATTAAAATTAGCAAAATTGACTTGAGCCCTATAAATTCGTTTGTCAATTCCTAGTTGCAAGGCTCCTGCACTCAAGGAATTTGAAAAATGAATTAACTCAATCGAATTGGGAATATCTGTACTTTCTAAATCCCATTGAAAAATACTACTTGCACCATTTCCTTGGATGCCTTCTCCAACCGAGGCATAGATTTTTCTGTTTTCTGCAGAAAATTCAACACCATAGGGACTATCACCATTTTCTGGCCCATAGAGCTCTAGTTCGTTAGATACTACTCCCGTATCATTATCAAAATCATAGAGGTAGACACCACCACTAGCATCGCCTGCAGTGACTGTAGCAAATCCAAAATGTGCAACCGCAAGCTTAGACCCATCTGGAGATGCTTTGATATAGCCCAAAGCATTTCTGCGATAGCCTGAGACAGGTACGGTTTGCCCAACGGTTGAAATAACCGGATTGGGATCTACGCCATTTATATCTACTTTAAAGGCATAAAATTTATCTACAAAGTGGGTGATGACCCAGAAAGACGAACAATCATCTGCTTTTACGGCTGTAATTTTTTCAGAACATTTGTAATCTACTTCATCTGGATTTGTTGTGTCGTATGTAATCAGTGGAATATTTTTCTCTGTATCCACGACATCACCAAATCCGCCAGCTAACGTCATATCGACCAGTGAATAGGTAAGTCCGTCGTTTACGCCATCACCATCTACGTCATTAGGAAAGCTTGACGAATTAAAGTGATGAGGCTCATCTACCGTAAAAATATAATATAAATTAGGGTCTTGTGGTTTGGGAACAATCAATCCAGAAGATGTACTAGAATCATCGCCTTTAAGACCTGTTCCTAAACCTTCGTTGGCATTTGCCATTGGCTGGTGAATCGCGTTCCAGATGGTTCTTCCATCTGAATAAAATAGTAGGTTTCCGTTGGTGTCTGATATAGATGTGCAACCTTCCAAAGTGTTAAGTTGTCCGTCTGTTATCGCAGTAACGGTGCCATTACCTGCATTAAATCTTAGTCCTGCATTTTGCCCAAAATACCAATTAGAAGCTTCTTGCTGACTAAATGTGTGGGCAACACAAAACAGCGTCATAATTAATAAAACGGTATTCTTTTTCATGTAATCTTTAGCAATTAATTCGTAGCTCTGTGTATACAACAGATTCAATGCTAAAATTCCTCAAAAAATGAGCAGGAAATTTTGATCATTGTCTGTTTGCAGTTATAAAACTACTACTTCGTCACTAAAGATATTATAAATCTCGCTTTTTTAACAATCTGTACGATAAAAAGGTGAATATGGCAGTCCAACCCAAGACAATAGCGATTTCGTACCAATGCACAGCAAAATCATACATCGCCACCTCACCACTAGGGACTTTAGAAATGGCAATACGCTGGAAAGGTTGGTCTATCAAGTTCCACATAGATTGTAAAGGCATGAAATTGTGAATAGACCAAGCAACGTCGCTATTGATTTGCCACGATACAATCCAGAAAATGATCCATTCCAACATAAATAGGATGAATAAAAAGCCTAAGGCAAAAGCCGATCGTTTTAATAGCATACCTAAAAACAAACATAGACTGAAAAAACCAACCAATTTTACAAAGTAGGCGAGTAGGAACTCGGTGCCTCTAAAGATCAAATTAAATTCGTCAATACTCGAGTAATATAATCCGATGAACAAGCAAATAAGAAATATTAGGATAGTGGCAACCGCCGAAAAGAATACGATTGTATAGAATTTTGATAAGACAAATTCTTTTTTGCTTAGTCCGTCAATAAGGTTCTGCTTGATGGTTTTATTGCTGTATTCATTTCCAATCATACTTACAACAACAATAGCAAAGAAGAGCTTAAATTGAGCTGCAAAGAATGTGGTGATGTGCCAAACAATTGGAAAATTAAATAGACCGTAATGTCCCAGTTCTAGTGTGAAATATCCGAAAAAGTCAATACGTAATGACGAAAGGACAATCACAAAAAATGGTAAAATAAAGGATATAAATATAAGAACCTTACTCGCTTTATTGAGCAATAATTTTTGAAGTTCTAGTTGTAATAATCGAAGCATGGTGGTTGATTTTATTTCTGAATGTTATTTCAGAAGTCTTTAGATTGATGATTAATTGTTGTCGGTAAGTTGTAAAAATTGTTGTTCCAAACTCTCCTTACGTTTCACCAAATGCGATAGAATGATGCCGTTTTCGAACATGAGTTTATTGAAGGTTTGAGCTTCCATTGGCTCATTTAAAAAAGCGGTGATTAATCCTGCCTCAACTTTAACCGTTCCGAAGGCATCATCAGACTCAAGTACTTTAATGAGTGCATCATGGTTTTCAGATTTTAATTCAAAGAAACCATGACTAGATATCATTTCATCTACACGTCCTGAATACAATTTCTCACCTTTCCGAAGGACCACAACATGAGAGCAAACTTTTTCCACTTCATCCAAAAGGTGTGATGCCAACAGGATGGTTGTTCCAGTGGCAGCGATATCCTTAATGATTTGTCGAATTTGATGAATTCCTTGAGGGTCCAAACCATTGGTTGGTTCATCTAATATTAAGATTTCAGGATCATTTAAAAGGGCGGAAGCAATTGCCAAACGTTGTTTCATCCCTAAAGAATAGGTTTTAAACTTGTGACCTTTTCGATCTAGAAGTCCTACAATCTCTAACTTCTCATTTATTTTTGACTCTGAGACGCCTTTTATACGACATACCAATTTTAGGTTCTCATAAGCCGTCATATACGGATAAAAATTAGGACGTTCTATAATAGCTCCAACTTTTTTCAGGGCATCGTGAGTTGTGGTGTTTCCGTCAAACCAATGAAAATCTCCTTCCGTTTTATTCACAACATTTAGGACGATTCCGAGGGTTGTAGATTTACCACTTCCATTGGGTCCTAAAATACCGTAGACATTGCCTTTGTTGATGGTGAACGATAAATCTTTGACAGCCGTAAGCCTGCCAAATTTTTTGGTGAGATTATTAATGGTTAAAATTGCATCCAAAATTTGATTGATTTTTTCTACTGAAAAGCTTCAGCAGTGGTTGATTACTAATACGACGAACTAAAACAATTATTGTTACAAAGTATGGAAGAAAACCTTAAATTAGAACAATTTTAATGCTATGGAAGATTTAAAAATCTCAAAAAAGAAGCCTTCGTATCCGGTAAATAAAAAACTACACGATTATTTACAGGAGTACAATAGGAATATCCGATTGCCCATTTTTTATGATGACTTATTGCGATTTCAAGGGTCTGTGGTGGTTTATGATAAAAATGATGAGGATACCTTATGGATACGAGTTTATTATAATGAATTTGAACGTGTCGAAATTGATTTAAGTCTGAAACGTGTCTATTCCAATCTTATTTCAGATGGTAACGAAACTATTTTCAAATACTTAAGTATTGATGCCATCGATTATTGCACGTTTGGAAATTCGAAGCCTTTTCGAGTGAAAGTTCGTAATGTGTTAAATGATAATTACACCTATTTCTATGTGAAAAAAGCCGATGCTTCAAGAATTTACGGATTAGAACTTGAGCATATGTTGTCACCTTATAACTTGAATTTTTTGGTGTATAAGGATACCTTAATTGAAGAGCACATCGCTGGTATTCCTGGTGATGAATTTATAAAGCATCAACTTCCAGAATGTAACTCCTCCGAGAAATCTCAAATCGCTAAGGAGTTTGTGAAATTTAATGAACGATGTATGATTCGTTTATTGGGCGATATGCGATCTTACAATTATGTCATCGTTCCTACACATGATTTTGATCATGTGGTCTTTAAAATTCGTGCTATTGATTTTGATCAGCAGTGTTATGAGGGCAAATTAAAAATTTACCGTCCACAGTTTTTTAAAGAGAATTTTAAAATGGTAGCGTTGGTGCGTGAGCGCATACAAAAAGAATCTATTGATCAATATAAAATTGAGGAGCGTTCTATTGTCGCACGACGGATGATAAGTTATCAAGATAGAATAGGAGAGCTATTGGATTGTATGAAGAGCGATACGATATCGATTCCGAAACATATTGATATGCTGAAAGAGGAAATTTATGCATACACTCATGATATGGCTTTCAGAAAAAGTCAATCTATGGGAGAGATCTTACACCATGCTTTAGATTTTGTAAAACGAAATTATCAAGGCATCAACATGAAGAATTTCTTTTAGAAAGCAAAATTTACGTAAATAGCATTAGTAATACCAGAATGAAAATGATAAGATTCACGGCGAATCGCACCCATTTAATTTGGGATTTCCATAGGAGCTCGAACAAAGAGATTATGGCCAAAAACCCAATAACTATGAGCAACTGGGCAACCTCAATCCCTATATTAAATCCGAGTAATGGCAAGACCAATGATTCGTCATCAAAAAGCATCATTTTAATATAATTAGAGAATCCTAGACCGTGAATAAGTCCAAATACTAATAGGATAATATAGGTTATGCTGATTTGTTGTTTCCTTGATTTTTCGGTTAATAAATACCAAAAGTTATTGATACAGCTTAATAGTATGGTTATTGGAATAAGCATTTCGACGGTACCTTTGTCAATCGTAAGTATGTCCATACCTGACAGAAAAAGCGTCAGGCAATGCCCTAGTGTAAAAGCGGTTACTAAACCAAGAATTTTTTTCCAATCCTTAAACGTGTTTAATAGGCAAAAGGATAAAATAAAGAAAAAATGATCTAAGCCATTCAGATCGAGAATATGATGAACACCCTCTTCAAGGTAAAATGAGACATCCTTCATTTTGAGAGGTGATTAGTTCCAGTTTTCATCGAAGTCAAGACTATCATAATCATCCACATCAATGTCGTCATCAAACTCATCAAATCCGTCATCGAAATTCTCGGCTTCAAAGGCTTTTTCAGGAGCGGCATCTGGAATTTGACCGTGAACAAACATTAAGTTGGGGTAATCGGTCCCTTCAGCTTCATCAACAATTTCAGCTAGTTCAACGAAGAATGTCCACATGCTCAAAAAATCATAGATATAAATGAGTTTGGTTTGTGCTTCGTGGGTCACTTCATTTAGAATAGTTTCGTTCATGAGACGCACTGCATTGGCACCTTCACTTACATCAAACATGGAAATTTCCTCGCCTTGTTCCCAATCATCATTACTGAGATAAAAAGAGGCCATTTCAAGACCATCAAAACCAAAGGATTGTGTGATGGCATTGTGTAAATCTTCAAGAGAATCGGTTTCTCTAATTTCAATATCCCTAAATATATCGTCTTCTGTATCGTTATCTAAGATGACTCTGAATCTGTAAATCATAGTGCAAAAATAATCTTTTTAAGTTATTTGCTAAAGCGATGGAGGGTAAAAACCATGGCTGAGAGTAATAAAAATGCGCCACTTTGATGCGCTACGCCTAGCCAAACAGGTACAGCATAAATAATGGTTAGGACTCCTAATAAAAATTGAATTGTCACGCCTAAAAGCAAAAGATTTAATCCGATAACTTGGTTTTTGGTGAGAATAAGTTGACGTGCTTTTAGCCAAATTGCGATAATAAAAAATACCACGACAAACGCAAAAACTCTATGAACAAATTGAACGCCACTTTTACCTTCAACAAAATTTCGGATAAGCGGTTGTTGCTCAATATAAACCGTTTCGTGCATGATTTTGCCTTCGTTCATTAGAGGCCAGTGATTATGAATAAAACCAGCATCTAAGCCAGCTACAAAAGCACCATAGATGATTTGAAAAATCAATACCACCAGTCCGATTCTTATAAAGTTCCGAACCCCTTTTTCAATATCTTTTTTGTTCGGAAATATCAAATCTAAAGCCACCCATAAGGTGTATGCAAAGGTCAGAAAGGCCGTAGTGAGATGCGCTGCCAATCGGTAGTGACTCACATCTGGATTATCTATCAAACCACTTTTTACCATGTACCAACCTAAAAATCCTTGAAAGCCTCCGAGGAAAAGTAGAATGATACTTTTTTTAATGGTAGGTTTGGTTAATTGACCTTTTATCAAAAAGTATAAAAATGGAATGATGAAAACAAGACCGATAAATCGACCAATAACTCTGTGCAGCCATTCCCAAAAATAAATATCTTTAAAGTCTTGTAATTCAAAATGTGTATTGAGCTTTTGATATTCTGGATATTGCTTATACAAGTCAAAGGCTTCTTGCCATTCAACGTCGTTCATAGGAGGTATGGTGCCAGAAATAAGTTTGTAATTAGAGATAGATAGGCCAGAGTGTGTGAGCCTAGTAATGCCTCCAACGACGACCATGATAAAGATTAAAACACAACCTGTAAGCAACCAATAAATGACTTTTTTATTGTCTTTTTTCATAACACTTATATTTCTTTTTCAAAGCATAAGCTATTGTCAACTCCTATATATTGCCCATAATTTGGAATTAATTGATAGCCATTTTTTTTATAGAAAGCTACGGCTTCCTTTTGACGTATACCAGTTTCAAGAACACAGGATTTAAATTGTAATTCCTTTGCCAAATCTTCTAGCGTATTCAATACTTTAGAAGCGAATTGCTGTCCTCTGCGTTCAGATTTGGTGAACATCCGTTTTATTTCAACAGTCGAATCTGAAATTTTTTTAAAGGCACCACAAGCTACTGCTTCATTGTTTAAATAGGCCACCACTACGTGATCTAAAACTTCGATACCATTAAACTGATTGTAAAAATCATGTTCATCACCATCCGTGATTTTTAAATAGGCGTCTAATTGACGTACCAACGTTTTAAAATCCTCGTTTTTAAAATTCGTTCTAACGATTTTCACCATGATGTTTAAGCCTTTTTCAAGCCTAGTTTTTCTCCCTCTTTCAGCATTAATTGATAGGCTGCTTCATAGTCATTCGGAATATCTCCTTCTAGAATAGCTTCCTTAATTGATTCTTTTATTTTACCAATTTCTCGTGAAGGTTTTAAGTTAAAAGTCTTCATAATCTCTTCGCCTGAAATTGGTGGTTGAAAGTTGCGCACATGATCCCGTGCTTCTACTTCTTCAATTTTTTGTCGGACAATCTTAAAATTATTGTGATATTTATTAAACTTCTTAGGGTTTTTAGTGGTAATATCTGCTTCACAAAGCGTCATTAAATCTTCAACATAATCACCAGCATCAAATACGAGTCGTCTCACGGCTGAATCGGTCACAATATCCTGAGCCAAAACGATGGGACGCGAACTCATAAAAACCATTTTCTGAACGAACTTCATTTTATCATTTAAGGGCATTTTTAGGCGTTTGAACAAATGGTATACCATTTTAGCACCTTCAAATTCGTGTGCATGAAACGTCCATCCCACTTTTTTGCTAAATTTTTTGGTCGGTGCCTTGCCGATGTCATGTAGCAATGCCGCCCAGCGTAACCATAGATTATCTGTGGTTTTAGCAATATTATCCACAACTTCCAAGGTGTGGTAAAAATTGTCCTTGTGCGTTTGACCTTCAACTTCATCGATGCCTTTTAGCGCCATCAATTCTGGAAGGATATAATCTAATAACCCAGTTTGTTCTAACAGAAGGAAACCAGTGGAAGGCTTTTTGGTTTCCAGAATTTTGTGCAATTCTACAACTATACGCTCCTTCGTAATGATTTTGATCCGATGCTTATTTTTAGTAATTGCTTTTAAAGAGGCTTGCTCAATTGAAAAACCTAATTGTGTCGCAATTCGGATCGCACGCATCATACGCAACGGATCATCGGAGTAGGTGATGTCTGGATCTAAAGGTGTTCTAATAATTTTCGACTTTAGGTCTTGCATGCCGCCGAAAGGGTCGAGTAACTGCCCGAAATTTTTGGGAGACAAACTCAAGGCCATCGCATTGATCGTGAAATCACGTCGATTTTGATCATCTTCGAGTGACCCATTTTCTACCACTGGATTTCGGCTATTCTCAGTATAAGATTCCTTGCGTGCACCGACAAACTCAATATCAATATCATCAAATGGCAACATGGCGGTACCATAGGTTTTGAATATTTGCACCTTCGGGTTGTTGGGTAAATTTCGCGCGACTTTTTTAGCCAATTGGATACCGCTACCAACAGCGACAATGTCTATATCTTTATGCTCACCACGTTCTAAAATGTAATCGCGTACAAAGCCTCCAATAACATAAGCGTCTAATTCTAGCTCTTCAGCAGATTTAGATATCACCTTAAAAACAGGGTGTTTAAGCGCTTTTTCGTAATTCATTTCAGTAAATTGAAGTCACTATTTATGATCGTATAATCTGAACAATACCATCATTGCCTAATTTAATAATTGACGATGGTTGTGATTCTTTTTTTTCGTTTTGCAAATTTACGACATAGTCCACACCTTTTAAAATATCATCACTTATTTCTTCGAATGATTTTGGCGTAGGTTGTCCACTAATATTTGCGGAAGTAGAAACCAATGGCTTTTTAAGTTGCTTGATTAGTTCTTCACAAAAACGGTGTTTCACAACTCTTATGGCTAAGGTGTTGTCTGGAGCAATTAAGTTTTCCGCAATTCCCGCAGGATGATCATAAATGATGGTGGTTGGTTTGATAGCTACATCCAAAATGGTATAGGCCATTTCAGGAACATTATCGACGTGTTTTTCGAGCATGCGATAATTGTTGACTAAACAGATTAATGCTTTAGAATCATCTCTTTTCTTGAGTTGATATACTTTTTGAGCAGCCTCGTAATTACTGGCGTCGCATCCAATGCCCCAAACGGTGTCTGTAGGGTATAAGATGAGTCCACCTTGTTTTAGAACATTCAAGGCGTTACTAACTTCGGTATGAACATGTGGCGATACCATTTAGCTCAATAAGGTTTTAATCCAACTCGTGTAGTGGTATTTTTGATAGATAGCTTCAGGCAATGCTTCGTAAGGCGTGTTGAAAAAAGACATCGGAATATCAATGTCACTGTCAGGTTCAATGACCATAATATTGTTAGGATTATAGAATTCGTAGGTTCTAATATCTTGATTGGATGTGATTAATTTTTTCTGAAAAAATAGACTTTCAAACACCCTGAATGTCAATCCATCTTGAATCCCGTATTTATGGATGTCCACGATGATTTTGCAACCACTAATATGTTCCAGAACTTGTTGGTTATTTTGTCGTTTGGTAATAAAATCGACATACTCAGAAGGTGGTTGTTGCTTATCTGAGTGCACCAAGAACTTATAACTAATATGATTCTTTTTGAAGAACTTAGCTACAGCTTCCAAAGTATTTAGACGGTAATCCTTAGACATGATGGTAAAGGCATCATAAGTTTCCGAAGGTTTTTGTGTATACTGATCTAAATAAATGAAATTCGAGAGAAATTGTAAATCGTGTTGCTCTACATCTTTTTTCTCATAGGCATAAACTTTATCAAAAAAATGAATGACTTCCTTTTTCCGTTGAATATTATTGATAGAGTCATGGTAATAAGCAATAAAGTGGCGTGTTCTAGACTTCAGAGTTAATAGTTGAGTGTCAAAAAATAAATCAGGTCTCACCATAATGATATAGTCATACATTTTGCCTTCCGTAGACTTCACTATAGGTTCTAATTTGTAATAATTTTTTAACTTTTGCTTTTTGATGAGTTTGTAAAAAAAGGCGTGGATACGTTGTCCAATAGACTTGTATTTAAATTTTATAAATGCCACATTATGGTATTCGACATCCTCAAAATGCTCCTTAAGTCCTTCTGAAATATGGTCGTAGTAACCGCTGAGGTCAAACGTGATGAATAATACCTTTTTACCTTTCATAGTTGTCTGCAATGGTTTTTAATTCGTCGTAAAACTTTTTGGAAATCACATCTTTTGTGAAATTATCTTTTAAATGATGATAGCCGTTTTTTACTAATTCGTTTTGTAGTTTTTCGTCGTTGATCAATAATTCGACCTTGTCTGCAAAATCGACAGGATTACCCACTTCGGCTAACAGTCCTGTTTTGTTATCAACAACCACTTCAGGTATTCCTCCAGCATTAGCAGCAACAATTGGGACTTTGCAGGCATATGATTCTAGTAATACACCTCCTGTAGGTTCATTATTTGAAGTAAACATAAAGAGGTTAAATTCTGGCAAAATTTCTGGTATGTCTTTACGAAATCCAGCAAATATAATATGATCAGAGAGCCCTTTGTCAGCAACATATTGTTTGATTTCTTCCTCGAGTTCTCCAATACCAACTAAAACATATTTGGCTTTGACACTGGCTCTTTTTACTAGGAGAGCTACAGTATCTACCCAAGTATAATGATCTTTAAAACCGGTGAATGCCGCGATATTGCCTATCAATTTGTAATCTTCAGGAATGTTGAACTCCCGATGAAGCATACCATTTGGTGCTTGCTTTTTAAATTTTGAGATATCAGTAACACTTCCAATAATGCTCAGTTTTGTATGGTCTTTAACTGCAAATTTTAAGACGTCAACAACCGCTTGTGACACACATAGAATTTTTTTAATCCCTTTGTAGTTGTATTTCCATTTTCTGAGGGCATTCGTGTCTACACGTCTGATCAAGGTTCTACAAAGTACCAAAGGCGCCGACATTTTATAGAATTTATGAGATAAAACAGCCAGTGTATGAGCTGTGCTGTTGTGCATTAACACAACGTCAATATTTTTTTCTTTTACGATTGTCGCTAAACGTTTGGCGAATTTAAAATCGTATTCTGATTTAAAATCAAATCCAATAACTTGCATGCCTTTTTCTACGGCAACTTCATAAATAGGCGTGTTATTAGCACAGACAATCCATTGGTCTTCCACATTGTTATTATCGCGATAAGCCTCGTATAAGTATATGATTTTTTGTTCATGACCTCGCCAAACAGGAGATGCTGTGATTTGTAATAACCTCATTAATGTTATTTCAATAATTATTAGTTTACAAAGTAACCAAAAAAAGATTTAAGATCACTACCGACTTTTAAAACCGAAATTTTTAAAAGTTGTAGTTTTGCCATAGAGAAACAAAATCATCCATGAAAGCATCTTTAGTCATTTCAACTTACAACTGGAAAGAAGCTCTTGAATTGGTGCTGAAAAGTGTGTTAATTCAGAAAGAGAAACCTTCTGAAGTGATCATTGCAGATGATGGTTCTACTGATGAGACTAAAGTATTGATTGACAATTTCAGAGAAAGATTCGATATCCCACTTCATCATGTTTGGCAGGAAGACAAAGGCTTTCGTAAATCTATGATTATTAATAAGGCGGTAGCCAAAGCAAAAGGACCTTATATCATTCAAGTAGATGGTGATTGCATTATGCACCCATCATTTATTAAAGATCATATGCGTTATGCTAAAAAAGGTGTCTATCTTTCTGGCAGTCGCGTGTCTTTAAAAGAATCGTATTTAAAAACATTATTCAAAAAGCAAAAACTTCGCTTTCATATGTTTTCAAAAGGACTTAAAAAAAGAGGTAGAGCTTTATATCTACCACTCTTAAGTAAATTTTATAAAGAAGATGAAGGCTTTAATTTAAAAAATAGAGGGTGTAATATGTCATTTCATAGAGATGACTTTATTGCGGTAAATGGTTATAATGAAGATTTTGAAGGCTGGGGACGAGAGGATTCTGAATTAGGTAGACGTTTTCATAATTATGGATTGCGAAATCGCCGACTCAAAAACATCGCGATTATATATCACATTTACCATTATGAAAAACCCAAAGACAAACTAGAAATGAACCATCAAATGGAAGTTGATGCAGTTCAAAATAAAACAGTTTGGTGCGACCATGGTATTGATAAGTATTTAAATGAATAGATCACAGGTTATACATGAGAAATTTTATCATCATCAAGCTTTTTTAGATGATTGTATTGTGCATTTTGATACCAAGGGTGAAGATTTTGGAAATCAGGATAGGAATTCTTTAAAGTTATTTCAATTGGACGATACCACCTTAAATGTTAAGTCCTTTCGAATCCCTAATATCATCAATCAATTTGCTTATCGATTTTTACGAAAGAGTAAAGCGCAACGATCTTTTGAATATGCCAAATGGTTACAAAGCTTAGACATTGGGACACCACAGCCGGTGGCCTATTATGAGTTTAAAACAGCACTGCTGTTTAAGAATAGTTATTACATTAGTGAACAGCTGGATTGTGATTTAACCTATCGGGAATTAACAACTAATTTTGATTACCCAGACCATGAAGGCATTTTACGAGCTTTTACGAGATTTACCTATCGGTTACATGAGAAGCAAGTACATTTTTTAGATCATTCTCCTGGAAATACGTTGATAAAGAAAGTCAATGATGCTTATGAATTTTACTTAGTGGATTTGAATCGCATGGAATTCAAGGCCATGGACTTAGAAACACGTGTTAAAAATTTTGCCAAACTCACAACCCATAAATTCATGGTAGAGATCATGAGTGATGAATATGCCAAATGTTCGGGAGAGAATTATGATACTGTGTTTAAAATGATGTGGCAATTCACGAATGAATTTCAAGAAAAATACCGAAGAAAGAAACGCTTGAAAAAGCAACTGAAATTTTGGAAATCTTGATTACGTTTTCTTAATTAGTTCCCTGAGTTTTGTATATTTCAGAAATGTGATGTTGGCGGTTTGTACGCAAATCACCAAACCGTTCAAACCATCTAAAAAACCTAAGCGCAATAGATAAGCTTTAAAAAAGGCCCAAGCGGGATTACACACAATTTTCCATAGAGGTGCCGTTTTTCCTAAATCAAAATAGGCTTTGGCAGCAATCGTTGAAAAGTGCTCTGTTTTAAGATTAAATTCTGAATAACTCTGGTAAGTCCAATGCAAAATATCACCTTTCAGATGTCCAACTCTGTCATTCCTGTCTTTCAAAACAATGTGATCATGAGGGTTAATTCCAGACCATGAAGCTTGGCGTCTGTCAAAGACACGGAGTTTCTTATTAGGGTACCAATCAGAATACTTGATCCATTGTCCGCAAAAATTATTGAATCGATTGCAAGTGTATCCATGATGCTTCCAATCGGATTTAAGCGAAAGAATCGATTTTTGGAGGGTTTCAGATAAGGCCTCGTCACCATCAAGCGAAACGATGTGATCGTGGGATGCCATGGTGAGAGCGAAATTTTTTTGTTCTACATACCCAAGAAATGATTGTTCGATAAACGTCACTTTGTAATTCTGACAAATGGTTTTGGTGTTATCTGTGGAGTAGGAGTCTACCACAACAATTTCATCAACAACATTGATTAGCGACTTTAAGCATTTCTCAATATTTAGCTCTTCATTGTAGGTAATAATAACACCAGATAGTTTAATCATGTTCGCTGTTAAGGTTAGACAAAAATAGCTATTTTTGTGCCAATGAGCACATTTAAAGTTTCGGTTATAATCAGTACCTACAATCATCCAGAATGGTTGGAGAAAGTTCTTTGGAGTTATGAGTATCAGACGTTCAAGGATTTTGAGGTGGTCATCGCTGACGATGGCTCTGACGATAACACAAAATCAATGATAACCACACTTCAGAATCAATTAAGTTATCCTATTCAGCACATATGGCATGAAGATAATGGCTTTCAAAAGACGATAATTCTAAACAAAGCTACGGTGGCAGCAAAAGCCCCTTATTTAATTTATACCGATGGCGATTGTATTGCGAGACAAGATTTTATCGCCACTCATATGACTCATAGTGAAAAGGGATATTTTTTATCTGGAGGTTATTTTAAGCTCCCAATGCGTATCAGTCAGCTTATTTCCAAAGAGGATATTGAAACACAACAATGCTTTAATATCAAGTGGTTGAAATCACACGGACTTAAATCGTCATTTAAGAATAACAAAATTACCGCAACTGGTTTCAAACAAAAATTACTGAATAAATTCACTCCAACCACAGCCACTTGGAATGGTCATAATGCCTCAGGGTTTAAAAGTGATATTCTTGCAGCTAATGGTTATGACGAGCGCATGCAGTATGGTGGAGAAGATCGTGAGTTAGGAGAACGTTTGTTTAATGCAGGAATAAAGGCGAAACAGCTACGCTATAGTGCTATTTGTTTGCATTTAGATCATGAAAGAGGTTATGTAAAGCCTGAAATGATTGAGAAGAATCTTAAAATTAGAGCAACAACGAAAAAAGAGAAACTAACAAAAACAAGGCATGGCATCAAGCGTGTAGACTAATTGTCAGTTAGAAAATCTTAAAACTGTCTTAAATAGGTGGTGAGTTTTGGAATGATTAATTCAGGTGGAAAAACTTGGTATAATGACACTACATCATTCTTCATTTCCTTTAAGGATTTATGTTCATAAAGCTCAGGTTTAACATCTCTTAAATGCACTGATACATGGGATGTGCCGTTTTCGAACATATTCCAGGCTTCTTTCATAATCCAAGGTGAAAATATTGTAAATGTAGGAATGCCAAGAGCTTTGGCCATATTTACTGCACCACCTTCATTACCAATTAATGACGTACAGTGATAGGTTATGGCTAAAAAAGATCTTAAGCTTTTACCAAAAATGTCAAAATAGATATGAGACTTTGTTTGAGGCTTACAGAAATTGTAGACGGTTTTGGCTTCATGAATTTGCTTTGGGATGTAATTGAATAGTACTTGTCCGTTAGTCACTTCTACAATCGTATCTATCAATTTGGCCATATGCGGTAAAGGATATGTTTTCTGATCACCACTTCCTAAAACACTAATCATGAATATCGGTTTAGAAAAATTGATACCACCTTGTGTCATGAGGTTTTTAGCCTGTTCGATTTCTTCGGCTGTTAAATATATTTTTGGCTGGATAGAACTCGGTATATTTTGGCAGAGCGGCTCTAAAAGCTGTAAGCGATTCTCAATCGCTAAACCAGCATTTGTTTTAGGCGTTTTAGCCTCTTTAAATGTGTGAGTATAATAATATGATGTGTACCACTTATATTTTGAAATTTTGATATTTGCTCCTGAAAACTTCGTCATCAAATTGCTTGAAAATTTCGAATAGACATCTATAACGGCATCATAATTTTCTTTTTTTATCGTGGTAAGCAGCTTGAAAAATTGAGGTTTGCTATGTTCCATTTTAGGAGTCACAAACAAGAATTTATCAATATAGGGATTGTGTTCTACAACCGGATATGTATGAGAATTGATTACATAATGTAATTCCGAATCGGGATGTTCAGCTTTAAGAGCTTCAAACAAAATACTTGTGGTGAGCACATCACCAATCATCTTTTGCTGTATGATTAAGATTTTCAAAGCTATAAGCGTTAAATTATTTTTTAGACAGCTACATCATATTCACGTAGGGCATCATTTAGCGATGTTTTTTTATTCGTACTCTCTTTGCGCTTACCAATTATTAAAGCACATGGCACTTGAAATTCTCCTGCAGGAAAAGATTTCGTATAACTTCCAGGAATCACAACCGAGCGCTCAGGGACAACACCTTTTGTTTCAACTGGTTCATCACCAGTAACGTCAATGATTTTAGTACTCATGGTCAACACCACATTAGCTCCTAATACCGCCTCCTTTTCTACGCGAACACCTTCCACGACAATACAGCGAGATCCAATAAACGCCCCATCTTCAATGATGACTGGTGCTGCTTGTAAAGGCTCTAAAACACCACCAATACCAACGCCTCCCGAAAGATGTACGTTTTTTCCTATTTGTGCGCAACTTCCAACGGTTGCCCATGTATCGACCATCGTCCCTTCATCTACATAAGCGCCAATATTTACATAACTCGGCATTAAGATGGTTCCAGATGAAATATAAGCACCATGTCGTGCTACGGCATTTGGGACCACCCGAATCCCTTTGTTTTTATAATCGCGTTTCAAAGGAATTTTGTCATGATATTCAAAAATACCGGCTTCCAAGGTTTCCATTTTTTGAATAGGAAAATAGAGTACAACGGCTTTCTTTACCCACTCATTAACTTGCCAGCCATCTTTACTTGGTTCTGCTACCCTTAAGGCACCTTCGTCTAATAGGTCAATAACACTTCGTATGCTATCTATGGTCACTTGGTTGCTTAATAACGATCGATCGTTCCAAGCGTCTTCTATGTTTTTCTGTAGTTGTTCCATGCTTAAATATCTGCTATTAGCACAAATATAAGTGTATAATTTATACCATGAAGTTAGGAGCTAAAAAATAAATAAAAATATATGTGACCTATCAAAAAATGCCGTGTCTTAATTAATGTGAATTATTAGTATCTAGGTATGTTCCCTAATAATTAATGCCTAGAATTATTGATAATTAATAGCTAATTTTTGTGAAAACCCTCCTTTTCCCTTTGGAGGGTTTTCTTTTTTAAAAGACATTGTGACTTTTGTTAAAAAACGGTGTCTTAATATTGGTTTTAAATTATGACTAGCTTTATATACCCATATAATTAATAGCAATCATGAGCCTTCCCAATTTTTGGAAGGCTTTTTTTTTCAGTGATTTCATGTGACTTTTCTTATTGGTTGGTGTCAAATTAGTAAATGTACCGTTTAAGGTAGAGAGTGAACGGTCACATGGATTTAATTAATAGTTGCATATTTTGAAACTCTTCTTTGTTTATCAGGGAAGAGTTTTTTTGTTGATAATGGTTTACCTTTGCAGAATGGCAAGACTTTTAGCTTTAGATTACGGAACGGTACGTACAGGAATAGCAGTAACGGATGAGTTGCAAATAATCGCATCTGGATTAACAACGGTTGCCACAAAGGAGCTCATCACTTTTTTGAAATCTTATATTTCGAAAGAAGATGTCGCGCTCATCATTGTTGGTGAGCCTAAGCAGATGAACAATGAAGTGTCTGAAAGCGAGGCGTCCATTTCAAAATTTTTAAAAAAATTATCAGCAGCAATGCCAAACATACCAATTAAGAGAGTTGACGAACGGTTCACATCTAAAATGGCATTTCAAACGATGATTGATAGTGGCTTGAAAAAAAAGAAAAGACGTGATAAGGGCTTAGTAGATGAAATAAGTGCGACTATCATTCTTCAAAGTTATCTGTATAATCAATCATAAAAATTCTCAAATAATAATAAGAATTGTATTTTTGCACTCGAAAATGACTATAGCATGATATTACCTATTGTTGCCTACGGCGACCCTATATTGCGAAAGAAAGCAAAACCTATTACCAAGGATTATCCTGAATTGGATACGCTTATTGAAAACATGAGAGAAACCATGTATGGTGCTTATGGTGTTGGATTGGCTGCACCTCAAATAGGATTACCGATCCGTTTGTTTTTAGTCGATACTGAACCGTTTTCTGAGGATGAAGAATTTAGTGAGAAAGAGCAGGAGGAACTCAAAAATTTCCAGCGTGTTTTTATCAATGCTGAAATTCTAGAAGAGGAAGGTGATGAATGGGCTTTTAACGAAGGCTGTTTAAGTATTCCTGATGTTCGAGAAGATGTTTTCAGACAACCTAAAATAACGATCAAATATCAAGATGAAAATTTCAAATCTCATACGGAAGTTTTTGATGGTTTGATAGCGCGAGTTGTGCAGCATGAATACGACCATATTGAAGGTGTTTTGTTTACAGATAAATTATCCACCTTAAAAAAACGGTTAATTAAAGGGAAATTGACAAATATTTCCAAAGGAAAAATAAAAGTAGATTACAAGATGCGTTTTCCTGCAATGAAGAAAAAACGTTAATCTGATCATACTAAAAAGATAAATACTATGAGTTTAGATAAAATATTATCCATTTCTGGGAAGCCAGGATTATATAAAATTGTAGCACAAACCAGAAGTGGTTTTGTAGCCGAATCTTTGATTGATCAAAGAAAAGTATCGGTGAATATTCATAATAACATTAGCGTTTTGAGTGAAATCGCCGTGTATACCCTTACTGAAGAACTCCCATTGAAAGAAGTCTTTAAGAAGATACGTGAAAAAGAAGACGGAAAGAAAACTTCTATAAGTCACAAGGATTCTAAAGATACATTAGAAGAATACTTTTTCTCTGTGTTGCCAGATTACGATGAGGATCGCGTGTATGCCAGCGATATTAAAAAAATCGTACAATGGTACAATTTGCTTCATCAGCATGACATGCTGGGAGCGATTGATGAAGGTGAAGCGGTTGCTGTTGACGAAGAGGAATAAACCTCGTTAATAGATTGTTCATATTAAATGTTGGTTTGAGGACTTAATCAACACTAATGCATTGTATTTTTGATTCTTAAACTTGAATCATGTCAGATAAAACAAAAGAATTAAAAGCGTTCGGACGTTTGCTCACGATTATGGACGAATTGCGAGAGCAATGTCCTTGGGACAGAAAACAAACACTCCAATCACTACGTCATTTAACTATTGAAGAGGTTTACGAATTGGGTGATGCCATTTTGGACAATGACTTAGATGAGGTCAAGAAGGAACTTGGTGATGTGCTACTTCATATTGTATTTTACTCTAAAATTGGTAGTGAAACAAAAGCCTTTGATATAGCCGATGTCTGTCATACCATCTGTGATAAGTTAATCGATAGGCATCCACATATATACGGTGATGTTGAAGTCAATGATGAGGCTGATGTCAAACGAAATTGGGAACAATTAAAACTAAAGGAAGGTAAGAAAAGCGTTCTTGAAGGTGTGCCCAAAAGTCTACCAGCTATGGTTAAAGCCAACCGTATTCAAGATAAAGTGGCAGGTGTTGGATTTGATTGGGAAGAGCCACATCAAGTGTTTGATAAAGTGAAAGAAGAACTTAGTGAACTTCAAGAAGAAGTGAATCAAGGTTCCCAAGAAGCTATCGAAAACGAGTTTGGAGATGTGCTTTTCTCTATGATCAATTATGCGCGTTTTTTAAAAGTGGATCCTGAAAGCGCTTTAGAGCGAACCAATAAAAAATTCATGAAACGATTTCAGTATTTAGAGCAAAAATCGAAAGATTTGAAGAAGCCTTTAAGTGAGATGAGCCTAGAAGAAATGGACGTTTTCTGGGAAGAAGCAAAAAAAATATAATTTTTTTTACACGTCCGACATCCAAATATATTCAACCACACGTATATAAAACAGATAGGAACTTAGATAGTTTCTTAATCATAAGTAGGTAATCTTAATGTTGTAGTTAAGCGGACGCATTAAGGTTTAAAATTTAGTTTAGTTAGGGGTAAAATCCTGTCTGTTTATCAGACAGGATTTTATTATTTAAAGATGTTTTTTTTAGCCTCTTTTTTTTGTCTAATTTTAAAATGTAAAGTATATTTGTCATATAGTAAAAATAATTTTACTTATTATAAAATATATTTGTCACTTATGAATTCAGAAAAGTTATTAGACTGTGAGCGTTCGAGGTTAGAGCGTTGGTCAAAATTTCAATTATCACATGTTTGGAAAAAGAGAGGTGTTTTTATTGCGTTTACTTTATTTGCTGGATTGCTTGTTTTAAAGTTGGTTGATCATGAACCAGAGTGGATGCGTGCCATGTTAAAGCGAGGTCTGCTCGTCGGATTCCTATTGATATCATTGGCTAGAGATAAAGACGAAGATGAAATGATTGCTTCCTTAAGAGGAAAGTCATATGCTTTGGCTTTTATTTGTGCCGTCTTATATGCTTTGATTCAACCTGCTGTCAATTATTTAGTCCATCTTGTCATTGTGGATTCTAATGTCAAAGATAGCTTTAGTTATTTTCAAGTCTTATGGTTTATGTTGCTCGTACAAATCATGTTTTTTGAAGTATTAAAAAGAAATCGCTGATGAAAAACACCATCAAAGTAGAACGTGCCATATTGAGTTTAACGCAAGAAGACTTGTCAAAAAGGATTGGCGTATCTCGACAAACCATTAATTCTATTGAAGCCAATAGGTATGTCCCTTCAACGGTTTTAGCATTAAAGCTATCGGAAGTATTCAAAAAGCCAGTCAATGACTTTTTTAGTCTGTCTGAGGATGATTAAGATTGTCCTTTTTTAAGCGCTTTCTCAATCATTTGCCATCATCAGTTGTTTAAATTGGGTCATCCCATTGGTGGCAGTTTCAGCAATAACTGTAAGATTTGGAATCTGATGAATTGCAGGATTTGGGTCAATAAAATAAATGGGTGTGTTAGGTGGTACATAATCTATTAATCCAGCAGCAGGATATACTTGCATAGAGGTGCCAATGATAAGCAGTTTGTCTGCACGCGCACAAATATCCATCGCAGTTTCAATCATTGGGACGTCTTCTCCAAACCAGACGATATGAGGTCTTAATTGATGGCCTAAATCGCATTGATCTCCCCATTTTAAATCTTTGGTCCATGATTGTACATATTCATGGTTGACCGTACTCCTTACTTTTAACAATTCACCATGCAGATGGGTAACCTTACTACTGCCAGCTCTTTCATGCAAATCATCCACATTTTGTGTGATGATACTCACGTTAAACTGATCTTCCAAATTGGCTAGGTCTTTATGAGCGCTATTGGGTTCGACCTCCAGTAATTGGCGTCGTCGTTGGTTATAAAATTCTAAAACCAATTGCGGGTTGTTATAAAATCCTTGAGGTGTTGCCACCTCCATCACATCATGACCTTCCCAAAGACCATCTGCATCTCTAAATGTTTTAATGCCACTTTCAGCACTAATTCCCGCTCCTGTTAAGACGACCAAATGTTCCATAAGGCTTATTTCTTCTTTTTCCAGTTTTTATAAGGCTTTGACTTAGCAAAGTCTTTTAGGACGTTTTCACCAAACTCGTCATCCTCTTCCACGTATTCAGCAATCAACTCTTTTTCATAACCTGCTGCCATCAATTCATCTAGGTAATTTGCGGCTTCTGGATAATTTTTCATCATCACTAGGGTATTGAGGTAACCAGCTTGACCTTCAAAAAAATCAGTGTAGTTATCAATCGTATATTTAAAATAATTTAAGGCTAAATCATAATTTTGATCCTCGAACGCCACACAGGCCTTCACGTAATTAAGAAAATCATCTTCGGTTTCATTTTGTAGTTGATTGATGACTTGAATAGCTTCAAAATATTTCCCTTTATAAATATAGTAGTCAATTTTGTTGAGACCAATGGTTGGATCGTCGGGAAAGGTAGTAATCAATTCTTCCAGAGAACTGAGATATTTTTCTTCATCAATATTACTAGCAATAAGTGTCTTGAATATGAGCAAGAATTTTTCCTGACTTAGTTCAGATTTCAAATTATTCATAAGGTTGTAAGCCTTCAAATACTCACCGTTGTTGTTGTATGTCATAGCCGACATGAGTTGATCAAACTCAGAGTTATGCGGAGAATTTATAAGTCCGAAAATTTTTGCTTCTGGCAAGGTATAGCGCATGAGTCGACCTAAGGTTTCTGTAAAATGCTCACCTGTTAAATAAATATACATATCAGAAAACTGGATAATGCCATCATTGTTGACAATTCTGTAGTCGTGATAGTTCATACCACTTTCAGTGGAATATAAGCGAAAGAGCGCATAATAAGTTTGTGCTGCTTCATCATATCTGTAACTGATAAAGTCATAATAGGAGCCATTTTCAACTTCAGAAATTATTTCATTGGGAAAGGAGTTTAAGGCTTGTTTCATGCCTAAAATGAGTCCTTTGGTGAATGAATCATTGCGATCTAAATCAGAATTGCCACCCAGAACACGTTCAAAGAATTTGTCATTGTTCAATTTAACCATAAAAGAATCGACTTCCCGATTTTGGATAGCGTTGGATAAGAATTCTCCAAAAGCAATCACTTTATTGCTGTTTGATTCATTGTAACTTAGGGTATCACTAATCACTTGGTCATTGTTGGGTTGAGCGATGAGCATTGCATGAAACATACAGATTAGTGAAAATAATAGCATTCGTTTTTTTAATCCCATAGAGTTTTATATTTTGAACGAATATAAACTTTTTTAATGACAGATATCAAACTTTTGGAGCATCTTGAAAGTTACTTAACCGAACAAAGGCAGGAGAAATTCAAGAAGGTATTAGCGCAACGAACCAAGCATTTTACTGTGGCCACTGAAGATGTTTATCAGCTACATAATACAAGTGCTGTCATTAGGAGTTGCGATGTGTTTGGTGTTCAAGAAGTCGCCATTATAGAGGAAAAGAACACCAAGCGAATCGATCGAGAAATTGCCATGGGTGCGCAAAAATGGGTGGATTTAAATCGTTATCATTCTGTTAAAAGCGCCTTAAAGGATATCAAGTCTAAAGGCTATCAAATTGTGGCAACCACACCTCATGAAACGGATGGATTGTTAGATGATTTCGATGTGACTAAAAAGTCCTGTTTTTTCTTCGGACGCGAAAAGGATGGCTTGTCTAATGAAGTCATCGAGGCTGCCGATTGTTTTTTGAAAATTCCAATGGTTGGTTTTACAGAAAGTTTGAATATCTCTGTATCTGCAGCAATTATTCTTCAGCATGTCACTTCGAAATTAAAGCAAACTTCTATTGATTGGCGTTTGACCGAGCAAGAGTTATTGGAGAAACGAATGGATTGGTGCAAGAAAACCATTAAAAGCTATGATGCCATTGTTGAACGCTTTTATGAGAACCCATAATGTCTAGATCAATTCCAACTATCGATGAGCATTTGGGAAAGGACTCTGACAAAGCTTAGGAACAATTAAAATATATGATAAAACATCAATAATTATGGAACACAATATGGTAGGTTGGTTTGAAATTCCGGTTCATGATATGCATCGTGCTCAACGATTTTATGAAACTGTTTTTAATGTTAAAATAGCAATTCACGACTTTGGAGGCTTACTCATGGGTTGGTTTCCCTTTGACGAAAAAAAGCCTGGTGCTACTGGGACATTAATAAAGCAAGAGACCTATATTCCGAGCCAGGAAGGCACGTTGGTTTATTTTGTGAGTCAAGATGTACAACAGGAGTTAGATAAAATTGAAGCTGCTGGAGGTCAAATTTACCAACCAAAAACACAAATTTCTCCAGAGCATGGTTATATGGCTGTATTTATTGATACTGAAGGGAATAGGATTGCTTTACATTCGCAAAAATAACTTAAAATCTATCAGCTTTATTACGGTTGAGTACTTTATACTCTTCGTAACATTCACTAATCGCATCTAAAATTTGAAGGTCGTTAGCCGATTGAATAAAGTCTTTTGAGTAATTGCATTGATTCACGATTTCATCCAAATCGTAGCGATCTACTTGTAATAAAACCATAAGCATTTCTCGGTCAAAGCGTGAGGCTAGCAGATTACGGATTTCATCATCCTTTTTCATTTTTTTTAATTTTCTCAGCTCGTTGGGCTTTTTACCAAATACTTTATGGAGAAAATCCGCTGGATTGAAAATAGCACCTAATACTTTACTTACGGCATTCGGACTTCTATTTCCAGCCTCATAACCAGTATTTAATCCAGAAATGCTATATCTGTAATTTGATTGAATAGGAACTTGCTTAACATCTATATCCAAATAACCCGTCAATTTTAATTGGTTGACAACCACTTCCTCTAATGCTAAGGCCAATTCTGTCATGCCTATTTTGGTTTCACCAAATTTCAGCCAATCATTCGTGACTCTTACTTTGATAGACTTATAACCGATATAGGATAGGTGTAAGGTGTCATTAACTTTTGCTTGAATTTCAAAATTTCCTTCATCATCTGTGGAAGTTCCAATCACTTGGTTGAGATTCACAATATTCACGCGATCCATAGGTTGATCAGACCCTAAATCAATAACAGTTCCTTTCACCGAAGTGGGCTCTTCCGTTTCTTGAGCATAGCTAAATGAAGCAGAAAAGATTAGAGTAAAAAGGAATAAAGCGTATTTCATAGCGATTAATATGGGATAAAAGTAATAAACAAATTGTATACCACTATAGCATCAGACGTAATTTTGACTTAATATTAACAAGATAAATAAAAAAGCCTGAAAAATTAAATTTCAGGCTTTTCTAAGTATGTTTTAACGTCTCGAACGTCTCGGTCTATCAGAAACTGACGACTGTTCAGCGCGTCTTCTATCTTTTCGGTTACCAGAACCTTCACTTGATTTTCGATCACTACGTCTTCCAGAAAAACCAGAATCACTACGTCTAGATCGTCTTTCGCCTCTTGGTTTGTCATCACGACGTCTGCGTTTGCCTCCGTCACGACGTTTACCACCACGATTGCGTCCACCTTTATCTTCACTTACTTCAACATTCACAAAACGACCTTCGTGTTTGAAATCGGTGAAAAATGCTAAGACTTTCGCTTCATTTTCCTTATCAGTATTAAAGAAAGAAAAACTATCCTTCACATCTACTTTAAAGACATCATCACGACCTAATTCTAAAACTTCCTTTAAGAAGTCTTTCAATTTCATCCAGTCATAACCATCTTTTCTACCTACGTTAATAAAGTAGCGTGTTTCGTTACCACTACTACTAGAACGTTCACCTTCATGTCCGCGAGAAGAATCGGAAACATTTAAGTCTTTTGCTTTTTGATAATAATTAAAGAATCGTGAAAATTCTACTGAAAAGAATTTTTTGATTAATTCGTCTTTATCAGTATCTGAAAACAATTCATTGATACTCTCTAAATATTTGTCAATCTCATGATTCACCTTGGTATGATGAACTTTGTTAGCAAGTGACATCAGTTGCACTTCACAAATTTCCATACCATTTGGAATTTCCTTTTTCTCAAATTCCTTTTTAATGATGCGCTCAATACTTTTAATCTTGCGAACTTCACTTTTGGAAACAATAACCATAGACACGCCAGTTTTTCCAGCACGTCCTGTACGACCAGATCGGTGCGTATAGGTTTCAATTTCATCAGGTAATTGGTAATTGATCACATGGGTAATATCATCAACATCAATACCACGTGCAGCCACATCTGTCGCTACGAGCATTTGTATTTGTTTGTTTCTGAAAGATTTCATGACCAAATCACGTTGGTTCTGACTTAAATCACCATGAAGAGCTCCAGCACTGTAACCATCTTCAATCAAGTTTTCAGCTACTTTTTGTGTGTCGCGTTTCGTGCGACAGAAAATCACAGAGAAAATATCAGGATTGGCATCTGCCAAACGTTTAAGTGCTTGATAACGATCACGCGCATTTACGAGATAATACTCATGTGATACTTGGTTGGTACTTTCATTTTTATTTCCAACGGTAATTTCAATGGGATCATGCATAAAATCACGTGCAATTCTTGCCACTTCTTTGGGCATCGTTGCAGAAAATAACCAAGTGCTTTTATCTTCCGGAGTATGAGAAAGAATATCAGTGATATCCTCATAAAATCCCATATTCAACATTTCATCCGCTTCATCTAAAACGGAATATTCAATCTTAGAAATATCAACCATGTTACGGCTAATCATATCCTTCATACGACCAGGAGTCGCCACAATGATTTGAGCGCCACGCTTGACTTGTTTCGCTTGATCAGAAATGCTTGCACCACCATAAATGGCAACCACATTAAGTCCTTTACAATAGTTACCATATTGTTTTAGCTCGTTGGTAATCTGTAAGCAAAGTTCGCGAGTAGGTGATAAGATTAAGCCTTGGGTTGTACGACTTTCTACATTAATTTTTTGCAGCATTGGGAAACCAAATGCGGCTGTTTTACCAGTTCCAGTCTGCGCTAAGGCGACTAAATCTGTGTCTTTTTCCAATAAAATTGGGATGGCTTTTGCTTGTACATCACTAGGAGATTCAAATCCTAAATCATTAATAGCAGCAAGCAGGTCATTGTTAAGACCGAGTTCTTTGAATGTGCTCATTCGTTTGTTTTCGTATTCGATTATGTGCTTTGGTGTTACAAAAGAAGCGAATCGACATACTAAACACTTAAACTTCTAGGTAACACATCCTCACCCTGAGGAATTTATAAAATCCAGACAGCGGATTTTTCAAGCGGCAAAGATACGCTTTTATTTGGATAAACAATATTTGGGCGTTTTAACACGCTATCACTACTCAATCTTTTTTTTTACTCAAAAAAAAGGATTTCAAACAGACCGTTCTATCGTTAACGCAAAACTACGGATGCTACAATGGAACTTAACGAATGTCATTATTGCGATATTGAGGCTTTCTAATGAGTTTTAATGCTCTCAGTAAATCTAAATATTGGCCTTTCATGATTGCATCGTCAATGACGTCAGACTTTAAACCATTAAATCCGGAAATGACAAAATTATGGTCACTGTCTTTTGATAGCACGAGCGTGATATCTTCATTGTAGTATTTAAATTCTGTGTAGCCATTGTCATTATAGTAATCACCCACCAAAAAGTCGGGTTTTTTCATTTCTTCATGAATCACATCTAATCCTGTTCTTTCCTTAGTATAGGCATAAAATTTTTGAATAAAATTTAGGGTAGCCTCATCGCATATTGGTCGCAACGGCTCAAGGTCTTTATTCGTAAAATATTCTTTGACACGCGGATGAAATTTATTGACAAGAAGCAATAAGGAGTCTCTCAATGGTTTGAGCTTTAATTGTTCTTTGTAAGTGGCAATTTTTGCTTTTGCAATAGCAATGCGTTCCGCATTTGGATACATGTTGTTTTCGCCTTGGACTTTCCAACCCTCATCATCTTTACACACTTGAATTGTATAATAATCTGGTCCATTCATTTCGCAGGTGGCACAATCCTCTTGGATTTTAACTGATTTGACACTTAGGTTTAAATCCGCTCTTACAATAGGTGCATCCAATAATTGTTCATAGCTGTGATGCAACATAAATAATTCATAGAGAGAATCTGACGTCACAGCTTTTAATTGAAGAGAATCATTGGATCTCAAGTCTATGCGTCCCTTTAAGAATCGCAGACACGTATCTTCTACCTGCTCAGACGCACTTTTTGCGCATCCCGTGCAGATCATTATACAGAGTAAGGTAATAAGTGTGTATCCTTTAAAAGTCTTCATAAGTGCGTTGTTATAATGTTTTTAAATAAGAAATCAATTGTGTTACGGCTTTTCCGCGATGGCCAATCCTGTTTTTCTCTTCTAACGAGATTTCAGCAAAAGTGCTATCGTAACCTTTCGCCTGAAAAATGGGATCATAGCCAAAACCTTTATCTCCTTTTTTATGCTCCGTTATTGCGCCTTGGCAAATACCTGTAAAGGTCTCTAGTTTATTTTGTATTTGGAGGGCAATGACCGTTTTAAATTGCGCAGCTCTATGGGTTTCGTTCTTCAGGCGTTTTAGAAGTAAGTCCATGTTGTCATTAGCATCGCGCTGTTCTCCAGCATAACGAGCACTAAAAACACCAGGTTCACCATTCAAAGCTGCTACCTCAAGACCAGTGTCGTCTGCAAAACAATCATAACCATAATTTGTTTTGATGTAAGTTGCTTTTTGAATGGCATTTCCTTCAATGGTATCCTGTGTTTCAGGAATATCCTCCTCACACCCAATATCTTCCAAGCTCAATAACTGAATATGGCTAGGTATCAAGGACTGCACTTCTTTAATTTTGTTCTGATTGTTGGTAGCGAATACGAGTTGCATGGATTTTTATTGAGAGATCAAAAGTATATATTTTTGCTTAAATTCGACATCAATACTTAAAATTAACAGTCATGCTCAAACAACTAGGAGAATCCTTCACCGACTTATTTCAAAAGTATATGCCTAGTGCCTTTGTGTTTGCACTTTTACTCACCCTAATCACGATGATTTGCGCTTACATCTTTATGGATGTCGGTGTCATGGATGTGATCACGTCTTGGTATGATGGTTTTTTTGATTTGTTGAGCTTTGGGATGCAAATCGTGTTAATAATCATCACTGGTTTTAGTATTGCGCTATCTCCTGTAATCAGACGCGCTATTAATCGATTAACAGTTTCTGTAAAAACACCCAAACAGGTATATTTATTTGTAATCGTTGTAGGTTCTTTGCTTTCTTTAGTGAGTTTTGGTTGGATTGTAATTACTTGCGTATTAGCGAGAGAATTAGCTGTTAGAATCAAAAATGTGAATTATCCATTTTTAGTAGCTTGTGTGTATTTTTCTTTTGGAGGTTGGGTGAGTGGTTTGTCTAGTTCTATTCCGCTTCTGCTAAATACGGAGGATAATTTTTTAATGAAAGCAGGTATTTTGTCGAGTAAAATTCCTACGTCCTATACCTTAGGTTCGGTTTTGAATTTGTCAATGATAGCCCTGTTTATCGTGGGTGCACCACTGCTATTCTTGTTATTTATTCCGAAGTCTCATAAAGGTAAAACCTTGCAAGATTTGCTAAAATCGAACAACCAGTCACAAGAACCAACAATCAAAGCTGAAGCAGAGAGTTTTAAATTGCCAATAAAAGCAATTTCAGACACCTTAAATAACGGATTCTTCTTACCGCTTTTTATTTTTCTACTGGGTTTGATTTATGTGATTCAGCATTTTTGGACCAATGGCTTTGACTTAAATTTTAATATCATGATTTTCATGTTCTTGATGATTGGCTTGCTGCTTCATAAAACACCTATGCGCTATAGTGTCGCAATGAAAAGAGCGAGTAGCAATATTTCTGGTGTATTGTTTCAATATCCTTTTTATGCTGGGATTATGGGAATCATGTTATATACCGGAATAGGAGAGCGGCTGGCTGAAGGCTTGGTGTCGGTCATGACGATAGATACGTATCCATTTTTTGCCTATCTCACAGGAGGTTTTGTGAATTTTGCCATTCCTTCTGCAGGTGGTGAATTTGCCGTGGTTGGACCAAGTATGATTGAAGCAGTTAAAGCTTTAGGAACAGGCTTGCCAGAGGCCACTGTCACTGAGATGATTTCAAGGGCATCTTTATCAGTAGCCTATGGTGAGAGCTTGAGTAATATGCTTCAACCATTTTTTATTCTGTTGGTATTACCTGTTATGGGTGCAGGTGTGAAGCTTCAGGCTCGTGATGTCATGGGATATCTAGTGCTGCCTTTTTTGTGCTTTTTAGTCTTACAACTACTGATGGTGCTCTTCATTCCCTTGTGAAATTCTAAGATGTCATGATTCTCTGCACAATAACAAATAAAACAGGAGTTTCTTATTCAATTTGCTCTTGTAAAGTAGAAAGCTTAAAAAAGGTATTCATTTACCTAATTATGTTAAGGACTTTTATTATTTAATATTAATATTGTTAATTAATAAAAAAACAGTCCATTCAAATTTATGATAAAATTAAAATCGTCTATATTAAATCCACTTGATAATTTATCGATTATGGCGAAAGCGATAGGAGATGAGATTAATTGCAGAAAGGGATTTGGCTTTACTAAGGTTCGCAGTGACTATGGTAAAGGTGTTGTTTCGGTTACAGTCGTTTCAGATGATATTTCAGTCATCATTATTGATGCAACCTTTAAGAAAGATTTTGAGGTGCAATTGCTCGGTGATTCAAAAAAAACCATTGACTTTGTATTTTGCTTAGAAGGATCAATTCATCATAGATTTGGTACAGGAACTTCATACAAACCGATAAATTTTAGACAAAACACCATAATTAACAGAGGCGAGAACTCAAGAAGTGTTATAAAAGTACCTTCTAATACACCCCTCAAAATTAGTCTTATTTCTTACCGACCTAATTACGATAAATTACAGTCTGAAGACTTATATGATTTAAGATTGAGTGCTTTTAACATATTAACAAAGGTCTATGCCGAGGAAAACCATTTTTACAGTGGTCGTGTTTGTTTTAGGACCTCCAACTTTGTGAGTGATATGATGAAATATGGTTCACAAAATCCTGCAGATATTTTGTTTAAAGAAGCAGCTATATTAAATACGATGGCGTCGCAAATTGATAGACATGACAAAGACCTGTCCAGTGGTCACGATAAAGCGCCTATCAAAGTATATGAAGTTGATAGAATTCTAGCACTTGAGACGTTTATCAATGATAACTTAACTGAAAGTTTAACATTGAGTCGTTTAGAGCTCGTTTCTGGTTTGAATCCGTCCAAGTTACAAGCTGGATTCAAATATTTATATGGAAAAACAGTGTCTAATTATGTGACCGAAAAGCGTCTCGAAAAAGCTGCTAAATTGATTTACGAATCTGATCTCAATGTTTCAGAACTCGTTTATAGTGTCGGATTTACAAGTAGAAGTTACTTTTCCAAAATTTTTAAAAATCACTTCGGCGTTCTACCATCTAAATGTATCGCCAATCCCGAATTATTAGCCATTAATTAAACTTTAAATATTTAGAATGCCGTACTCAGTTGTATATCATTCGAAAGCGAAAGAGGATTTTACGCTTTCTAAAATTGATATGATGCTAATTAAAGCCAAAAGGTTCAATAAAAACAATAACATTACAGGATGCATTATTTATCATGATCACGAATTTATTCAGATCATCGAAGGTGAAAAACAAATCATTTCCGAATTGTATCATAGTATCAAAAACGACGATAGACATTATGATGTCACCACGTTGATTGAAACGCCATCAGAGCAAACGCTTTGGGATGACTGGTCTATGGCCTTTTACAAATTTACAGGCGATCAGAAACAACGTGAACATAATCGCATGCTCTTGGAAACTTATTTTAATAGCGTTAATGATGAGCAAAAATCTTCTGAAGTGTTTTTGACCTTTAAAGAAAACGTATTGAAGCTTTTGGATATATAGCAATTCAGACGTTTTGTTTTCTACAATGGATTTTCTACAATTTATGAGTTTTGTCATGTGATCTTGCTCATTTTTTTCGTAAATTAGGAATAAGAAATTAACCTAAAAACGAGAACGATTATGTCTGTAAATTTCCAATATGTCGATGTCGATGTCAGTGACACCTTAAGTGCTTTTACTGAAGAGAAATTGAATAAAATATTCAATAGGTATGAATTCATTGTAGGTGCTGATGTTTTTTTTAAGAAAGACCCGAATGAACCCGTCAATAACAAAATATGTAATATCAGGTTAAGTTTACCTGGACCTAGATTGTTTGCAACATCCAATGAAAAACAATATGAGGTTGCAGTGCGTTCTACAATTAGTGATTTAGAACGACAATTGAAGAAGCGAAAAGAGATTTTTAAAACGCATTGAGTTTAACGGTGATGATAGGGTTCATTTTTTAAAATAGTGAACGCCCTGTATAACTGTTCAATGACAAACAAGCGAATCATTTGATGGGAAAAAGTCATTTTAGATAATGATAGTTTCCCATTCGCTTTTTGATAAAGTGCTTCTGAAAATCCGTAAGGACCACCAATGACAAACACAAGTTGTTTGATACCCGAATTCATGTGTTTTTGTAGGTAATTGGAAAAATTCATAGAATCCATTTGCTTACCGTTTTCATCCAATAAAATCAATAAATCTGTAGGGTGTAGTTTTTTAAGAATGAGTTCACCTTCCTTTTGCTTCTGCTGGGCTTCACTCAAGTGTTTGGTCTTCTTAAGATCTGGGATGATGTCAAATTCAAATTTGATATAAAAACCCAATCGTTTCTGATAATCTTCTATGAGAGATTGTAGATGGGTATTATCAGTTTTTCCTATGGCTAAAAGTTTAATTGTCATGTTTCAAAGTTATACTTTTTTGAAAGTTTTTAATATGCAATTGCTATTTTTACAAGAAATATCCAAATCATGATTTCTAAAGAACAATTTGAAAAGGAAGTTAAACTCATTATTGCGAATGCCATACGTGAGGATGTAGGTGATGGTGATCATAGTTCATTGGCCTGCATACCTGAATCATCCCAAGGAAAAGCGAAACTACTAGTGAAAGATCAAGGGATTATTGCGGGCGTAGAATTCGCGAAGCAGGTATTTCATTATGTCGATCCGAAATTGCAAGTTGAAACCATGATAAATGATGGAAGTCCCGTTAAATTTGGAGATGTTGTGTTTTACGTAGAAGGTGCATCGCAATCTATTTTGAAAGCAGAGCGATTGGTGTTGAATGCCATGCAACGCATGAGTGCGATTGCTACCAAAACAAAAACCTTCGTGGATTTATTGGAAGGAACCGGAACAAAAATTTTAGATACACGCAAAACAACGCCTGGCATTCGTGCTTTAGAAAAATGGGCCGTAAAAATTGGTGGTGGCGAAAATCACCGATTTGCCTTGTATGACATGATCATGCTTAAAGATAATCATATTGATTTTGCAGGCGGAATTACCAATGCTATTTCTAAAACGCAGGATTATTTAAAAAGAACCAACCGCGATTTGAAAATTATTGTGGAGGCAAGAAATCTGAATGAAATTGAAGAAATTCTCAAAAGTAAAGGTGTGTACCGCATATTGATAGATAATTTTAACTATGAAGACACACGCAAGGCTGTGAAACTCATTGGCAACCAATGTTTGACAGAATCATCAGGTGGAATCAATGAAAAAACGGTGCGAAAGTATGCAGAATGTGGTGTTGATTATATATCTTCTGGTGCACTAACACATTCTGTGTATAATATGGATTTGAGTTTGAAAGCCGTTTAATGTCCAAGCGTCTAAAGGAGATATTGAGCAAGATACCAGTCGTGAATCTCATCGTAGATTTTCTAAGAGGTATAAAACTTCCAGGGTTGGAGGGACTATCGCTCTATGATCTTTTAGAATTATACGCTATAGGCATATTTAAAGGCGCATTGACCTCAAGGGCTAGTGCGATTGCTTTTAGCTTTTTTACCGCTATATTTCCTTTTTTATTGTTTGTAATTATTGTAATTCCTTACATACCAGTGGATGGCTTTAAAACGGAATTTCTACAATTTTTAGATTCATTTTTACCACCGCAGACTTCAGATTTTTTCTTTGCTAATATTTTTGAAAATATTGATAAATCAGAAAATGCAGGACTCTTATCATCCGTATTTGTAGTGTCTTTACTGTTGATGGCAAATGGCGTCAATGCCGTTTTTTCGGGATTTGAAAACTCCTACCATCAAGAATTAACTAGAAACGTATTTAAGCAATATTTTTACGCCTTGGGTGTCGCGTTGATCTTAGCATTTCTGTTAATAATAACGGTCGTTATTTTTGGGTATTTCCAAATTTATGTGATTCAAGCGCTCTATGAACAGTTTGATAGTTTCAATTATGTGGCTGATGATAATGGCATGTTCTGGGTGGTCTTTTTTAAATATTTATTTTTTGTCTTTATGGTGTATATTGCTACGGCCACCTTATATTATTACGGAACCAAATCGGGTAAGACTTCTAAGTTTTTCTCTATTGGTGCTTTGTTTACCACGCTACTGATTATTCTGACGTCTTATTTGTTCGGTATATATATTGAGAACTTTTCACAGTATAACAAATTATACGGTTCCATTGGCGCATTATTAATACTTCTGTTTTATTTATGGTTGAACGCCAATATACTACTGCTCGGCTATGAACTAAATGCGACCATAAGGCGTTTAAGAAGTAAAAACAAAAGAACTGATGAATAAGAAAATGATGACTTTATGCTGCTTGGTATTTATCACCTTGACGGTTAATTCTCAAAGTGTTTTAGGAACATGGAAAACTATTGACGATAAAACGGGTGTTGCTAAATCCATTGTGGAAATTTATAAAAAGAATGGTAAGGTGTTCGGTAAGATTGTCGAAATTTTAGATCCTGAAAAGCGTGATTTACCATGTAAATTTTGTGAAGGTGACGACTACAACAAGCCCATTCTAGGCTTGGACATCATCAAGAATATGGAGCAGTCTGATGAGACCTACAAGAACGGGACTATTACCAATCCTGAAAATGGTAAAGTATACGATTGCCGCTTAAAACTCGATAATGATAATCCAGACCGACTCCAAGTACGTGGGTATGTGGCATTTTTTTATCGAACTCAATACTGGATTAGACAGGAATAGTAAGCTTGAACGCTAATGATAATGGATATTTTCATAGTGGCCTTGGTGATTGTTTTAATTAGCTTGGTTTTTAATATCATTGTTGGTATAGAAACTAAGTCTGATAAAAAGCAACAAGAACGTATGAAAAGGAGTTTGGAAGACGCGTATATCATCGATCCTGAAACTGGCGCAAAGTTGACGCTTGAACAAGCCGAATCTGGTCATTGGGTGGCACATGACAATGAGTTCAGAGAGGTTCCAGAAGAAGAGTTAAAATCATTGGCGTTCGAAGAACAAGAGCAAATTGAGCGAGCACTTAACTATTTAAGATCGAGTAGACGCTTTCTAAAAGCTGAAGATTTTGTGGATGACGCCTATGAGGTTATTTCCAATTGTGTAACTTTAACACATTATGATGATTGGAGTTATGCTAGTTTGTTTCGCTTTGATTTGGGTTATATATTTACTGTAGCTCCTGAAACTTATTCACCAATTTATTACTGCGAGTCTCAGTTAATGATGTGGCTTCATATACCAACCATAGAGGGACATTATTATTTTCGAGAAAAGACAAAAGCAGAAGCTTTCTTTGATAAGATCAGAAATGATGATGAGTTGAAGTTCGAAAATTATGAGTGCTTTACTTTCAAAAAATCAACTCAAATCCTACACATTCGAAGACTGATGGATATACTTGTTAATTTTAAGGGATTGGAAATAGAAATTAAGAATGACCATTTATTTATAAAAACCCTTCGGTTAATAAACAAAGAAGACGTTTTGACATTTGAGCGTCTGATCACACTTTTAGAACCCTTAATTAAAGCAAAACAATAGATACATTGAAATACTTTATCAACGTCATACTGCCCATTCCCTTAGAAAAAAGCTTTACCTATGCGATAACAGCAGCTGAAGCCGATTTTCTACAGCCAGGTATGCGTGTCTCTGTGCCATTTGGTAAATCGAAAATCTACACAGGTATCGTTGTAGAGATTCATACGAATACACCTTTGGTTTATGAGGCTAAGGATATTCATCAAATATTGGATGATGCACCCATCGTGACCAACGCGCAATTGAAGCATTGGACCTGGATATCTGAGTATTATATGTGCACGTTAGGAGATGTTATGAGAGCCGCTTTGCCAAGCGCTTTTATTCTGGAAAGTGAAACGGTGATTAGTAAAAACAATGATGTCACAATTAATGAAGCCGATTTTAAGGACGATGAGTTTATTATTTACGAGGCCTTACATCATCAATCGTCTTTGAAAATTCAAGACCTCATGTCTATCTTGGATAAGAAAAATGTCCTACCAGTAATCAAGCGTTTATTGGATAAAAATGCCATTTCTGTTCAGGAGGAAATTTATGAAAAATACAAACCGAAATTAGTAAGATATGTGAAGCTACAATCGGCTCATGCCTCTGAGAAAGCACTCCATGCTTTACTAGATGATTTAAGTCGGGCACCAAAACAGCGAGAGTTAGTGATGACGCTTTTTTCAATTTCGGCACAAACAAAAAAACCCGTTAAGGTTTCAGATTTATCGGAAGAAAGTGGCGCATCAGCAGCCATAATAAAGGCCCTTATTGATAAAGGCGTTCTGGAGGAATACCATATTCAAACCGATCGTGTACAATATGACGGCTCAGAAAATGAAGCTTCTAAATCGCTTAATGAGTATCAAGAAAAAGCTTTAAATGAAATCACAGAGTCGTTTGAAAATCAAAATATTACGTTATTGCATGGTGTCACTTCCTCAGGGAAAACTGAAATCTATGTCAAGCTGATAGAAACACAGCTTAATCGCAACAAACAAGTCTTGTATTTGTTACCCGAAATAGCATTGACCACACAACTAGTAGAGCGACTTCAGCATTATTTCGGGGAAAAAGTAGCAGTTTTTCATAGTAAGTATTCCTCTCATGAGCGCGTGGAAGTTTGGAATAATGTTCTAAGTAATGCTCCGAAAGCTCAAGTGATTTTAGGTGCGCGTTCTTCGGTGTTGTTGCCCTTTCAAAATCTAGGTTTGATTATTGTTGATGAGGAGCATGAATCCTCCTATAAACAATTTGATCCAGCACCTCGTTATCACGCAAGAGATACAGCCATCGTGTTGGCTGGTATTTTTGAAAGTAAAACCCTATTAGGTTCAGCAACTCCAAGTTTAGAAAGTTATCACAATGCCAAACAAGGAAAATACGGCTTAGTCGATTTAAAGCAGCGATTTAACAATGTGCTCATGCCAGATATTGAGTTGGTAGATATTAAAGATAAACATAAGCGCAAGCGCATGCAAGGCCATTTTAGTGATCGGCTCATTGAGGAAATGACGGAGACCTTGGAGCATGGTCATCAGATTATTTTGTTTCAAAACCGCCGCGGATTTTCGCCCATCGTAGAATGTCATACTTGTGGGCATTCGCCGCAATGTCCGAATTGCGATGTGAGTCTAACCTTCCATCAATATAAAAATCAATTGCGATGTCACTACTGTGGGTATCACACGATCATGCCTAAAACATGTGACGCCTGTGGAAGTGTGGAATTAGACAGTAAAGGCTTTGGTACGGAACAGGTAGAGCAGGAGGCTAAACTTTTGTTTCCAAATCATCAAGTGGCGCGTATGGATTTGGATACGACGCGCGGAAAATATGGTTATGAAAAAATTATCACGGCGTTGGAACAACAAGAAATAGATATTTTAGTAGGAACGCAAATGCTTACCAAAGGCTTGGATTTCAGAAATATTAAATTGGTAGGTATTATGAATGCTGATAACATGCTCAATTTTCCAGACTTTAGAGCGCATGAACGCAGTTATCAATTGATGGCGCAAGTGTCGGGTAGGGCAGGACGAACGAAAGAGCGAGGTAAGGTGCTCATACAAACTTACAATCCGCATCATAACATATTACAGCAAGTATCTACGAATGATTACACAGCGATGTTTGAAGAGCAATTGGAAGAGCGACGTATTTACAAATATCCACCAATTTACAGGATGATAAAAATTACCTTAAAACACAAGGATTATCAGAAAGTGAATGTAGGAGCTGAGTGGTATGCAAAATCATTACGTACCATATTCAAAACCCATGTTTTAGGACCTGAATTTCCGCCTGTTGCAAGAATTCGAAATCAATACTTAAAGCATATTTTGGTAAAGATTCCGCAAAAGCAATCATTGGCTAAAACAAAAGAAGCTATCATAAAAATAAATAATAGCTTCTTGAGTGTAAAAGATTTTAGGGCAATAAGAGTAATTTTAAATGTAGATAATTATTAGTGTTAAGTTAGGGTTTAACGTTATATCTTCAAACTAAATAGTCTTAATGGCCTTTCTAAATATTATTAAGGGCGTCTACAAGTTGGGTTTTCTTGTTTCGGCTTAAAGGGATTTCATAAGCACCTACTTCAACATTTTTACTGTTAAATCGATCCACCTTATCGAGGTTGACGATGTAGGATTTATGAATTCTTAGAAACTTACCTTCCGGTAATTCGTGTTCAAACGCTTTCATTGTAGATAAAACGACCAAGCTGTTCTCTTCAGTAACTAATTTTACATAATCACCAAGTGCTTCAATCCATTTAATATCTTTAATGTAAACTTTACGTTTTTTTAGATTACTTTTGACGAAGATGTGTTCGCCATCAGTTTCATTGAAATCTAGCTTTAATTTATGTTGTTCTAACGCCTTTTCAACAGATTGGTTAAATCTTTCCCTAGTGATAGGTTTTTGAAGATAGTCGGTTGCATCATAATTGAAAGCTTTAAATGCGTATTCAGTTTTACCTGTAACGAAAATAATTTGGGGTTTGTTGTTGAGTACGTCGAGCAGTTCGAAACCGTTGAGTACTGGCATTTCAATATCCAAGAAGATTAAATCCACTTTATGGGTATTGAGTCCGTTTTTGGTCTCTAATGCGCTACTGTATTCTGCAATAAGGTTAAGAGAGGAATGATTCTCAATTAACTTTACAATCGATAATCGTTGAATCGCAGAATCATCAACTACTACACAGTTTAAAGTCATAACATTATTATATTTTAGGTTAAGATATCGACAATAGTACGAAAAATTCGGATAAAAACCAAAAAACATCGGTAAAGTGTGAATTTTAACAAAATTTTAAGAAATCGAAAGTCTTCAAAATTTATTAAACAAAAACGTTGCCAGAATTAGAAATAATAGTTATTTTTGCACTCATTTTTAACACAATAAAATAGATTTTTATGAATCATTATGAAACTGTTTTCATCTTAAATCCCGTTTTATCTGATGACCAGATAAAGGAAACAGTAAAGAAATATGAAGATTTTCTTGTTTCTCGAGGAGCGAAGATGGTAGCCAAAGAAGATTGGGGCTTAAAAAAATTAGCCTATCCAATCCAAAACAAAAAGAGTGGATTTTATCACTTATTTGAGTACACTGTAGATGGTGAGGTAATCGACCCATTAGAAGTAGAGTTTAGACGTGACGAGCGTTTTATGCGTTACTTAACAGTGAAATTAGACAAGCATGCAATTGCTTGGGCAGAAAAGAGAAGAAACAGAGATAAACAAAAAGCGTAATTATGTCTTCAATTGAACAACAAGCAAAAGGAAAAAAAGATGGTGAAATCAGATATCTGACACCATTAAATATCGATACAACTAAAACGAAAAAATATTGTCGTTTTAAGAAATCTGGTATCAAGTATGTCGATTATAAAGATCCAGACTGGTTATTAGGTTTTGTAAACGAACAAGGTAAAATTTTACCAAGACGTTTAACAGGAACTTCTTTAAAATATCAAAGAAAAGTATCTGTAGCCGTAAAAAGAGCGCGTCACTTAGCGTTATTGCCTTACGTAGCAGATTTATTAAAATAAAATACCAATAACTATGGAACTTATATTAAAACAAGACGTTGAAAATTTAGGATTTAAAGACGATATTGTAACAGTTAAGAGCGGTTATGGTAGAAACTTTTTAATTCCTCAAGGACACGCTGTTATGGCAACGTCATCTGCTAAGAAAGTTTTAGCAGAAACATTAAAGCAAAGAGCTTATAAAGAGAAAACAATTATTGAAGACGCTGAAAAAACAGCAGAAGCGATTAAATTGTTGGATATTAAAATTACTTCAAAAGCTGGTACTGGTGCTACTGCTGGTGACAAATTATTTGGATCTATTACCAATATGGATTTGGCCAATGCCCTTAAAAACGAAGGTCACGATGTTGATAAGAAATACATCTCTATCAACGGTGGAAATATCAAGCGTTTAGGTCAGTATGAAGCGGTGATCAGATTGCATAGAGAAGTAACTGTCGATTTAATTTTTGAAGTGATCGCAGAAGCTTAATATTCAAATGAATGATATTAAAGAGCCTCAGCAATTTGTTGAGGCTTTTTCAATGCCTATATTTAAGTAAACACACCTATCATGAAATATTCGAGACTTACAAAAGAACAATTCGAAGAATTACACCAAGAATTTATCAACTTTTTGGCAACACAGTCTATTACAGCTGATGAATGGACCGATATTAAAGCCAACAAACCGGAAGTAGCAGAACAGGAATTGGACGTGTTTAGTGACTTAATTTGGGAAGGGGTTTTGTCTAAAGTAACTTACCTAGAACATATCTCACCACAACAAATGCATTTGTTTCACTGTACGGATAAACACATGCGACTCATTGCCTTGAAGATCAAAAATCAAGACATCGATATTACCACCAAGGAAGGCTACGATTGGTTTCGAGGGAATCTTATGTCGGATGATGTCGAATTCTTTACAGCTAAAAAAGATTATTCAGACGATAAAGGGGTTGATAAATTTAAACTCATTCAAGAAGGGGCTAACATTACTAAAGGCGAATTGTACCAATACTTCGAAAATTTAGTCAGTTAGTTGCACTGTCGCTATTCGTAACGTAAAGATTCCACAGGATCTAGTTTAGCTGCTTTATTCGCTGGATACGATCCAGAAATGATGGCCACTATTAATGTGATAATACTTGCCCATACCATGGCACTCCATGGGATCACAAAGTTAAAATCGACAATGGCGGCAAATATAAAGCCTAGAGATGTGCCAAGGATAATTCCCAAAAGGCCTCCCAATTGTCCGATAATGATGGTTTCAATAAAAAACTGAAAAGCAATCGTTTTTTGTTTGGCGCCTAAAGATTTTCGAACACCTATTTCTCTCGTTCGTTCCGTCACCGACACCAACATCATGTTCAGCAGAGCAATGGTAGATCCAAATATGGTAATCACACTAATAATCCACGCAATTTTACTGAGAACGCCTGTCATAGCACCAATACGGTTGATTAGATCATCACTGCGCTCAATACCAAAATTGTTCTCTTCAACCGGATTTAAACCTCTAATATTTCTGAATAAAATTATGGCTTCGTCCTGAGCTCCTTCCAATAAGTCTTTTTTTTCAGTCTTAATACTAAGACTGTAATTAATATTAGGATTGGTGAAAATAGAACGAGCCTTTTGCATGGGTATAATCATTCTGAAATCTTGGTTATTTCCAAATGTCGATCCTTTTTCCTTCAGCACACCAATAACCTTAAATTTCGAACCTCTCACACTTATGGTTTTATTTAAAGGGTTGACATCCTCTAATAGGGCCTTTTTTAAATCACTTCCAATCACGCAAACACTGTTGCTATTTTCAACGTCAAAATAATTGAGACCACGACCAACTTCCAATTCTAAGCCAGAATTCTCAATATAATTCTCATTGGCACCTGCCACTATGACTTCGGGATCGGTTTTCTTGTTTTCATATTTAACTTCTGCAGCAAAAGTGCCTGGAAAGAAAACTGCGACTTTTGACATTGGAAAATTAAAATTTTCGGTAAACTCTTTAACATCACGATAGCTGATTACAGGATTGATTTTTTGTGATTCATCACCACGACGCTGATTCGTGAATTCATAACGTTGAATATTAAAGGTATTCGCACCCATAGAGGAAAAGTCGCTCGTTATGGTGTTTTCCAACGCTGAAACCGCACTTAAAATACCAACTAAAGCCGTGATCCCAATGGCAATAATTAAAATGGTAAGAATGGTTCGAAGCAACTGACTTCTAATAGAATCAAATGCAATACGGATATTTTCTCTAACTAATGAAAACATAATGGTGTTGAAACAGATTTGTATGTCATAGTAAGACTATAAAACACCTATAAAGTTACTATAAAATTGAAATATCTTTCCAATGCCTTTAAAATTTATAATATTTTTGTGACGAATTAGAACGAATGATGTGTGCTTCTGTATATCTTCGGACATATTAAAGGACACAAAAAACCGAAAACCTGGAACTCCAGGAACATGATTATGGCTCAAAAACCAAGCATACCAAAAGGAACAAGAGATTTCAATCCAGAAGACGTCGCGAAGCGCAATTATATTTTTGATACTATTCGACGTGCGTTTGAAGTCTACGGTTTCCAACCTATCGAAACTCCTAGTTTTGAAAACTCGAGTACTTTGATGGGCAAATATGGTGATGAAGGCGATCGCTTGATTTTTAAAATATTGAATTCTGGGGATTATCTGAAGAAGATGGATACTGAAATATCCGAATACACTTATTTTATAAATAAAATAACATTAGTCTTAGATAAATTCAATAACAGATTGGATGATAAATTCGGTGATAGTATCAGAAATAGTAATCAAAATGAAACCTTTATTAATGATAATGAGGTAGTTAATTTATATAACGAAGTAATAAACGATACTAGAGAATTCATTCCAGAAATTTTTGATAAAATCGTTGGTGCTGTTGTCAATAAAAAGAAAGATTTATTGATAAGAGAATCCTTGAATTCTATTCGGAATAGAAAGGAAATTTCCAATTCAGTGATTGGGAAAATAGCAAATATTCCTGTATATGATTATCCAATCAGCCAAACCTTATTAAAGGAATTATACAAAGAAACGTATAGTGAATTAATTAGCCTCAATAGTATTTCAAAGGAAATATCAGAAAAAGCCTTGCGTTACGATTTAACGGTGCCATTTGCACGTTACGTGGTGCAACACCAAAACGAGATTGAGTTTCCATTTAAACGTTATCAAATTCAGCCCGTTTGGCGAGCCGATCGTCCACAGAAAGGACGATTTAGAGAATTTTATCAATGTGATGCCGATGTGGTAGGTAGTGATTCCCTCTGGCAAGAAGTGGAATTTGTACAGTTATACGATGCTGTTTTTACAGCCCTAAAACTCAAAGGTGTCACGATAAAAATCAATAACCGAAAAATTCTTTCAGGTATTGCTGAAGTGATTGGCGCCCAAGATAAACTCATCGATTTTACGGTAGCACTTGATAAGTTAGATAAAATAGGCGAGGAGAAGGTGAAAGCTGAAATGCTCGAGAAAGGGATTCCGCAATCAGGAATCGCAAAATTACAACCTTTATTTAGCTTAGCAGGTGATTTTGGGACGCAAGTGGCTGAGTTGAAATCCATCCTTAATGCTTCTGAGGAAGGTTTGAAAGGTATTGAAGAGCTAGAGTTCATTAATAAAGGTATTGACAACCTCAAACTCCAAACGGCCAATCTACAACTGGACGTGACCTTAGCACGAGGCTTAAATTATTATACAGGCGCTATTTTTGAAGTGGCTGCACCAGAAGGTGTGAAAATGGGTTCTATTGGTGGTGGCGGTCGCTACGACGATTTAACAGGTATCTTCGGACTACCAAATGTTAGTGGTGTAGGTATTAGCTTTGGATTAGATCGCATCGCTTTGGTGTTGGAGGATTTAGAGTTGTTTCCAGAAACCATTAGTAATACGGTAAAAGTATTGTTTATCAACTTTGGTGAAGCTGAAGCTATGGCAAGTATGAAAGCTATAAAATCACTTAGAGAACAAGGAATAAGTGCAGAATTGTTTCCAGATAACAAAAAGACGATCAAACAATTTAATTATGCCAATAAACGCAATATTCCTTATGTGGTATTATTAGGTGAATCTGAATTGGCAAACAATACCTTCACGTTAAAGAATATGGTGACTGGTGATCAAGAACAGTTGTCACTGTCACAGCTCATTACACAATTACAGTAGATTTTTTTTAACATCTTTTTACTGCATACAAAAAAGCCTCTTTCCGAAAGGAGAGAGGCTAATTCAAAAGTTAAGCTCACGGTAGATTTGGGTCTATGTTATTTCACCAAAACTTTCTTCGATAGCAAACCGCTTAAAGTATCTATCTTGATAATGTAAGTTCCAGTGCTGAGGTTCTTAACTTCATATTCAGAATAGTCCAGTTCTGAAATATTTTCAATGGTTGTTATATTTTGGCCGATGATATTAAACAATTTAATGGACGTCACATCGACAAAATTAGGGTTCAATACTACAATGCTTTCTGTCTTAGTGTCATAGAAAACATCTAATGAATTCAATGCAGCTTCTTCCACACTAAGGGCATCCGCTGAAGCGTCACTGAATGTTAATTCAAATCTGTCAAGATATTCTCCTGCATTCAAAAAGAATTGGAAATCACTCTCTCGTAAATTATGGTAGGTCTCATTTTCAATATCGTGAATGAAGATATCGATGTCTGCTGGCACATTTTCCAATTCATCAATCGTAATTGTATTCATACCGTCATCCTGAGTTTTTATACCTAATGGATAGACCGTATCAGGTGCCACTTCATTACTACCTTGAATCGTATACTTGTCATTGTCAATCATCCAGAATAAATCATCCATCTGATTGTCATAAGTCTTGGCATCAAATGCCCAGTCATATCCGGTCGTAGTGGTTTCATCAATCGTTAATAATAACTGTCTGTGAATCGTATTTACAGAATTAAATCCAATTCTGAATTTCATTCGGTCATCAATCGCATTCGCATCTGCATCGTCGTAATTTGCCGTAGCATCTGAGGAACGTACGAAAACCGAAGTTCCTAAAGATTCCTTGACATAAGCACGTTGTCCGTTATTGAAATTAATGTTTCCAGTGCTTTCACCTACAACGAAAAATCCTTGACTCACTGGAATGTAACGACCAGGTATTTTAGTAGGTGTACCACCTGTACCAACATCTGGATCATTGGTTCCTAAAGACGGTGCTGCAACACCTCCTGAGAAGTTGTAGGTTGCGTAGCCACCTTGATAATCGGCAAGGTTATGAGAACCGCCTCCCCAATGTTCCCAGAAATACAGTGTACCACTAATTAATGGGTTTGCACCTGCACCTGCAATGGTCGGACCATTATCTGTAATGAACTGGTTCGCGTCAATCGCAGAAGGGTATGGGTTACCAACGAGGTAATCATTACCAGCGTTCAAGGTTAAATTGATATCGCCATTATTTGGTTTACCCAAGAAGACATAATTCTGTAAATCTGTAATCGTTCCAGAACCAGGGCCTTTCATAGTGAATCCTTCACCAGCGAGAATGGTTCCGTTTTGTCTCACATGCTGCCAAGCTGAATAATCATCATCCAGTTGGTTGGCAAATTTCCATATCCAATAATCTGCAATTGTAATGGTTGCACCATCAGATCCGTTGTAACCACTGGTGGTAAAGTTGACAGGATTCGTACCATCATACATAATATTGTTTACAGAATAAGAATTATTATTTGTGGTGGCATTGATAGTTCCAATAGGTGATGACCAATAATTATAAGTGTAAACATCGGCAGTACCTTGTTGGTCTTTTTCTAAAGTACCAGATGAGGTTGGATCTAAATCACTGTCTATAGCCTGTACTAATTGTGATTGACCTTCCAAATCTATTTTTCCATCTAATTTTAAATAATGCGACACCGTTAAGCCGTTACCAGCTGCAGCATCGGCATTATTACCATCAACTGTTAATTCACCAGAATCGACATAGAGTCCTAAGACTTCAACATCTCTTCCCATGACCACTTCGGTATCAATAGTGACATTGTGAGCCACTCTTACAATGTTCCAATCTATTGGTGTGCCATCTACAATAGAGAGCTCACCAGGAACAGCTTGTAAATTACCATTCAGCCAAGTGCTTTTATTTGACCAATTCCCTGCCGATTGTGATTCATAAGGTAATGGTGCAGTTTGTCTATCTACGGTATCTAAGTTTCTTAAAGCACCTTGATTCCCATTTCCAGACGCATCGTCGGTGTTGGTGTACGTATAGACAGACATTGGGTAATACCCAGCTAATTGTGACCAAGGAATGGTACCAACTTCATTTTTAGTGATGGTTGTTGGTAATACTTTACCAGCTACAAAGTTGCTATTTTCTTCAATTTCTTGGTTCATGATAAAGCGCAGTTGGTCTACCGTAAGATCGGTATCCCATACACGAACTTCATCAATATTACCCATGAAATGTTGTATTGTTGAGCCTTTACCTGCTGCGGCAATCAAGAACGAGTCATCTGTGTCAACAGGTGCCGAACGATTGGCCTGAGCACTTACAACACCATCAATATAGATAAATAATCTTGTGCCATTGTAAATAAGCGCGATATGATGCCATTCGTCGTCGGGTATTGAAGTTGTGGACGTCAGAATTTGGTTAGTTCCATTCTTCCAAAATACTTGAATACGATCATTTGTTAGTATTCTGATATCAAATCCAGTTGAGAATGAATTGTTTCGTTTGGAAATGATTGATTTGGTACCAGTATCTGCAGCATCTCTTTTAATCCATGCCGACACAGTAAAACCAGAAGGATTTAAATCCAGATTATCTTCCATATCAATATAATCCACACTACCATCAAAATACACAGAACGTTCTACAATCACTTGAGGTGCATAACCAAAAGTGATGTATTTAGTGCCATCAAAATCGTAAGATGTCTCTAGGTTACCATTACCATCAGAGGTCATAACGCGGTAATCTGCTGTTGGGTCAAATACACCAGTACTTGAAATAAACATGTAGTAATTTCCTGGAGGTGTAATATTTCTTATAGCATTTTGAGGAATTCTCACTTTAACATCAGGAATATCACCACCAGTTTCTACCACTTTCCAAACACGTCGCATGGCCGTAAAGGACACATTTGTTGTAAGGGCAGGGGAAATACCAGCACTCATATTCACACTCACAGTTGTGGCAGCTAAATTTAAGTCGGCACCATTATTACCCCAAACGAGATATTCACCATCATTAAAAGTGGTTGGGTTTGAAGAAATATGATCAGCATTGGTATCGTAGATCTCATCCAATCCCATGGTGATGATCCCTTCAATACGTCCGGTACCATCACTAGCATCATTAACACTTCTAGATTGTTTTTGATTCAGTTCTGAGGCGTCATCTCTACCAATACCAGCAATATCATAGTTGTAGCCAACATTAGCAGACTGATCCCAAATGACGTTACCATCACTATTTACGTAATCTTGAGTTGTTCCGTTAACTCCTAACGTAATACCATATTTTATAGCTAAATACGACTGTATTCTATTGTGAGCTTGTGTAAGATCTCCATCAGTTTTTCTTGAATCGTATGTAATGACTTCTGCAATACGACCATCAAAACTGCCATTCCAATATTGACTGCGTCCTAACCAGTAACGGCCATTCGTGACAGCAGCAAATTGAGCAGGTGCATTATCTTCATTACCAACATTATTTGCGTTGAAATACAATTCCATATTATTTTCGGCGGCATTATGTCTGAAGTTAACAATGCCTACTTGATTGTAATTCATACCAGAATTAGTGTCAGCTCTCCCGTAACCATTTCCTGGATAGGAACTACCATCGCCACCTTCATTGGTTGTCCCAATACAATAAGTTAATCGTTCGTTAAAGAAGCGTTGTGTGTATCTTCCGAATCCAAAACCCGTAACGTCTTCCGTATAAGTATTACCAATTGGATCTGTACTTGTAAAGGTGTCTAACGGGATCATGTCAGTAGTAATCGTTGGGTCTGGAATTAATACCACAAAGGTGTCATGTGAGTTAAAGCCACCAGTCCCTTTCAATTCTTGCCTATTAGTTAAATAGGTCATGTCTTTATCTGACGTTGTATTGTCGTTCTCAAATTCAATAACAGGATTGAAATTGATATTCTTGGTTGTATTGTGCCTGTAAACAGGTGCCTGTGAGCTAATAACTGGCTCAGCATGATTCCCTTTATTGTAATCTGCCCATCTAGTAACACTAGAACCATCAGATAATAAAGTGCTACCATTTACTTTATCCGCTTTTAACCATAAGTCTAGGTCAGCTTCGACACCACCTGGACCTGCGGGAGCAGTTCCGAAAATAGTTCCTTTTATGGAGACGTCATCCATGTAGATTAAATCAGCATCATTACTAGCATTACAGCGTATTCTGAACTGTGCTGTTGGTAACAATGGAAACGTGAAGTCAGTACTAAACATCGTCACTGTCTTGCAATATTTGATACCGTTATTTTCATCGCTTTGTATGTCACCAGTCTTGGTACCATAACCAATGGTGCCACTTCTAAAAACAGCAACTGTTTGCCATGAACCAAAAAGATTATTATCTCTGTACTCAATCAGGAATTCTTCACCATCTTCCATGTCGTTTGAAGATACGTAAAATGTAAAGTCTACTTTATCATATAAACCTAATGAATACAAAGGTGAACGCCAAGTCGATTGGGTATTTGAATTATCTCTTACCATTAAACTATAGTTACCTGAGTTGGCGTAGAATGAACTAAAAACCCTCTCTGCATCTGTACCTCCATCAATCCAGCCTTGAGAGCCAGATTCAAAATCATAGGATGCAATAGTCGTTACGGTTTGAGATTGTGATATGCTTATTGTCAATAATAGTATTGATAACAAAGCATACTTTTTCTGAAAAAAAGTAGAAATTTTCATAAGCGGTTAAATTTTAGTTTGGGACTATTAAATTTATGGTACAAATATAGGTAAAGACTCTATGAAATGCAAAAATATTCGATGAAATGCACAATATATTTTTAAGTTATTGATTTACAGAAATTTAAAATTCAGGTCTTGTGGTATGATTTTTCTGATACCTTAGCAACTATTTGTGTTTACAGAAAAAGGCTGAACTTGTTGAAGTTCAGCCTTTTTTCTATTGTAAACTAGAATTATCAGAATTTGATAAGTTTCTTAGAAACTATAAATCCATTGTCTTTATTCATAATTTTTATGAAGTAAGGCGCTTCTTCCAGGTTTTCCAAATCATTTATGGTGATGGTTCCTTCTACCACAGATTTGATCTTCTTATATACCACACGACCATTCAGATCATAAATACTGATATCAAAGTCACTAGCATTAAAGCTCAGTGGCAAACTAATCTCAATCATCGAATTGAAAGGATTTGGTTTAATTGTAATATTTCTTGGATTCAGTTCACCAATACTTAAAGTGTTATCATCCATACCATCACAATCTTCATCTATTCCGTTATCTGGAATTTCTGTAGCTCCAGGGAATATGTTTTCATTGGAGTCATCACAATCCGTATTGTCAGTGACATATCCAGATGGAAGACTACAATCCTCGATGGAATTGTCTGGATCACCGTAACCATCATTATCTGTATCGGCATAATAGATGCTACTGGTACCATTATCGATAATATCCCACGAACAAGTCGTATTGTTAAAGGTCGCAGTCTCCCAACATTCTGTTGTAGGCTCAGCTGGTTGTGTACCAGTGACATCCCACGAACACGTCGTATTGTTAAACGTAGCAGTTTCCCAACATTCTGTTGAAGGCTCTGCTGGTTGCGTTCCAGTCACATCCCACGAACACGTCGTATTGTTAAACGTAGCAGTTTCCCAACATTCTGTTGAAGGCTCTGCTGGTTGCGTTCCAGTCACATCCCACGAACACGTCGTATTGTTAAAGGTCGCTGTTTCCCAACATTCTGTTGTAGGTTCAGCAGGTTGTGTACCAGTGACATCCCAAGAACAAGTGGTATTATTAAAGGTAGCAGTTTCCCAACACTCGGTTGTAGGCTCAGCTGGTTGCGTTCCAGTGACATCCCACGAACAGGTCGTATTGTTAAAGGTAGCAGTTTCCCAACATTCTGTTGTAGGCTCAGCTGGTTGTGTACCAGTGACATCCCACGAACACGTCGTATTGTTAAACGTAGCAGTTTCCCAACATTCTGTTGAAGGCTCTGCTGGTTGCGTTCCAGTCACATCCCACGAACACGTCGTATTGTTAAAGGTTGCTGTTTCCCAACATTCTGTTGTAGGTTCAGCAGGTTGTGTACCAGTGACATCCCAAGAACAAGTGGTATTATTAAAGGTAGCAGTTTCCCAACATTCTGTTGTAGGCTCTGCAGGTTGCGTTCCAGTCACATCCCATGAACACGTCGTATTATTAAACGTAGCCGTTTCCCAACACTCCGTTGAAGGCTCCGCTGGTTGTGTACCAGTCACATCCCACGAACACGTCGTATTATTAAAGGTAGCAGTTTCCCAACATTCTGTTGTAGGCTCTGCTGGTTGTGTACCAGTGATATCCCACGAACACGTCGTATTATTAAAGGTAGCAGTCTCCCAACATTCTGTTGTAGGCTCTGCTGGTTGTGTACCAGTGACATCCCACGAACACGTCGTATTGTTAAAGGTTGCTGTTTCCCAACATTCTGTTGTAGGCTCTGCTGGTTGTGTACCAGTGACATCCCACGAACACGTCGTATTGTTAAAGGTTGCTGTTTCCCAACATTCTGTTGTAGGCTCAGCAGGTTGCGTCCCAGTCACATCCCATGAACACGTGGTATTGTTAAAGGTAGCCGTTTCCCAACATTCAGTTGTAGGCTCTGCTGGTTGTGTACCAGTGACATCCCACGAACACGTCGTATTATTAAAGGTAGCAGTCTCCCAACATTCTGTTGTAGGCTCTGCTGGTTGTGTACCAGTCACATCCCACGAACACGTCGTATTATTAAAGGTTGCAGTTTCCCAACATTCTGTTGTAGGCTCTGCTGGTTGCGTACCAGTGACCTCCCACGAACACGTCGTATTATTAAAGGTTGCAGTCTCCCAACATTCTGTTGAAGGTTCAGCTGGTTGTGTTCCTTGGTTTTCCCACAAACAGGTGGTATTGTTGTAAACATAATTATCCCAACAATTCACCGCTGTAGGTTCGTCTTGCGCGGTAACGGTCACAGTGGCTGTACAATTATCGGTTTGTCCATCACCATCGGTTACAGTTAACGTGACACTTACAGGTGTACCAATATTACTACAATCGAAAGTATTGATATCGATACTATAATTGGTAATGGCAACATCATCAGAAGAGCCACCATCAACATCAGCAGCAACGATCGTTGCATTACCTGTGTTGTCTAATTGCACGGAAATATCTTGACAAACGGCAGATGGAGGAGCAGATCCTGCCACATCAGCAGTTAAGTTAAGTTGATCAATAGAAATATCACTTCGATAACCACCACCTGTGGTTCCAACAAATCTCAATTTAATTACTTGTCCGTCGAATAAGTTTAACGGCACATTTTCTATAAGCCAAGGATCACCATTAGCAGTTTGCTGACCTCCAGAAATGGTTGTCAGGTTATTCCAGTTGTTACCATTATCGGTAGAAACCTCTAAGGACAAATCGCCCATTTCAATACCATACATGTGATAATAGAAAGAGAAATTGGCATTTTCGTATCCTGACAGATCAAAACAAGGGCTATCGAGATAAACGGTTGCATTTGAGCCTAGATCGGTCGTTGAAGCTTCGGTATAGAAATAACTTCCACTGCCACTAAAATCACTATTAGGACCTGTTTGTCCAGAGCCAGTAGCACCAGAATTATAGGTCCAATCACCATCGTCACCAGTTCCTTGTGACCAATCGCCAATATTGGAGTTCCATGTTTCAGTATATGGATAGGAAACAATTGTAGTACCTGTACAAGGAACGATATCATCCGTTGTAAAATTGGTGGATGTGCTATAAGCAGAGGTCGCGGAAGTACATCTCGTAGCCACCTGGACTTCATAATCGGTTGAAGCCGTTAAACTTGAAATGACATAGTTATTTGTAGGAATGTCTGTTACTTCGATCCAAGTTGGTGCTCCAATCTCTCGATATCTTAAATCATAAGTTGCGGAAGGAATGTTATCCCATGTGACATTGGCACTTACTGTGGTTGTTGCTACTGAAATCCCTGTTGGTACTGTGGTTTCGCAGGGGATTTCTAAGCCGATAATTTTAAAATCATCGAAGTAAAATCCATCAAAATTAGCAGAATAATTTTCACCAAGATTGCCACCATCCGATCTAAATCTAAATCGGAAGGTCACGTTAGATGCATTCAATAAATAACTGTTATTGGAGGCATTGATGACAATTTCTTCCATGATCCAATTATCAAATTGATCACCATCATAAACCCTACCTGAACTATTACTCGCTTGAAACGAACGACTCGTGGAGTTTTTCCCTCCATGGGCATCATTTGTTGTGCTCGCAGAGCTTGGTTTATTATATTTTCCACATAAACTATTCCAATTGCTGCCACCATCAGTTGATGCTAGAAGTTCTACAAAATCAAAATTGCGTTCCACATCCCATTTTGAATAAAATTGAATCAGGACCTCATTCGAACTTGAAAAATCAAACGAACTATTGGATGTTAAGTGACTGGTATTGTTGTTTGGGTAACTAGATGCATTGCCGTTTTTGATAGCTGTGGTATTAGACCAGGCATCTGCGGTTGTTGTAATCCAGTTTCCTGCTACGGTCCAGTTAGATATCCCATCGGTATCCGGATCATCTGAAAAAATAATATTAGGTTGGTAATATTTTTCAATGTTAACTTCATAGAAGATATTTCCGTTATCATCTTCTAATGTGACATTGTATTCTATTTTGTCGTTGGCTGCGATGGAAGGATCTAAAATTAATTGAGCAGTGACATTACGCTGTTCTAAAACAGACATTCCAGTTTGTGTGGAAGGTGAGGTGATAGATGTGATATTTGCTGAAATAGGTGTCACTGTTAAGGTAAAATCACTAGAAGTTTGGCCAACTCTTTCAATTCCAAACGTTAAATCGGAAGTGAGTGTTGAAATATCGCTTTGTGTTAAATCATGAAGCTTGGCGTATTTTCCGCCATAATAATCGTTCATTAAGTTAATACGAACCATGCGCTTCGCAATAGGCACAATATTGGAAGGTGAAGGCCAAAATCCACCTTCACTACCATGGCCGCTCTCTGGTGTGGTTGCCAATACGTTTTGGCCAGATCCAATAGAACCGTTGGCATCTGGATTACCACCTATCATCCAATCATCAGCTATACCGTTTGCTGGCGTAAAAATCGTGGCACCTGATACATAGCGGTTATATTTGGTCATGTCTTCGTGCCATTTGTGCATTTCATCTTCTCTACCTGAGATAAATGATGGATTGCCACCATAAGGATGTGGAATACCATTAGCGTAAGTGTGCTGCCATACAGCAGTTTTAAAGTTTCTACTAAGAATGAAATCTACCATGATTTGAGTTTCAGGTTCTGAAGCTGCTGATGGTCCTCTATAAGAATCACTTGTTGTTGTTCCAGAAGATCCTGTTCCTGCGCTTCCCCAGAAATAATCAAAGTTTCTATTAAGGTCAACACCTCTATTCGTAGATGAATTACTAGTACCACCAGTATTAGGTCTAAGATTCTTACGTTGCATGGCACCACCTCCCGGACTCACATGCTGATTCCATCTTAAGCCATCAGGATTAACAATAGGTACAAAATAGATTTCGTTGTTATCTACTAAGTTTTTAATGGCTGGATCTGTATCGTAGTTTTCTAGTAGGTACCACATATAATAGATATTACCCATAAGCGCACTGACTTCTCTAGAATGAATCATTGACGTATGCAATAATTGTGGTTTACTACCTTCTGGTGACGATTGATCACCAGTGATTCGTTGGTAATAAATGGTTTGTCCAGACCAGGTCGTTGTTCCTTGTGTATTACCCCAAGTTTTTTGGTTGGTTGGTGAGGCATCTTGTCTAGCAGAAATTAAGTTAGGATATAAGGCGTGCATATCATCCATTTCACTATACGCTTCAGCGTAGGTTAAACAACCACCCATACTTCCCAAATTGAAATTAACTGGAACTGCCCAATCTTTCTCGTCGCAACCTTGATATTGTAAATAATTATCTGTGATAACGCTTGAAATGGAAGCTCTTTCATTGTAGTTAGTGCTTGAGCTTCGTGATTTTTCAAGTTCCAATTGTCGGATAGCCGCAGGTAATTCTCTTTGGGCTCTATCGCGGTAGAATTTGGTCAAATCCTCAATATCTACAGTGTAAGCAATCCCTCTTTTGGCAATTTGACTGATTTCAGATTCTGAAAGCTCTAATTGAATGGAATTGTCCGTTAGAGTTGCACCACATCTCAAATCAATACCTTCATCAATTAACTGATCAAAGGTGTTAGGACTGGCATTTCGAATGGTTATTCTTTTGAAGGTCTCTTGGGATATGGCAAGCTGCGTCACAACAAGGCATAACAAAGCAGACAGTAGGGTAATTTTTCTCATTAGTTTGGGGTTTAATGAAGTTTTAGTCTAAAGTTAAGGGTGCTAAGATATTACTTTATTTTAATTTTTATCCATAAAATGCAAAAAAAACCGATGAAATGCATTTATTTAACATTTAAAAAGTGAGTATGTAATTATAAATAGTTGATTTTTAGTGTTTTGTATAAAAACGGTTGTAAATGCATTTTAGTTGGTAGCATAAAAAAAATCCAGAACTTTCGTACTGGATCTTTGACTATTGTAGCGAGAACGAGATTTGAACTCGTGACCTCCGGGTTATGAATCCGACGCTCTAACCAACTGAGCTACCTCGCCATTTATGAGGGTGCAAATATAAAAACAAAATTTATGTGCGCAAACATAAAATGTGCAAATTATTTTTTTTAGCATTTAGTTTTAAACTCAACAATTAATGTATATATTGACAACATAATTAATAGGACTATGGAAGATAAAGTTAAAATTGAGATGGAGTTTGTTATTCATGCTTCACCGCAACTTTTATATCAATATATATCAACGCCTTCTGGCTTGTCAGAGTGGTTTGCAGACAATGTTAATTCCCGTGGAGAAATGTTCACTTTTATTTGGGATGGGAGTGAAGAAAAAGCGAAATTATTAAGTAAAAAAAGTGGCGAGCGTGTAAAATTTAGATGGTTGAGTGATGATGAGGAAGGTGCTTCATACTTTTTCGAAATTCGTATACAGGTAGATGAAATTACGAAGGATGTGTCTATTATTGTGACAGATCATGTTGAGGATGATGAAGTGGACGAAGCAAAAATGCTTTGGGACAATCAAATTTCAGATTTAAAACAAGTTTTGGGCTCAGCTTAGCGTCTAACTTATTTAAGTTTTATATTTGTCTCGATTTTAATCGAGACTTTTTTTATGGTAAATTTTAACGGTAATTTAATTGATAACACAGCTTTTATAACGCCTGAAAATAGAGGTTACAAATATGGCGATGCGTTATTTGAAACTTTAAAAGTGGTTCATGGAAAGATTCTGTTCTGGGAAGATCATTATTTTAGACTTATGGCTTCTATGCGTATTATGAGAATGGAAATCCCTATGAATTTCACCATGGAATTTTTGGAGTCTGAAATTCTAAAGACGATCAATAGTAATGGTCTTGCGAAATCAACAGCGCGTGTACGATTAGATGTAGATAGAGGTGATGGCGGAAAATACATGCCCATCGAGAAGAAGGTAAGTTACAGTATTGTAGCAGAGACGATGGATCAGGAATTTTATGAATACCCAGAAACGACAGCCTATCTAGTAGACCTGTATAAAGATTTTTTTGTCGCTCCAGGGTTGTTATCTACTCTAAAGAGTAACAATAAATTAATTAATGTCTTGGGAAGTATTTATGCACAAGAGAATAACTTTCATTCATGCCTGCTCCTCAATACGAATAAGAATATCATTGAAGCGCTTCATGGCAATTTGTTTTTGGTTTCAGGAGACACTATAAAAACACCACCGTTGGATGATGGTTGCTTAAAAGGCATCATGCGGAAGCAAATAATTGACGTTATTTTAAACTCTGGAGATTATGTTTTGGAAGAGACATCCATTTCGCCATTCGAACTTCAAAAAGCAGATGAATTGTTTATTACCAATGTTATTATCGGGATACAACCAATTTTGAAATATCGAAAAAAGACGTTCGAAACTAAGGTTTCAAAAGACTTATTAAAACGGTTGAATGTCAGGTTAAGATTGTCTTAGTTATAACTTGGATTTTCTGGCGCATTAGACCATAACGAATAATCACCACCAAGTTCGAGCATTTTTTCTTTCCAAAAGGAATCGCAACACTTATCGATAAGCTGATTTTTATAAACGTTTTCAGAAACAATCCATGCATGCGATTCTAATTCGTTGTCTAATTGTTTCGCATCCCAGCCTGAATAGCCTAAAAAGAATCTGATATCAGACTCATTTAATTTCTTGTCTTGAAGTAATTTAAGGACAATTTCAAAATTTCCGCCCCAAAATACACCATTAGAAATCTCTATACTATCCGGAATTAGTTCAGGTACTTTATGAATAAAATATAGATTATCTTGTTCTACAGGGCCACCATTATGCACTTTAAAAGTCGCGTCGGTATCTGGAATGAGATCATTCAAAGTATATTCCAAAGGTTTATTTAAGATAAAACCAATGGAACCGTTGTCATTGTAATCGGCTAGTAAAATAACTGACCGATTAAATGATATATCGCCAATAATAGAAGGTTCGGCTATTAAAAGATGTCCTTTTTTGGGCTTTGAAATAATCATGAAAACATCGTTGATGAACTAAATCTAAAACATATTTTACTAATTACCAACTAATTCAAGTAAATAGTTAAGGTCTAAAAGCAAAAAAGCCCACTATAAAGTGGGCTTTTCGTAATCTATTAAAGGAATACTAGTTGACAGCATTACTTAAATCAGATCCAGCTTTAAACTTTACAACGTTTTTAGCTTTGATTTGTATTGTTTTTCCAGTCTGTGGGTTTCTTCCTTCTCTTGCAGATCTTTTAGAAACTGACCAAGAACCAAATCCTACTAAAGAAACTCTGTTTCCTTTTTGTAAAGCTCCTTCGATGTCAATTAATAATGAATCTAATGCTTTTTTAGCAGCTGCCTTTGTAATTCCTGCGTTCTCTGCCATTCCATTGATTAAATCTGTTTTGTTCATAAAATTTATATTTTAAATTGTTAAAAAAATAGTTGGGTTAAACGTTATCGTTAAATCCGTCTACAAATTTATACGTAAAATCCACCTACGCAAGTAATAGCAAGGGAAATACAAGTATTTGTTGATAACTTTGAGCATTTGTTAATAAAGGCCTGCATTTCATCGGATTTTTTTTTGAATATCAATGTATACAAGGGTTTTAGAGCATTTTGGCATTTTTGTCAAAATCATATCCATTTAATAAGGATTTTATGTCCATTTTCCGCTTTCCTGGCAATTGCATTTCACACACCGAAATATAACCTCCTGGTACAGCTACTTTTAAATTTTCTTTAGTGACCAAAAGCTGTCCAGGTTCCAATTGATGATCTTCAACAATCTTATGGATCTCAAAAATCTTTACCGATAACTTTTCGCCATGATTCAATAGATAGCACCATGCAGAAGGAAATGGGTTTAAGCCGCGAATTTTATTGTAGATGTCATCAATACCCATTGACCAATCAATCTTACAATTGTCTTTATGGAGTTTATAGGCTGTTTTCAAGTCATCGGTATTCGGTTGAATGGTTGTTTGCACAGCGCCTTCTTCAATAAGTTTTACAGTTCTTAACACCACTTGACTTCCCAATTCCATAAGTTTATCATGCAAACTGCCCACTGTTTCATCATTTTCAATGGCTAGCGCTTCCTTTAATATAATCGCACCAGTGTCAATTTTTTCATCAATAAAAAATGTGGTGACGCCTGTGGTGGTTTCACCGTTGATGATGGCCCAATGAATAGGTGCGGCACCTCTATAGTTTGGCAGTAACGAGGCATGTAAATTAAACGTACCAAATTTTGGCATGTCCCAAACGACTTTTGGCAACATTCGAAACGCCACTACGACCTGTAAATTTGCCTCTAAGCTTTGTAATTCTTCCACAAAGGCTTCATCTTTTAGGTTGGTAGGTTGTAGGACTTTAAGGTTGTGATCTACGGCATAGTCTTTTACCGCAGAGGTATTTATTTTTCTACCACGACCAGCAGGTTTATCCGGAGCCGTAATAACACCTGCGATATGATATTGATGTTCAACGAGTGTTTTTAACGTGGCAACTGCAAAATCTGGCGTTCCCATAAACACGATTCTTAATGTCTCTTTTTTCATGTATGATTTATTTTATAACGGTTGGCCACTGTTATCACAATGACCTCATGCTCTAATAATTCTTGAATGGCCTTTAAAAGGTTTGCTTTATCAAAATTAAGCATCTCCATAAGCTCTCTGGAGTTTAAAGCTTGGTTTTCTAAGGCTAGTATAATCTCTTTTTGAATGGATTGGATTGACACTCCTTTAAGTCTCGTGTCTTTATTTAAACACACTGTGCACTTGCCACAATCTTGGTCTGTTGCTTCTCCAAAATACTCGAGGAGTTGACGGCTTCTACATCTTTGATCATTATTGACATAGCTCAGTACAGCATTTACTTGGTCTTTTTTAAGCTGGTGTTGTTGTTCTATGATATTCGCAATTCTGTTAATGGTTTTATCATCTTCTCTAGGCTGTAGAAAAATAACTTCTGAATCTGTATTGGCAAAAAGGAAATCAACGATACCATCTTTTTGCAATTGATTCAATACTGAAATCACCTCTTTTTCGTTCGTAGAAGCTTTATGAGCGATTAAGGATAAGTTAATGGCCAACTGATGTTCAAAAATACCACCATAGGTCCTTAAAATGGTTTTTACAACAGTACTCAAATAGGCATTGGTTTCGAGATACGAAAACATGGCCGAATTGCTTACGACGAATTGTAATTTGGTTTTGTAATTAAACTGCTGTGTTAATTTAATAATACTATTTCTGTCCAAAATTTGTAGCGTATGGAAAGCTTTTGAACTTCCAAAGTCATAGGCTTTACAAAAAGCGCTAAAATCAAAATGGTAAGTACTTAATGCGCCTTCTCCGTAAGAAATTTGAAAGAAATTGCACAGTTTGCGGTATATCAATTTAATTTCTTCGAGTGAAGGAAGGCTATTAATAAATTGATTCTTTAAGAGTTGTTCATCAGAGTTGTTAGTTAGTAAGAATGCATATGACGCATTGCCGTCCCGACCTGCACGACCAGCCTCCTGGTAATAACTTTCTAAACTTTCTGGCAGATTGATATGGATGACGGTTTTTACATCGGGTTTGTCAATTCCCATACCAAATGCCGTCGTCGCTACCATAATTTGTTTTTGGTTGTGCATCCATTGATGGAGACGTTCTTGTTTGTCTTTTGTTGGAATGCCTCCATGGAAAAACGTTGTACTGAACCCTTTTTTCTCTAAATGATTATGAATGTCAATACTTAGCTTTCGGCTTCTCACATAAATGATAGAAGCCCCTTGGTACTTCTTAAGCAATCGCTCTAAGTCATACATTTTATCCTCACTGGAAATCACCTGATAGGATATGTTTTCTCTTGCGAAGGATGCTTTGAATATTTTGGGAGAGATAAAGTCGAGTGCTTCAATAGTTTCCTCGATAACTTTGGGCTTGGCCGTAGCTGTTAAGGCAATAATATTAACGCTTGGTTGTAGTTCTCTGAGAATCGCTATATGTTTATAAGCAGGTCTAAAATCATTGCCCCATTGACTGATACAATGGGCTTCATCCACTGCAATAAGGTTGACATTCATTTGAGCAATACGTTGCTTAACGATATCTTGTTGCAAACGCTCTGGTGAAAGGTAAAGGAATTTGTAGTTTCCGTAAATACAATTATCGAGTAAGGTGTCTAGCTCACTATATTTTATACCACTAGTAATTGCCATAGCCTTAATGCCTTTTTCCTGTAAACTATTTACTTGGTCTTTCATTAAGGCAATTAGTGGCGAAATCACGATACAGATGCCATCTTTGATGAGCGCAGGTATTTGAAAGCAAATGGATTTGCCACCTCCAGTAGGTAGTAGGGCGAAGGTATCATCGTTATTTAGTACTGCATTGATGATGTCCTCCTGAAGAGGTCTAAAAGACGTATGGTTCCAATAGTGTTCTAATATGGTAATGGGATGCGCCATCTATGTCCTAATATGGTCTAAAATAAAATCTGCTCGATTAGAAATACTTTCAAAAGGGACGTCTAAAAGTTCATATCCAAATCGTTTGTAAGTGTCTAATAAGGCGTGATGGATTTCTACAGCTTGTTCAAAATTTTCATAGCGCTCATTATCACTAACAAAAATCTCTTGCCATGGTGCCAATACAAATACCTTTTCATAGGTGTGGGTTTTACAAGCCTCTACGAAATTGGCTGGATAGTCATTTCCTGAATAATCCATGTAAGCCAAAACGTCTGGTAAACCTCGATCTAAAAAAACCAGGTCTTCTTCTGATCTTTCTGCTGCTTTAAATTGTGCGATTCTACCTTTCAAAAGCAGTTCGCTAAACAAGAGTGGTTTTGTTAGAAAAAGCTGTTCTATACCATCTTTTCTAGCTTCTAAAATGACCTGTCTGGATACTTCTTCAAAACAGGAATATTGACGTTTAATAAGTTCATTTATAATAGAAGATTTTCCGGTGCCTGGTCCACCTGTAATGACGATTTTCTGCGTATTCAATTTGGCAAGGTTTTGGTTGTAAAATTACTAATAAATAATGCAAAGTAAAATTGAAAGGAAACTGTATCTTTGCAAGTGAAGAAAAAATGATATGAGTCAAGATAAAAAAACAGAAGCTTTTTATAAAAAATTAAGGACACAGCTTTATGAGACAGCCAGTTGGCCTTCGGAATATCTTTATAAATTTATTATTCCTACAGATACCGATAAGATTCGTCAAATTGAGGATTTGTTTGATAACTTAGGTGCCGTGATTACCACTAAAGAATCTGGAAAAGGTACCTATACGAGTGTGACAGTGAATCTACACATGAAAGATCCTGATGCGGTCATCGCTAAGTACCAAGAGGTAGCCTCAAAGGTAGAGGGAGTTATTTCTTTATAAAAAAGAAGGACAGTCGCTAAATTTTTGTATTTTGCACTCGTGCAGAAGAACTTCATGCATGATTTACATATACTACACAAATTAATATTTTGATAGACGATTTAGAATACAATACAGAGCGCGAACATTTGATTATTCCAGAATACGGAAGGCATCTTCAGAAAATGATCAACTACGCGAAAGAGTTACCTACAAAAGAGGAACGTAATAAAGTGGCAAAGTCGATTATTAATGTCATGGGGAATTTACAGCCACACTTGCGTGACGTACCAGATTTTCAACATAAACTTTGGGATCAATTATTCATTATGTCCGATTTTGAATTGGATGCGGATTCTCCTTATCCAAAACCTTCAAAAGAGGAATTAAGTGAAGGTCCAGATCCATTGAAATATCCTCAAAATCATCCTAAATATCGTTTTTATGGAAACAATATTAAGACCATGATTGATGTGGCTAATACTTGGGAAGAAGGGGATTTAAAAGAGGCGTTGGTCTATACCATCGCTAATCACATGAAAAAGTGTTTTTTAAATTGGAATAAGGATACCGTTGAAGATAATGTCATTTTTGACCATTTATACGAACTTTCAGGAGGAAAAATCAACTTAAAAACTAGTGATGAAGACTTGTCAGATGCCTCCAGTTTAATGCGCAATAAGAAAAAATATTCGAGCAGCAAGAAATCACATCACAAAAAAAGTAATTCCAATCGCAATAGAAAACGCTACTAAAAACACTTCATGGCAACATTTATAATTGAAGGAGGTCATCAACTTAAAGGACACATCCAACCTCAAGGAGCAAAAAACGAAGCACTACAAATTTTATGCGCAGTTCTTTTAACTGCAGAAGAAATTAGAATTGATAATATACCCGATATTATTGACGTCAATAAACTGATCGCTTTATTGAAAAAATTAGGTGTAAAAATTCATAACGTAGGAAAGGGGTCTTACACATTTAAGGCAGATGAAGTCAATTTAAGTTATTTAGAATCTGAAGAGTTTAAGGAAGATGGAAAGGGTCTTAGAGGATCGATCATGATTGTTGGACCTTTACTGGCGCGTTTTGGAAAGGGCTATATACCAAAGCCTGGAGGAGATAAAATAGGAAGACGTCGATTAGATACACACTTTGAAGGCTTTATCAAATTAGGGGCGAAATTCAGATACAACAAAGAAGATTATTTTTATGGTGTAGAAGCAGATCAGCTTCAAGGAACGTACATGCTATTAGATGAGGCTTCTGTAACAGGAACCGCTAATATCGTCATGGCTGCTGTCATGGCAGAAGGTACAACCACGATCTATAATGCCGCTTGTGAGCCTTATTTACAGCAATTGTGTAAAATGCTGAATAGAATGGGTGCCAAGATTAGTGGCGTTGGTTCTAATATGTTGATTATTGAAGGTGTTAAAACCTTGGGAGGTACCAATCATAGAATGCTTCCGGATATGATTGAAATAGGAAGCTGGATAGGATTAGCAGCAATGACTAAGAGTGAATTAACGATTACGAATGTGAGTTGGGACGATTTAGGATTAATTCCAAGTGTTTTTAGAAAACTAGGAATTACCGTAGAACGCCAAGGGGATGATATTCATATTCCTGCACATACAGATGGTTATGAAGTTCAAAGCTATATTGACGGTTCTATACTCACGGTATCCGATGCGCCGTGGCCAGGTTTTACACCAGATTTATTAAGTATTGTTTTGGTGGTGCTGACGCAGGCGAGAGGAAGTGCTCTTGTTCATCAGAAAATGTTTGAGAGTCGATTGTTTTTCGTTGATAAGCTTATTGATATGGGTGCTAAAATCATTTTATGTGATCCTCATAGAGCGACCGTTATTGGGCATGATTTCAAATCGCAATTGAAGGCTACAACGATGACCTCTCCAGATATTAGAGCGGGTGTTTCCTTATTGATTGCAGCATTATCAGCCAAAGGAACGTCTACCATCCATAATATTGAACAAATCGATAGAGGTTATGAAAATATCGATGAGCGTTTACGCGCTATTGGTGCTAAAATAACTCGTGTAGAAGGGAATTAACACTATAATAAAACTAAAGAAGAGCCCTTATTTCTATAAGGGCTTTTTTTTATTAGAGTTGAACGGCGTCACTTGCAAATAAGGTCTTTCTGAATTCAATGGATTTTTTCTCATGCACTAAAATCATAAATGCGGTAACATATTTTATTATTGGTTTCATGGTTTATAACATCAAGAAGTTCAAATTATTCTATACTGTAGAAAAACTGCTCACTTTCTATTTGACCATCTTTCACGCCAAATACAGCGACTTCTTCCATCTGCTGCCTACCGCGATCTTTAAAGGTAACATCAAAGCTCATTTTTGAGGTGAAATGATTGTCTGCAACAATAGGGTCACTGATGTCACCTCCATGGAACTCAACAACATTATCAAGCCATTCCTTGTTTTTATTCCATACATTCTGTTTACCAGAAATAATTTCGCCAGGCATACCAGGCATTTCCCTGCTCGTCACATTTTCGGCATATAATTCAGTAATACAGTCTAGGTTTTTACCTTCTCTGCACATTTGGGCCCATTTTTGAGCAACATCTTTTGTATTCATTTTAAATTGATTTTAGGATAGATTCTTAAAAGTACTTAAAAATGAGATTGATGTCTTTTAAAACAATGTTAATCTTCTATTAATTAAGAGCGTCCTTATAGGTTTTAAGACAGCGCTCTCGTGCTTTTTTATGATCGACTATTTGATCGACATAATCTTCTGTATTGTACTCAGGAACATAGGTTTTGATGTAATGTCTTTCCTTGTCGAATTTTTCTATCTGGGTGGTTGGGTTAAAAATTCTGAAGTATGGTGCCGCATCAACACCAGAGCCTGCAACCCATTGCCAATTTCCCACATTGCTGGCCATTTCATAATCATGTAATTTTTCAGCGAAATAGGCTTCGCCCCAACGCCAATCGATTAACAAATGTTTACATAAAAAACTACCTACGAGCATACGAACACGATTGTGCATAAAGCCTGTTTCATTCAGTTGCCTCATGCCAGCATCAACTAAAGGATAGCCTGTCTTTCCCTCACACCATAACTTGAATTCTTTTTCATTGTTACGCCATTCAATTCTGTCATATTTAGATTTGAACGACTTATTTACCGTGTGTGGAAAATGCCATAGAATTTGCATAAAAAACTCACGCCAAATTAATTCCTGCCAAAAAATTTCATTTTTTTCGGCAATAGCTTTTTTAATCATTTTTCGAACGCTCACCGTACCAAAACGCAAATGCGGACCTAATCGTGAGGTTGCATCTTTGGCTGGGAAGTTTCGCGTAGCTTCATAATCTTGTATAAGCGTTGGTGTCACGTTGTAATCGGCGATTTCCTGACTAGATCTTTCAAACCCAATATCTGAAAGACTGAGATTGGGTAGTCGCGTATGCGCTACTAAATTTTCGAGATAGGAATTCGTGTAAAAAATCTGAAGATCATGCGATTGGAACTTTTCTTTCCAGACTTTCATGTAAGGCGTATAAACGACATAGGGATCGCCATCTTTTTTGACAACTTCATCTTTTTCAAAAATGACTTGATCTTTAAATGTTTTGAAATCTATATCCTTTTCGGATAAAAAATTCTCAATAGCCTCGTCACGTTCTTTCGCATAAGGTTCGTAGTCATGGTTGGCATATACCGAATTAATATCGTAGTCTGAAACTAATGCTTTGTAAATGTCCAGTGGCTTTCCGTGGTATATGGCAAGACTACTGTTGTGTTCTTTTTGTAAGGTGTCTCGCATGGCCTGCAAGGTGTCATGAATAAATGTGACGCGAGCGTCCGCTTTGGGAAGTTGTTCTAAAATTTCTGAGTCAAAAATAAAAATGGGTAATACAGGCAAGCCACTTTTCAAGGCTTCATAAAAGCCCACATTGTCATCCAAACGTAAATCACGTCTAAACCAGAATATATTTAATGGTTGTTTCATACCGAGTAAGTTCCAAAAAGTTCTTCTAATTTTTTGGTGCGATAGTCAAAGATTTCTTCCAATTTAGGCTTGACTAAAAAAGGATGTACCAATTGGCCTAAAATCCCGAAAGGGACTTTGTAATCAATGATGTCCTCCATTTCTACACCACCTTCAATGGCTTTAATAAAATGTTTATGATGCCATAATGCATAGGGACCAAAGCGTTGTTCATCTACAAAATACTGTTTGTCAATACTATGGGTAATTTCTGTCACCCATTTGGTTTTAATGCCCAATACTGGTGTTACAATGTACTGAATTATTTGCCCAGCAAACATAGGTCTATCAGCGCCAGACAGAATATGAAATCCCATATAATCAGGCGTGATTGTTTTTAAGTTTTTCGGGTCTGATAAAAATTCCCAGGCGGTGTCAATGGAAATGGGAAGATTTTGAGTTTTATGAAGTCTATAGATTTTCATACTAGTTATAGATAGTAATATAAAGATTGAGCGACGTGGCGATACACAACCATATTAAATAGGGAGCGATAAGTATTGATTTACCTTTTAGATCTTTTAAATAGGTCACTAGAAATGCTGCAACGATGATGGTTAATAAGGTGATGTTAAACAATCCGAAAACGGTGAAATGTTGGTTGAAAAAAATAAAATTCCAACTGACGTTGAGTAACCATTGAATAGCGAAAAGCCAAAGCACCTTATGAGATCGTCGCTTCAAATAGAGAAATGCCATGTAGGCCGCAAAACAAATCATGATGCTGGTCCAAGCCACACCAAATACCCAACCGTCTGGTGTCCATGGTGCTTTGTTTAAACTAAGGTACCAGTCACTGGTTGGTCCATCATTCATTAACCAACTGCCTATACCTAAGGCACCAAAATTGACAATTAAGAATATGATAAAAGGCTTCAGGAATTTCATGTCTACGATTAAATTTTAAAGCTAACAATTCCGTAGTCCATTTCAAAAACTTGTCCGGATATAGCACTGGCTTTATCAGAAAGCAGAAATTCTGCCATTTCAGCAACTTCTTTAGGTTGCAGATAATTCTTTAAAGGATGACGTTCCTTAATATTGTCGATCATCTTTTCGTTGCGTAGTAATTTAGAAGCCAATTCTGTATCTGTTACTGTTGGTGCGATAGCGTTGATCCGCAAGGTTGTTGCCATTTCAGCTCCTAAAGATTTTACGAGACCTTCCACACCAGATTTAGCGGCTGCAATACTCGTGTGAAACGGCATGCCTAATTTCGCTGCTACTGTACTGAAAAGTACAATAGATGGTGCTTCTCCCTTTTTAAGAATGTCTAAATAGGTTTGGATGGATTTAACAGCTCCAATCACATTCACTTCATAATCCTCTCGGAACTCGTCTAAACTGAAACGATTTATGGGTTTTAAATTGATGCTTCCCGGACAATAAATAAGGCCGTCAGCTGCTGTTATCTCAGGTAAACTATCAGTGAGTACATCACAGGAGTGATGTGTCAATCGTTCATGTGATTGCTTAGGTTCAGATCTACTAATGTTGATGACGTTATGGTTTTCTAGTAATGTTTCAACAATAGCATTGCCAATACCTTTACTGCCACCAATGACAATAAATGTTTTCATTTTGGAAGGTTTTTATATATATAGATGAAATTAAGCTCTTAAGGGCTTTCCTTTAAGGCGCTTTTCTACCTTTCTTTTAATGGCAGTTAAGCGTTTCATGATATCCATGATGCGTTCATCTTTTTTCTTTTTGTAAATCTGATTTAAATCGAGAATTAAGGCTTTAGCTTCACGTGAAATTTTCACACGGTCGCTTGTAGACAATGATTTTCTCTTACGCTGTTCAAATTCTAGAGCTTTATCTATTAAATCCATAATCTTAATTGTTTATATAATTTTGTAATTCGGTCACTTTTTGTGTTGTTTGAAATGCACCACCATAATAACTAGTGACAGTTGATGATGTATCATCTTTTATGCCTCTTGATGACACGCATAAATGCTTCGCATCGATAATAACTGCAACATCTTCAGTATTTAAAATGGTTTTCAACTCTTCAGCAATTTGATTCGTCAAACGTTCTTGAACTTGTGGTCGCTTGGCATAATACTGTACAATTCTGTTCAGTTTAGAAAGTCCGATAACTTTACCTGAAGAAATGTATGCTACATGCGCTTTTCCTATAATTGGGACAAAGTGGTGTTCACAGTTGGAGTAGAAGGTGATATTCTTTTCCACAAGCATCTGATTGTATTGGTATTTGTTATCGAATAATGCCACCTTGGGTTTGTTTTCTGGATTAAGTCCTGAAAATATTTCATCGATGTACATTTTCGCTACACGCTTAGGTGTTCCTTTTAAAGAGTCATCTGTAAGATCTAAGCCCATAACATCCATGATTTCTTCAAATAAAATAGCAATGCGCGCTTTCTTATCGTCATCACTCAATTTAAAGGCATCTTTTTTCATGGGTGTTTCCAATCCTGTGTAAAGATGATCATCACCAATTTCTGTATTTGAGAAACCATTTAGTGTATGGCCATTTGTTTTAGGTGTTAAGGTTTTTGTACTCATGTGTTGTCTTTTTAGTGTGCTGTCCTACGGAACTCATCTCCGAAGTCAAAGCACGTTAGCGTTTTGAAATTGAGTTATGGGTAATTTGTTTTTGTCTGGAGCACTTAAACCTTCCTTTTTCAAAACTTCTGAGTTTTTCGTGCTTTGTTTTTCTACCTTGAACGCGTTTTCGCCACATTCTGAAACTGCTGGGTTTCATTTCTTTGCGCATTAGTGTGATCACCTCTTGCTCATTTAAGCCAAATTGAAATTCTATGGCTTCAAAGGTTGTACGGTCTTCCCAAGCCATTTCAATGATTCTATCTGTTGCTCTTGTGCTTAATTTCATCTTAAAAAGCACTTTGAAAATTATACTGTTCATCAAAGCGAACTTTTGCCGCCATCAACTTTCTAAAAAAGGATTTATTCTCCTTAAACGTTTTATTATTTTTAAAATGAATAAATTTACCTTGAGCATGAATACTGGCGCCATTCGTTTTGTATAACACCAATTGGTAATAAGGGATGACCCACGTAAAATTCTTTAATCCCTTGTTGATATAAATCAGTAAACCGTAAGGTCGCATTTCCATATTCGCATAATTGATATCTGAGACTTTATTCATGTATGACTCTAAATTTGGACTCACCTTTTCTATCATCATACGTCTAGAACCAATACCCTTCATTCTAAGAGATTCAAAAAACGAATAGGGTTTACCAATGAGGTCATTGATAATTTGCTTATGCTCTTTGTTGTTATATGTAGAATCTAATATCAATCTAACGTTTTGTATCTATCCAAATCTACAAAATGTTTAACCTTTTTTAAAATATATTAAACAATAATTAACATTTTAGATTGAATAGAGCACAAAGCACAGTGATAGCGCTCAATAGGTATTTGGATTTTTAATAATATCTTGAGCTTTGAGCTTTATTTTTTGAAGTTGCTCCTTGTCCATTTTATCCAAAAGACTATACATCATTCCCATTCGATAGTTATCTCCTAAAATAGGACGTTTGTCATCTAAAAAGTTCCAGTAGAGACTGTTAAACGGACAAGCATCATCGGTAAGCTTTTTCTTTTTATTGTAATGGCAATCCTCACAATAATTACTCATTTTATTGATGTAAGATCCTGAAGATACATAGGGTTTTGTGGCAATTTTTCCGCCATCAGCAAATTGACTCATGCCTCTCGTATTCGTGAGTTGGACCCATTCAATAGCATCAACATAAATTCCTAAATACCAATCGTCTACGTCATCTGGGTCGGTTTGCGTGAGCAGTGCATAATTTCCAGTAATCATGAGTCTTTGTATGTGGTGTGCATAGCCATTATCTAAAGAATTCGTAATGGCCTGTTTCATACAATTCATTTTTGTGTCACCTGTCCAATAAAAATCGGGTAACGGATTGTGATTGTTTAGCTTATTATGCGATTTGTAATCTGGCATTAATGCCCAATACATGCCTCTCATGTATTCTCTCCAACCGATAATTTGTCTTACAAATCCTTCAACTTGAGAGATGTGGATAGCGTCTCCATGTTTTCTGTAAAAGTTCATGACCGTTTTTACGACATCCTTAGGAGAAATCAATTTGAGGTTCATGGCAAACGACAGCCGAGAGTGAAATAAATAGGTTTCATCGGTGTGCATGGCATCTTGAAAATCTCCAAAATGTACTAATAAATGCTCACAAAAATATTTTAATTGTTCTATGGATTGGGATCGATTGATAGGGTAGCTAAAGGTTTTTGTTTCAAAATGTCCCATGGTAGCTATTCCAGCATTTTTAATATCCTTTACCACTTCGGAAACTTCATTTTTAAAATACTTATAAGTTGGAATGTCAACCTTGCCTTTCCATTTTTTTCGATTGCTTTTATCATAATTCCATTGACCACCTTCAGGTTGCCCAGCCACCATAAGAATGTCGTGTTTTTTGCGCATATCTCTGTAGAAATTTTCCATGAGATATTGTTTTTTACCTTCAAAAAACTGAGCTAGATCTTGTCGTTGTGTGTAAAAATGTTCTGCCGAAACGGCGTTAGATGGTATCGAAATAGACTGACAATAATCCTTCAGTTGTTGATCTAGTCTATAGTTGTCAGGGAACATATATTCAAAGGATTCAATAGCATGTGTATCTATTAAAAACGTCAGATTTTCTGTTAGAGATTGTGTATTCTCGTCAGCATTTATTTTGAAATACGTAACACGATGTCCTAAGCCTTTTAAATCCTCAGAGAATTGTCTCATGGCTGAAAAAAAACCAATAACTTTTTGAATGTGTTGGGTCACAACATCGGTTTCCTGGCGCATTTCAAATAGCGCATACATCACGTCGTCATCTGTAGATTTAAACCAAGAATGTTTGATGTTTAATTGATCACCTAGTACGAGTCTTAATGTTTTCATTTAAAATAAGGTTTCTTGAAGCCATAATCTTTGAAAATTACCATTTGGATCATAACGTTCAGCTTGTCGCTCAACGTTAAATTTACGATCTCTAGGATCATTTCCAACGCCAGAAACATACATCCAATTGCCATAATTGCTGTGAACATCATAATCGATTAACAAAGATTCGAAGTAAGCAGCACCAATGCGCCAATCTAAAAGAAGTTCCTTAGAAAAATAAGAGGCTACATTTTGCCGACCTCTATTACTCATCCAACCTGTTTTCTTCAGTTCAAGCATATTGGCATTCACAAATTCTGATGCGGTTCTTCCTTCCATCCATTTTGAAATGGCTTCGGAATCTGTTTTCCAATGGTAATCTTTTTTTAAGATGCCTTCCTTCTGAAAAATCGCTGTGCCGTGTTTTAAGGCGATGTATTTAAAGTAATCACGCCAAATGAGCTCAAAAATGAGCCAGTAGGTCGAGTCGTTTTTGAAATGTTCTTGCTCAAATTGTCGAACTTTCCAATAGATGGTTCGAGCTGAAATGCTACCGTTAGCAAGCCATGCTGATAATTTTGAACTATAATCAGTTCCTATCAAGCCATTTCGAGTTTTTTTATAAACACCCAATTTTTTGCTGTCAAAAAAGTATTGGTTCAGTCTCTCAAAAGCTGCAGTTTCACCACCTTTAAATGGAAAGGCGGTATTGGGATGGGTTTCGAATTCTGAAAATCCAAGATCTGCTAAAGAAGGAATGGGAGTGGTGTTAATAAGGTGCTTAATTTTATCAGCAACATGAATTTTTTGAATGGGTCTCACATTGAATTTTGATTCCACCGTTTTGCGAAATTGCGTGAAGACTTTCGGGATTTCTGAAGGTGTCATCCCTATATCGTTGGGATGAAATAAAAACTGATCATAATATGAATGGTAGTGGATGGAATCGGGAAGAGTGTCTTTGATACGCTTTAATACTGTACATTCTTCACTGGTCCATTCTTCTTGATAATAAACATGGTTACAGTCATGTGTGGTGACTAATTGTTGCAAGGCAATTTCTGGCTTGTCCACAAATACAAATAACTCTATATGAAGTTTCTTGAGATTGCTTCTAAGGTCTTTAACAGATTCTATTAAGAATTTTGCTCTGTACTTACCGGTTTTTTTAAAACCGAATGGTGTATTTTCAAAGGTTCTTGGATCAAAGCAGTAACAAGCGATTACCGATTTGTGGTTACTGATGGCCGATTCTAACACGGTATTATCTTGTACTCTTAAATCGTTTCTAAACCAAACTATTCCGATGTCATTTTCTGTCTCCTGCATTTTTCACTACAATATTTTACATGTTCCCAATTAAGTTTCCATTTTTTTCGCCAGCTGAAAGGCAAGCCACATGTCGCACATGTTTTTTGAGGTAGAAATGGTTTTTTATGCTTAGACATTCACTAGTTGATTAATCATGCCTTTAAAAATAAACCCGTGAAAAGGTAGTACGCTATACCAATACAAACGTCCCCATAAACCTCTTGGTCTAAATGTAGCTGTTTGTTTAAGGATATTATTTTCTATCTTAAATTCCAACCATGCCTCGCCAGGCAAGCGCATTTCAGCGTATAATAATAATTTTTGTTGTGTTTTGTCGGCATAAATAACACGCCAGAAATCCAAGGCATCACCAACATCTAATTCTGTGGGACTTGTTCGTCCACGACGTAATCCAATGCCTCCCACAAGCTTGTCTAAATAGCCTCGGATTTTCCATAAAAAGGTGCCGTAATACCATCCTGTTGTGCCTCCAATGCTCCAAATCTTGTCCAAGGTTTTCTTTGTGTCCTTAACAGGTCGTTCCTTATAATCCTTAAAGCATCCAAACTTAGGTACATTGATATACTTGTGTAATTGATTTCGTAATCTGCCACTGCTTACCATTGAATCTTTCCAACTCGAGACAATGCTATTTTGCTCAATCTTTTCAAAGGCTAGCTCTACAGCGTCTTTATAAGAAATAGGCGCTACATCCAACAACGTATTGATGTTACTTGGTTTTCCGATAATTTGAACACCCATACTATCTACTAAGCTACTCGCTAATTTGTAAGAGGTAGATGTGACAAAGTAAAGCCAATAGGAGGAGAGTTTAGGCGTCATGACAGGAACGGTTAATATATAACGTTTCAGCTCTCTCACTTCGGCAAACTGAAGTAACATTTGTTTATAGGTTAAAATTTCAGGACCAAAGATGTCATAAGATTGGTCGTAGGTTTCGGTTTTACCAACGGCTTTGGAAAGAAATGCCAAGACATCGCGAACCGCAATAGGCTGCGTCTTGGTATTCAACCACTTTGGCGCAATCATAAATGGCAGCTTTTCGACGAGATCTCTGATAATTTCAAAAGAAGAACTTCCTGAACCCACAATGATTCCTGCTTTAAAAACTGTTAAGGCATAATTTTCAGAATGTAATAATTGCTCAACCTTTTTTCGAGATTCCAAGTGTTTTGACAGTTGTTTTTCGTTCGTGATGCCACTCAAATAAATAACTTGCTGGACCTTGGTTTTATGAAGCTGTGCTTTAAAATTAATAGCGCAGCGTTCTTCAAGAGACTTGAAATCCTTCGAACTGTTAGACATTGAATGGATTAAATAAAATGCGACATCAATGTCATTTGGAATCTCATGAAGCGTTTCTGGTTTTAGAAAATCTGCTTCAACTACTGAAATATGCTCATCATCATCATAACTTTTATCAGCCCGCAAGCGGTCTCTCACGGTACAAACAACATGATGTCCTTCATTCACTAGAAGCGGAATCAATCGTTTGCCTATATAGCCTGTAGCACCTGTGACGAGAATTTTCATGGACTTGGTTTTGGTCGTTGGTATTCGAAGCGCGTTTTTAATTCAGGAATAGCGTAACCATCCAAGCCATTTATAGTAGCAATCTTTGCTTTAGAAAGATTGATAAAACCATCGTCTTCTAATAAATGATCTTTTACATACAATCCTATTATTTTACCTATCAGCAAGATGGTGTTGTTCGCGCGAATATCGTATTCTTCCACATATTCCATGGCGAGTTGTAAAGGTGCATCCTTTACAAAGGGTGCGTAAAAATTGTTTTGATAATGGGCGTTTAATTGCGTTCTATCAAATTCTGAAATTTCCGAATCGTATTTTGCAGACGTATGATGAGCGTCTTCAAGAATAGACTCATGGATATGATTTATCGTATAATAACCTGTTGCCTTTATATTATCATACGTGTTGCGCATGACCGTTGTTGGCCTTAAAAAGAAACCAAGAAGTGGCGGATTGGAACCGATATGCGTTATAGAACTAAAAACGGCGACATTTTCAATGCCAGAAGCTGATTTCGTACCAATGAGGTTTGCTGATTTGTAGCCAGAACAACTATTGATTAAGTTGATGCGGTAGATATGATTAAATTTATCGAATTGTTCATTGTCGATATGGATCATTACAGCGTGTTGAAATTGTTGATTTTGATTGATTTTGCTTTTAAATCGAACATGAGATTATAGAGTCCGAAGAAGGTTCTATTAATATAGATAAAATGTTTAGACCCTCTATTACCGTTCATCTTACGTAATTCGGTGTTTTTGGAATACCGCTCTCCAAGTTCAGCGATTTTTCCGAAGAATTCAGCATCGGAGAAATCAAAGGATTCGGCATGAAAAGGTTGTGTGAATAAACTTAACATCTCATGAAACATGTCTGTGAAAAATGTTATTTCTTGAGGTGAATCGTCCGATTTTAATATTTCGAGTTCATAAAGCTTTTTTGAAAAATACTCACAATTGTTAATGTTTTCCTTTTTTGCTAGTTCAAAATAAGGCTCGTAAAACGTATCTGGAATGGTTTTCATACAACCAAAATCTAAAGCGATGAGTTGCCCTTCCTCTGAGATGAGAAAATTTCCAGGATGTGGATCTGCATGCACTTTTTTCAAAGTGTGGATTTGGTACATATAAAAATCCCATAATGCTTGTCCGATTGTATCTGCTAATTCTTGATTCGTATTATGTGCTGTAAATTCTGAAAGATGCTCACCTTTCATATAGTCCATGGTAATAATACGCTCCGAAGACAAATCGCTGTAATATTTCGGAAATACTAAGTTGGGAATATGAGCACATTTGGAAGCAATTTCTTGACTTTGAGCAATTTCTAAAATATAATTGGTTTCTTCAATAAGTTTGTTTTCAACTTCTTTGAAGTACTTGTCAGAATCTTTTCCTTTGATATTGAACATACTCATCGCAATGGGTTTTACCATTGCTAAATCTGAAGCAATACTTTCTGCAACGCCTGGATATTGGATTTTCACAGCAAGTTTTTTCCCATCCTTTTCTGCTATATGGACTTGTCCTATACTAGCAGCATTAACAGACGTTGCGTTAAAAGTATCGTAAATCTCGTTGGGATGTTTTCCAAAATATGTTTTAAATGTCTTCACCACTAAAGGAGGCGATAATGGCGGTACAGAAAATTGAGCTAGTGAGAATTTCTCAACATAGGCTTGAGGTAAAATGCTTTTTTCCATACTGAGCATTTGAGCTACCTTAAGAGCACTCCCTTTTAATTGTTTCAAACCATCGTAAATGTCGTCAGCATTATTCTGATTCAAACGTTCTTTGGCCTCAATTTCAGACTTTGTTAATTTATCACCGTAATATTTTAGGTAATTAACACCTACTTTGGCTCCTGTAGATACCAATTTGGTAGCACGCTGAATTTTCGAAACAGGAATTTTATCAATGGTTTTCATAAGGACTTATTGGAACGAGTGAATTTTTTCTTTGTATATAAATTTTCCTAGATCTATTAAACTCTTCATGGGTGCGATATCTAGTATATCAAAACTTGTATTCACGGATTTCTCTATAAAAATGTCTGTTTTTTCAAAAGCAGGAGAGGTGTCATCCATCCAAAATTTAATAGTCAACAGTAATTGTCCCCAAGCTGATTCTTTTAAAGCGCGCCTTTGAATCTTATCTACGCGCTCTTGTTTTGTTTCTATTAAGGAAATATCAAGTTGCTCGATGTAAGATGTAAATGTTTTCTTTAATTCCGATAATGCTTGTAAACCTTTCAATTTGTTTTTGTGCTGTTTTAATGCATACAGCACGTAACTCCTGTTTGCTGTAAGATTTTCGAAAAACGTAAAGTAAACACTGAGAAGTTGATTTCTTGCATCAAAATTCTTGTAATCATCATTTTTCTCTAAGGCATCAATTGAATTTGTAAAGAACACTTGAAAAATATGTTTTTCTAAGGCTTCAAACGAACCATAAAATTCATAGAATTTAGATTCTTCAAAATTGTGATGCTTAGCAAATGCATAAACGGTCTTTGGTTGCTCGCCATGCTCTAATACATAATCCATATAATAGGAAATCATATTAGAACTTGTAATGTTTTTCTTTTTTGCCATGGTCTTTAAATATAGTATAAAAGTACAAAATGTTTAACAATAATTAATAATCGTTAAACAAATTTAACAAGACATTATCAAAGTTGAATTTGACAACCAATATTCACTGCAACGGACGCAGTTGCGCTTAGATTTGTTAGAAATGTATTGGCTTTAGATACCTACGATATTCGACAATTTATAAAATGAACTACGAAAGACTATTTCAAGGACCTGTTGGATTAATATCATCTTTTCTCTTTGTTATTTAGGGCATGAGCGGTAGTAATTTAAGTTTTTGTTAACAAACAAAGGCGCTACATGTTCGTAAATTTACGTGAATTAATACACTAATCATTAAAACCAATACCAATGAAAAAATTATTACTAATGTTTGCTATGGTAGCCATGACTTTTGCTACTTATGCACAAATTCAAACACCACAAGCGAGTCCATCAGCAAAGCTAGAGCAGAAAGTAGGTCTAACAGATGTGACTGTTGAATATTCAAGACCAGGTGTTAAAGGAAGAACGATATTTGGAGGTCTAGAACCATGGGGATCTATATGGAGAACTGGCGCTAATAAAAACACAACAATTACGTTTAGTGATGATGTCACCATTGCTGGCCAGGATGTAAAAGCAGGTTCTTATGCCATTTTTACGCGATTGAATTCAGCAACAGATTGGGATGTGATGTTTTATGATGACACTAACAATTGGGGTGCACCTGCAGAGTGGGATGACAGTAGGGTTGTAGCAACCGCTAAAGTGAAAGTAGAAGAACTGCCTTTCAACGTAGAAACGTTTGCTATTGATATCAACAACATCAAGAGCGATGGTGCACATTTAGAATTAATTTGGGAAAAGTCTTATGCTGCAGTACCTTTTACGGTTCCAACAGATAAAAAGGTGACTTCAGCTATCGATAAAGCTATGAATGGTCCAAGCGCAGAAGACTACTATGCTTCGGCAGTTTATTATTTAAATGAAGGCAAAGATATCAATCAGGCCAAGAAATGGATTGATAAGGCTATGTCTATGGTTGAAAATCCGAGATATTGGCAAATGAGACAACAGTCATTGATTTATGCGGCTGCAGGTGATAAGAAAGGTGCGATTGCACTTGCTAAGAAATCTATGGAAGCAGCAAAAGAGGCTGGTAACCAGCAATATGTGAAATTCAACGAAGCCTCTCTTAAAGAATGGGGAGCGATGTAATTGAACGTCCACGATAAAAATTGAAACCCATTGTAATTTACAGTGGGTTTTTTTTATTCGTAATGTAGTCCAATTTGATGCCGAATAAGATCAAGGGTGCGCATCAGTTTTCTGCTAAAATCAAAGGTCATAATCGGACTTTCTAAAGCTTCTGTTCTTAACAAATCATTAAAGTGTCGCGTTTCATAATCATAACCGTGTGTGTGACATTCAAAATGAGATGTACGCTCTTCGCCTTCTGAAATAAGCGTTACCGAACTCGGTTCATGAAATCTAGAATTAATTTTGATGGTGCCACGTTCACAATAGAATATGGCTTCAGTAGCTGTTTTTTCTGTAAGTGTACTTTTTAAATGGGCTTCTACATCATTAGCATAATTTAGGATGATAAAGCAAGACGCATCTACACCATTTTCAAAAAATGTAGCTTTCGAATCCACTCGTAAAGGTTCTCCTAAAGTAGACAACGCAGCAAAAATGGGATAAATACCGATATCTAACAAACTTCCACCACCTAGAGATTTTTTAAATACACGAGATTCCAAATTAAAGTCTGGCTTAAAGCCGAAATCAGCTTCTATTTTTGTGATGGCGCCAAAGGTCTTTTTTTTGAGTTGCTCAAGCGCAAACTGGTAATGTGGAAGAAAATACGTCCACATGGCTTCCATGAGTAAGGTTCTGTTGTCTTTTGCGGAAGCTATCATAGCGTCTACTTCCGAAAGATTCATGGCAAATGGTTTTTCACAGAGTACCGCTTTTTTCTGTTCTAAACACATTAGAGAATGGGCTTTGTGCAAGGCATGTGGTGTTGCGATATAAACCGCGTCTATATTGGGATCACTCGCGAGAGATTCATAGTCACTATAGGCGATTTCTACATCAAATTGAGTTGCAAATCCATTGGCTTTTTGTTGGTTTCTAGAGGCGACTGCATATAATTTTGCGCCTTCAACAGTTACAAGGTCTTGCGCAAATTTGGTTGCAATATTTCCTAGGCCTATTATGCCCCAATTAATGGTTCTCATGATGTTAAGAGTTACTGATTATTAGGAATCCGAAAAGGCTAATGATTGAAATCAATCCGACTAACAATAGTTTATGATTCTTAGAAATTTCTTTGAAATCAATGAGCTTCGCTATGATTATAACGAGAATACAACCAACAAAATTTAACCATAAAAACGGTAGGTTAATGATCTCAACTTCATTTAATCCGAAAAGTAAAAATATAATCGCTTGAGTTATCAAAGCTGCAGTAAATACCGCGTTAGCTCTTACAGACTTAAAGAAAAATGCCAGCAGGAAAATACCCAGCACATTTCCGTAGAAAATAGAACCAATAATATTTACCAACTGAATTAAATTTTCGGCAAGATTAGCAACGCAAGCAACACCAATAGCAAGAATACCCCAACCAAGTGTAAAAAGCTTAGAAACTTTGACCATTTCTTTTTCTGACTTAGCAGAAGTGTTTCGTTTATACAAATCCATAGTTGTAGTACTCGCCAAAGCATTTAATTCACTAGAAGTACTTGACATGGCTGCGCTTAAAATCACAGCGAGCAGTAAGCCAATGAGTCCGCGTGGCAAATTATGAAGTATAAAATGGATAAAGACATAATCTTTGTCATTGCTTTCTACCTTAATATTTTCTGCTTCCCCAGCTTTTTCTATCAGCGTTCGTGCATCTGCTCTTAATTGATCACTTTCGGTATTAAATTTGGCAATGCTTTGTGCAGATTCAGATGCATTATTAAGAACATAATCATTGATAGCAGTTTTTTTAAGCTCAAATACCTCTTTTTGTTTTTTCTGAAGCGCTCTATAGTCATTGGCGTATTGCGAATCCAACACCACGTCTGTCGCTGTCGGATTAAAATTGATAGGAGCTTCATTGAATTGATAAAAAACAAATACCATCACACCTACTAGTAAAATAAAAAACTGCATCGGCACTTTTAATAAACCATTAAACATGAGTCCGAGTTGCATTTCTTTCACAGACTTCCCAGAGAGGTAGCGTTGCACTTGACTCTGGTCTGTTCCAAAATAGGACAGCATTAAAAAAGTTCCGCCAATAACACCACTCCATACGGTATAACGGTTGTTGAGGTCAAAGGAAAAATCTAAAACTTCCATTTTGCCACTAGCACCTGCAATGTCAAGCGCATTAGAGAAGGTGATGTCTGAAGGAAGTTGGGTAATAATAAGTATAAAGGCGATGATCATACCAGAAAAAATAACCACCATTTGATGTTTCTGTGTCACATTAACGGCCTTTGTGCCTCCAGAAACTGTATATATGATGACCAGCAATCCGATGATAATATTTAACAGGAGCAGATTCCATCCAAGCACTGCAGATAATATAATGGCTGGCGCAAAAATGGTAATTCCTGCAGCGAGTCCACGCTGAATTAAGAACAAGATAGCAGTGAGTGTTCGTGTTTTTAGGTCAAATCGGTTTTCTAAAAATTCATAGGCCGTATACACTTTTAATCGATGGTAGAGTGGAATAAATACCATGCAAATCACGATCATGGCGATAGGCAATCCAAAATAAAATTGAACAAAACCCATACCGTTGTTAAAGGCTTGTCCTGGCGTAGACAAGAAGGTAATCGCACTAGCTTGTGTTGCCATAACAGATAAACCAATGGTCCACCATTTTGAGGTGTTACCACCTTTTAAGTAGTCTTCGACATTTTTGCTGCCTCGAGATTGATAAGTGCCATAAATGACAATCAGCAATAAGGTACCAATGAGAACAATCCAATCTAAATGCTGCATTTTAAAAGGCTTTTGTAATGAGATAAAATGCGATAATATAGATGATATTAGCGATCAGAATCAAGCTATACATTTTGTTCCATTTATACTTTTCCATTAGTTTTTGATTTGGGTGTTTGGTTGCATGTCATTTTTTCCAAGTGATAGCATGTTGGCAAATAATCTGTAAGCACCAGATACGCCTGCAGGAAACTCTCTAAAGAAACTTAACCCTGTGTAAATGTAATGCCCTTGGCCGTGTTTGGCTACCAAAAGACTTCCTGTTTTTGGTGTTTCACCAGCATCATTCATAGATAATATGGGCGTGAATTCACTAGACCATTCGTCTGGAAAGTATAAACCACGTTCTTGGGTCCATCCTTCAAAATCGGCTGCAGTTATTTGATTCGGTGCATTTAAAACTTCATGGTCTTTAGCTAATAACGTGACCTCTGCATGTTCGTCGGTAACGCGATCGCGCGACAATTGTAAATCGTAAGGCGCCAATTGGTCCACTTTTAATCGACGGTTCGTATGATACTGAACAATCATATTGCCACCTTGTGCAACATAGTCGAATAATAGTTGTTGTTTAAACTTTAGCTCATCTACGGTGTTATAGGCTCTAATGCCTATGACAATGGCATCAAAACGTTTGAGATTTTCTGCGGAAATGTCCTCTGGTTTTAGGACTGCTACATTGTAGCCAATTTGTCTTAAACTCTCGGGAACAACATCACCAGCACCTTCAATATATCCAATATTTTCACCGCGTTTTTGTATATCCAATCTTACAATTTTGCTTTCGCTAGGCAATAATACAGTTTGAAATGGAATATGGTCATAATCGATTTCTATCAATTCTCGTGTATAAATTTGATCTCCGATATGTACCATTGGCGTAATCAAGCCTTCGCTTTGCTCTTTTGGTGGAATAACTGTAAACACCAATCGCGCTTCCTGACCTTTATTGGCAATATTAATTTTCTGCTTGTCTGGAAAAACATTCCAGTCATTAGGATAAGCCAACTGCACAAAACCTTCGAGGTTATCGCGACCTGCTTTTACAAGGACTTCAATCTCACGCTGTTGGTCAGAATCCAAAATAATCACTTTCTCTGAAATTTTTGCCGAAGCCTCTGGAATAATCTCAAATGGCTTATAAACTTCTCCTTTGACTGGATCCGTTGTTTTATAAACAATTGGCTTCGTAAAAGAAATGGGTGTATTGGCAATGTTAAGTTGAAAGGTGATTGTGAGTTCTCTAGGTGTTTCAGGTTTTCCGATAAGGGAAGGATCCTCAACGGCATACATACCTAATGACCCTTTTTTGGTGAGCCAATAGGGTGTTGAAACATTTTGGTCTTCACTGATTTTCAATACCTCCTTAAATTCGTAATCAATGTTATTGGTCAACGTAACATCTTTGTTGATTTTAATATTGTTTGGCGTGATAATATTGGTGAGCGTTATATTGGCATCACTGCGATTGATCACCTCTATATTTAAATCGATGACAGCACCTGCCGTCGCGTGATTCGTAGCTGCTGTTGCTTCAAGATACAGACCTGCACAGGCCGAAATGATGGCTTTTATTTCCGCCGTTTTAACCGTTCTCCAATGCGTATTCTCTAATTTTTGAATAGCCATGTATGCACGCATTAATTCAGGAATAGATTTTGAAGGATTCTTAAAATCGTACGTTTCTTCAACATTGTGTAATATGGCTCCAATAGCTTGACCGCCTTCAATTCGGCTCCAAGTGGTGTTTATACCTTCAAATAAATTCGTTTTATCAGAAGGTAGATCGCCCTTAATTAACTCTATATATTCTGTTTGAGTGCCACGACTTCCCGTACTTCCAAATCCTTGAGATTTGTGCTGACTTCTACTTAAGGCAGCAATTTCAGGATTACTTAAACCACTACTAGGAAAATATACACCCGTATCAATTTCCAAAAGATTACTTTTATCAGCTTTTTCAAAATTCTCTTGACTTCCATAGAACCACCACGAGGTATTGAAAAATAAGCGTTTTGGCTGCCATGTGTCTACTTGTGATAATTGATCAGGAAACGCATTAGGATCACCCGCCAAATCGAACGCATCTACAGAGAGCATGGCAGAACTTGTATGGTGACCATGAGTTGAACCGGGTGTTCTATGATTGAATCTGTTGATGATCACATCAGGTTGGAATTTACGTATGGCCAAAACGACATCATTGAGAACCTCTGTCTTGTTCCAAATGGCTAAAGTTTCATCAGGATGTTTCGAATATCCAAAATCATTAGCTCTTGTAAATAATTGTTCGCCACCATCGGTACGACGTGCCGCCAACAATTCCTGTGTTCGAATGACACCAAGGAGTTCTCTGATTTCAGGTCCTACTAAATTTTGACCGCCATCACCACGTGTTAATGATAAGTATGCCGTTCGCGCTTTTAGTTCATTGGACATATACGAAATGAGTCGCGTGTTTTCATCATCAGGATGCGCAGCAACATAGAGTACAGAACCCAGAAAATTCAGTTTTTTTATGGATTCGTAAATCTCTGAGGAGGTTGGTTTTTTAGGCTGCTGTGCGCTAACAATCGCAGTTAATAAGAGGAATAAACAAAGGATTGGTAATCGTTTCTTCATGATATATTAGTTAGTAAAACCAAATATAATGAAGTCTCTTAGGGAAGGCCTAGTTTTTAGATTTTCTTTAACGTTAAATGCGTTGCTGGCATTGATCACAAAGTTTCAAGTTTGCTTGATCCACGGTTTGAATACTTTCTACAGCATCTTGCATAACGCATTTGGCTGTTGGGCAATGTGCTAATCCTAAATTATGACCTATTTCATGAACGCCAACTTTTTGTAAGCGACTCAAGTAAATCGTTGGTTCTTTATGTGCTAATCTATAGGTAGAAACAATACAACTCTCGCCAGGACGATAAGCTAATCCGAAAATCCCCCAATCTTGATATGTATGGACTGGTTGTTTGATTTGACCATCAGGTTGGCGTTTTGTGGTTGAAATATCCCTAGCCGTAATACCTAGTACATAATCAATACTATCAGGCTTCTGTCTGATTAAGTCTTTTAAAAGTGAGTCAGCCCTGTAACGTGGTGATTTTATATTGACAAAGGCATTTTCTGGCAATTCTCTTTCCGTCAAAACAATGACATCCATTTGATAGGTCTGCTGAAGCGTTTCAGTGATATCAGAAATAGTCTTATCATTAATGTTTCCGTAGGGTTGGATACCGATGCGTTTAGGCTCCTTCGCACACGACATGAGCACAATGGATAAGAACACTATGAAATAAATTTTCGTCATCTTACGTTGGTATTAAAGCTCTGACCATACGGCTAGTTCATTACCGACAGGATCTTTAAAATGAAAACGCTTACCGCCTGGAAAGGTGAAAATATCAACGGATATCTCTCCACCTTTATTAATTATTTCACGTTTGATATGCTCTAAATCATGATGGTATAACACAACCAGAGCACCATTGGTAATAGGCTTATTCGATTTTTCGAATCCGCCTTCAAGTCCGCTATTAGTGAACGCACAATAGGTATCACCATAATCTGTAAAAGTCCAACCAAATGTCCGATGGTAAAACTCTTTAACACTGTCAAGGTCTGATGCGTAAAATTCGATGTAATTAATATGATTGTTATTGGTGCTCAATTTTAGAGGAATTAAACAGTATCACTGCCATCATCCATAAAACTATCGATGGCATCTTTTTCGACCAATGTAACGGCTTTTTGTAGTATGAGATTGTTTGGGTAAGTCACGAGATCACCATTGTCACACCTCAAATGTAATTGAAATGCTCTGATATCTTCAATAACCGCTTCGATGGGGAAATCCTTGTCATGGATTTTTACTTTGTCACCCACTTTATAAGGAAATGAAAAGAACATGATAATACCAGAAGTCACATTACTCAAAATAGACCATATGGCAAACAAGGCGATACCGATGACTGTAAATACAGAAGAGACAATAAAAGTCATATCCTTTAATTGTGCTCCAAAAACGAAGGATTCAATGATTAAAGCAATGAGAAAGAGTGTGACAGTTATGTATCTGCAAATCAAATGAATACGCGCATCGTTAATACCGCTTGATCTTCCGATTTTTTTAACGAGCGCATGGCTGGCAAAACGGACCACCAATAGCACGACAAGCACTATTCCAGTGATGATGAGTTCCGATTGGTAAGCTTCAAAAAACATATATAAAAATTGGATTGGTCTTTCAAAGATACATTAGAAAAAACAGTTTTTATGATTTTAATTGAAGTGTTTGTCTCAGGTCCTGATCAGCATTAGAGTTTTTGTTCCAATAGGCTGATTTAATGGTTTTTATTTTTGTGGCTTTGGTAGTTAGGACTTCAGCATTTTTTCCAAACCCACTTTTAAACGTCTCTTCCCAACCAACGATGTCATAAGGAAAACTTGGGTTAAATCGGATGGTGAGTGTTCTTTCCAATTCCGGATAGGCAATCACATACTTGTCAGATTCCAAATTCGCATTGGCTTTGTAGGCTCGTAATGGTATATGTTTCAATCTGATAAATTCTAATGACGGAATAACATCAATGTTGCCTGTGGGTAAACTCTGCGGATCCAAGCGTAATTGTGTCCAAAGTTCATTTTCCAAAAGAGATTTTTCCAAAGCGAATTTTTGATCGGCTTCATTTTCAAAATAACTATGCGACATGATTTCAAACTGTTGTCTATTGTTCAATTGTGTGTATACATGACCGCACCATTCTTGAACCGAACAACTCACTTTAAGCGCATGTTGCGTATTGTTGACAGGATAAAAAGTGGATTGCATGATGGCATAAGGATAGATGCCCGTATTGAATTTTTTTGTGGCGTTTAATTTCAGAACAGGAATACTGGATGCTGAAGACTGATCAGCTTTCACTTGAATGTCTGGTAAAAAAGGTTCAGTAACATAAATTAAAGCGGCCTGACCCTTTCGAATTTCACCATAGCGAGCTTGTTCTAATTGGTAACTAGAAATTTCAGCAGTTCCACTGTACCAATACGTTTTGAAATCAGTCGTTAATTTAAAAGCAGGTCTCAATGCTACTGATGCTATTGAATCTTCTACAGCAGTAACTGTGTTTGTAGCTTCTAACTTAGGTTTGTCCGGTTCCTTACAACTAAAAAAATTGATCATTAATATGACCGTAAGACCTGTAAATAATGGTAGCTTATAAAATGAATTCATGGGCATCTTTTAACCCTAAAGTTACAATGCTTTTGTTATAAAACCATGCTGTTTAACGTTTTGTAAACGAGTTGTGTGGGAAGTCCAACGACATTGGTGTAGGAGCCTTCAATTTTGGAAATACCTATTTGTCCAATCCATTCCTGAATTCCGTAGGAACCCGCTTTGTCATAGGGTTGATAGTTATCAATATAGTAGTTTATCTCGTCGTTAGTCAAGGTATTAAATGTGACCTTGGTGATGGCATTCACTGTTTTTTGTTGGCTTGTGGTTGTAAAGCACACGGAAGTAATAACTTCATGGGAGTTGCCACTCATAGCTTTTATCATGTTGAAAGCATCTTCCGGACTTCTCGGTTTCCCCAAGGCTTTATTGTCGTGCCAAACGATGGTGTCGCTCGTAATAAGGATGTCATGAGCCTTTAATTCATCTTTAAAAGGTAATGCTTTCAGCTGTGCGAGATAATCACTAATTTCAAAATGTCGCAATCGGTCTGGAAATTCCTCTTTAACTGGTTTTAATCGAATTTTAACGGTCATTCCCAGTTCTTTAAAAAATTGCTGACGTCTGGGAGATCCCGAAGCTAAAATTAGTTGGTAGTTGCGAAGTCTGTCCAGTAGCATAAAATATTATTTCAGTAGAAACGGATACATCAGTAAAGATAATAAACCTGTGAGCATTATCCACTTATAAATCCGACTAATATACGCATAGTGCTTTTGATGTTTAGCCGTAAAAATTTTTATACTTGCATAAATTAAAGGAGCCATAACAAATAAGAGAAAATAACCGATGGCAATTTGATTTTTATATAAATAGGTGATCACATAATAAAGTACAGCTGTAATTGGTATCAAACTCACTACAAATGCAATTTTACCAGTACGTTCGCGGCCCAATACAATGGGAAGCGTATTCATTCCAGCTTTATAATCACCATCTACATCTTGTATGTCCTTCACCATTTCACGAATTAAATTAATAAGAAAAGCAAACACCGAATAATCAACAACAATACTAAAAAACTTAATTTGAGAAATACGATTATATGGAGTAATCATAGGGAGTAAATCGAAAATAGCTACAATCAAAAGGCTTGTACCAACCAACAGAGAAATCAATAAATTCCCGATAACAACAGTGCCTTTTAAATAAGAAGCGTAGACATAAAGTGCTAAAGAAATGATGACAAAAATTGAAAAAAATGAACTCTTACCAATATTATGAGATAGGTAAAAGCCTAAGGCAATGGCAGCAATATTGCATCCGAAGAATAAATTATAGGCCAAAGACTCTGAGACTTGTTTTCCAATAATAACCTTTTCAGGCTTGTTGATAAGATCCGTTTCTACATCGTATATATCATTGATGATATTTCCTGCAGCTGCACAACATAAGGTCGCAACTACAAGGACCATAAAGTTGACGGTAGATAAAGCCGTGTTCACATCAAATGGCTCAAATAGCGCATATTTAATAAGAACTTGTGCAATGATAATTATTGCTAGATTTTTCCAACGTATAAGATTTAAGATGTGCAAAGTTAGATGGTTGTTTAGTAATTAGGTGTTGGTCTTTATGAGGTCAAAAAATTGTTAGTCATACTTGGCATCGAAATTTCCGTCCCATTTGTCTTGTGCTTTTAAAACTTGTTCTATGACATCCCTTGCTGCGCCTTTTCCGCCTAACCTATGTGAGACATAGTGACTAACCGCCTTAACCTCAATAGCCGCATCTTGCGGACAACAAGCCAATCCAGCCAATTTCATAACTGGTACATCAGGAATATCATCTCCCATATACAACACATTTTTTGCGTCAATATTGTTGTCAGACAAATATGCATGGAACTGCTCTGTTTTTTGATGAGCACCTAAATACACATCCGTGATACCAAGTCCCTCAAGGCGCTTTTGTACTCCTAGATTTGTGCCTCCAGAAATAATGCACATATTAAAACCAGCATTTTTTGCAGTTTTTAGGGCGTAACCGTCTTTTATATTCATACGTCGCAACATATCACCGTTGGTCATAATAGTGACTGTACCATCTGTAAGAACACCATCCACATCAAATATGAAGGTGGTTATTTGTTCTAAATATTCTTTGTAACTCTTATCTTCCATGGGTATGTTTTATTGACGCTGTTAGTAACTTATAAAGGTCTTTATGATGATTGTCTTCTAAAAGCTTTAAATGCTTTTTAATTGTTTTTTTATCGTTGCGTTTGGCTGGACCCGTTTGGGCTTTGTAAGGTGACAGCTCTTGAACTTTCATCGCAGTCTCCAAAATTAAAGGTTTTAATAGGTCAAACTCTGCACCTTGAGACTCGGTGATTTCATGAGCCACACGATACAACTGATTGGTGAAATTATTTACGAAAACAGCGGCTAAATGTAAAGCAGCACGTTGATCACTATTAACACGCTTGGTTACCTTCGTAATGGAAATCGCCAATTGTTTTAAGGGTAAGTAATCTTTTTTTGTTAAGGTTTCTAAACATATAGGCACCTTGCTAAAATCGATATGAGCGCCTTTAGAAAACGTTTGTAAAGGGTAAAAGACACCACGACGATTTTTTTTATCCAAATCGTAAGCACTAACACTTCCTGAGGTGTGAACCACGAATCGGTTTTCAAACGGAAGTTGCTGCGATAATTCAGAAATCGCGTCATCACTAACGGCAATGATATAAATATCCGCTTTTTCAAGCATCGCCAAATTGTCTGTAATGGCTACCTCATTTTTATAAGAAGCGATGGTTTTCAAGTGTCTGTTATACCACTGTGTGACGTTGACATTTTCTGAAGCCACAAATGCTTTGTATAAATGATGGGCTACATTACCTGCGCCTAAAAGTACTACTGAAATCATGACACAAAAATACAATAGAATTCAGAAATGGAAATTTTTGAGCTATAATTTAATTCCGATGCCTAACTTTGTCTTATGCGCAAAGATATTAGCACACGACAAGACCTTTATAGATTAGTGACATTGTTCTATGATAAAGTAAGAGCGGATCAACTTTTAGGGCCTTTTTTCAATGATACAATTACCGATTGGGAGTCGCATTTAGAGCATTTGACCACATTTTGGGAAAGCAGTTTGTTTATGACTAGAAAGCTTCAGCATAAGTATCATGGAAACCCATTGGAAGTTCATGTGGATGTGGATCGAAAATTTAATGGTCAAATCACAGAAATGCATTTTGGTGTCTGGCTCAATTTATGGTATCAAACCCTGGACGAATTGTTCGAGGGAGAGGTGACAGATAACGCCAAAAGAAGAGCAAGAAAAATGGGCACCTTTATGTATTTGAAAATTTTTGAAGCACGCCAACGCTAGGATTAGAAATTTACGTTTTTAACAGTTTTTTGATGCTCATTCAAGAGTCTTAAACAAACTAATTTGGTTATCTTTGCACAACTAAAAATAAGCCTTCTTGCTATGCAAAAGAAACTTGCGAACGTGCTATTTTCAACACGACTTACTGGAATTTTATTTATTGTTTATGCTGTAGCCATGATATTTGGTACATTTCTCGATGCAGGACAAGAAACGTCTCCAACACCTTTTACAAGACATTACATTTATAACGCCTGGTGGTTTGAGGCTATCATGGTACTCTTCGTGATTAATTTTATAGGTAATATTTTCAGATACCGTTTGTTACGTAAAGAAAAATGGGCAACGCTGATATTGCATTTAGCATTCATTTTTATCATCATCGGTGCAGGCATTACCAGATACATTGGATTCGAAGGATGGATGCCTATTCGAGAAGGAGAAACCACTAATACCTATCTCACACGGAACGTGTATTTAACGGCTTATATTGATGGTGATTTAATGATCAACGGACAGCAACAGCGTCGTGTGGTTCAGGAGTCAGTAGATTTTTCTGAGCGTTTGGATAATGATTTTGAAGTGACAGCTACCTACGATGATACGCCAGTAACCATTGCTGTTAAAAAGTTTGTTAAGGACGCCGAATTAGATATCATTCCAGATGAAACGGGCGAATCGTATTTAAAGTTAGTTGAGGCTGGCAATGAAGGATCTCACAGTCATTTTATCAAGGATGGTAGTGAAGCCCTTATTCATAATGTCGTTTTTACCTTAAACAATCCTAAGAAAGGTGCGATTAATTTAACCACTGATGATAACAGAATTTTTATAGAATCACCATTCGAAGGGGATTATATGACCATGGCAACACAGGAAACAGGTGTCTTAGTCAAGGATTCAATTCAACCTTTGGCCTTGCGTTCTCGTTATCAAATTGGGAATATGGCTATGGTGTTTCCAAAACCTGTTGTTACCGGATCTTTCGGAGTGGTTAAAAAATCGCAGTTGTTAAGAAGTCGTGAAGATGGACTTGTCGTGGATGTTACTGCAAATGGCGAGACTAAAACGGTTAATTTGTTAGGTGGTCAATATGTCAACGGTCGTTTTGAACAAGTAAAAGTAGGAGGCTTAGATGTAGCTGTAAAATATGGCTCCGTCGTTAAGGAATTACCCTTCAGTATCAAGCTCAATGATTTTGTTGCGGAACGCTATCCTGGAACCGAAGATAATTTCTCAGCGTTTGCCAGTGAGGTGACCGTTATCAAACCAAATGAAACACCTTACGATTATCGTATTTATATGAATAATATTCTAGATGAAGAAGGCTATCGGTTTTTTCAGGCGAGCTTTTTTCCCGATGAGTTAGGAACCAAATTGTCAGTAAATCATGATCAATGGGGCACATGGGTGACCTATTTTGGTTATTTTTTGTTGTACTTCGGATTAATGGCTATTCTTTTTGCTAAGGGAACACGCTTTGCGGATCTCAAACGCTTTTTAGATAAATTAAAAGACAAAAGATCGGAACTTTTAACGGTTTCAATGCTGTGTATTGGGATGTTAGCTTATGCTCAGGAACCATCCGATGAAATTAGTGTTATACAAGATAGTTTGCAGTCTCAGGAACATTTTGAAGGTGACGGTCATGAACATAAGGCACAAGTCGATTTTGAAAGGCCAACAAAGGCGAAAATAGACTCTGTGATTAGAGCCAATATTACACCCAAGGAGCACGCCGATGAATTTGGAAGATTGGTTATTCAAGATTACAGTGGTCGTATGATGCCTATGAATACGTTTGCTTCTGAAATATTACGTAAACTTAGCAAGAAAGATCATTACGAAGAGTTTGATGCTAATCAGGTCTTGCTTTCCATGCAAGAAAGTCCGTTGTTTTGGTACAATGTTCCCGTCATTTATCTTGCCAAGCGGAAAGGGGATTCTATCCGCAAAATTATTGGTGTGGATACCGATCAGAAGTATGTCTCGATTACAGATTTTTTAACACCTGACGGACGGAATAAATTAGGACCCTATTTAGAAGAGGCTTACAGTGCTGAGGTGCCTAACGGTTTTCAGAAGGAATTTAAAGAAGCGTATGATCGCATGAGTTTATTATTCAATACGCTTGATGGTCGTTCCATTAAAATATTTCCAGTACCAGAAGATGAGAGAAATACTTGGATTTCACCTGTCGAATATCGTGAGGAATACCGTAATCAGATTAAAGATACACTCTACGGAAAATTTATAGAAAATAGTTTTAGTTACTATTTAGGAGAACTCTATAAAGCACGTCAGTCTGGTGATTACACCACAGCCAATCGATTGTTAGATGGTTTCAAAAAGAACCAACAGCAGGAGGGAAGTGAGGTCATGTTATCAGATCAAAAAATTAATACAGAAATTAAGTATAATCAATATGATATATTTAAATCTTTGTATGCTTATTACATGATTGCTGGAGCTTTACTATTTGTGCTCTTGATCATTCAAATATTTAAATCGCGAAGTAAAGTCTTAGATATAGTCGTAAAAGGCTTTGGGATCGCCATATTTTTGATGTTCCTAATTCATACGGCTGGATTGATTGTACGTTGGTATATTTCAGGACATGCACCTTGGAGTGACGCTTATGAATCGATGATTTATGTCGCTTGGGCAACCATGTTCTTCGGATTAGCTTTCGGTCGTAAATCTATGTTAACTTTAGCTGCAACGGCGTTTGTGACATCCATGATATTGATGGTAGCTCACTGGAGTTGGATGGATCCAGCTATTTCTAATCTTCAGCCTGTACTAGATAGTTATTGGTTAATGATTCACGTGGCAGTGATTGTGGCAAGTTATGGCCCTTTTACGCTTGGCATGATTTTAGGTTTAACCGTGTTATTATTGATGGCGTTCACAACCAAAAAGAATAAGGTGAAAATGGACTTGAATATTAAAGAATTGACCATTATTAATGAAATGGCCTTAACTGTAGGTTTAGTCATGCTAACCATTGGTAACTTTTTAGGAGGTATGTGGGCTAATGAAAGTTGGGGACGATATTGGGGTTGGGATCCGAAGGAAACTTGGGCATTGATTAGTATTATGTTCTATGCTTTTGTCATACATATGCGTTTGATTCCAGGGCTTCGAGGTCGATTCGGTTTTAATTTGGCATCTGTTTTAGTATTTTCTAGTATTCTATTTACTTACTTCGGTGTCAACTTTTATTTATCGGGCTTACATTCTTATCAGTCAGGACAACAGATCTTGAGTTATCAATATATTGCAATTACCTTAGCTTTCATTGGGATTTTAGCTGGTTTCGCCTACAGAGGCTATAAGAAATATTATAAAAAATAAGCAACGTTGCTAGGTGATTTTCATAAGTGAACGGTCATTTCTTAGAAAAAATAGCACAATCACAGTAAAAGTTTCTTCTAAAACTGTTTGCTATTGCTTTGCACGAACTGTTCGAATATCTTTGCAATCTTTTAATAGTAATAAAAGAGATGCTTATGAAATTTTTAAGGGAGTTCAAAGAATTTGCCGTTAAGGGGAATATGATGGATATGGCCATCGGAATCATCATTGGTGCATCATTTAATAAGGTGATTGATGTGTTGGTGAAAAAGGTATTTATGCCACCTTTATCCTTAATGACTGACGGTCTTAATTTTCAGGATAAAAAATATGTGTTACGTGAGGAAGTTTTAGATGCTCAAGGTACGGTGCTTACACATCAAGTGGCTATAGAGTACGGAATGCTATTTGAAACATTTTTAGATTTCCTCATCGTTGGTCTCACGGTATTTGTGGTGGTAAAAACCATGAACCGATTGAAGGATAAGGCAGAAGATCCTAAAAATAAGGTGGTGAAAACACCTAAGGATATAGAATTACTTGCCCAGCTTAACGACTTAATGGAAGAGCAGAATGCGCTTTTAAAGAACAAATAAGTAGGAGTTGTTCATGGCAAAATGCCTACTGATATCTGCCATTTTTTAAGCTAGTTTTTATGATTAAGAGGTCAGATCTATGTCACATGCTTTGTTAAAAGCACAAGACTACGACGCATCTACTTTCTTCCAAACGAACTCACTGTTCAGTTGAAAACTACCTATATAGTCAAAATTACAGTCTGAAGGCGCTATGATGGATAAAAAGGGTTGGTCCTTTTTATCGCGATATAAAAAATAGGTTTCACCTACAAGTGGTTCAAAATTATAGCGAGAATTGTATACCAAGTTGTTATATTCCAGTTCTTGGATCATTTTGTCGTATTCAGCTTTGAGCTCAAGATATTTGGCTTGGATTTGTTTGTTGGCTTTTAAAATATTACGATTTTTCCATGTAGAATTGCCATGTACTTGTATGGCTGGAGCACCAACATTGGTAGCATAGGGCTTTAAAGCCGCATCATAGCGTTGAGTCTTGTTATTAAAGACGACTTGATCTGGTTTTTTGTCTTCTGACATATCGCTATTGTTTTTTGCAAAGATACAGCACATATTATTTTCTTTACGACTAATCCATAACTTTTTATTTTAGCAGTTTTGCAATGATCGTTTTGCAGTTGTATTTAGATAATTTAGTCTTTTAGTCTCATAATAAAGACTAAGCAAGTCTAAAAAGTCATATATTTAAGCTATCAACCAATGACTATTACATGAAATTATTAAAACGACTAGGGTTTGGGAATGTATTGATATTGGCACTTTGTGTCGTAATCATCTTGGTGGCTGAATACGTTTTTCTACACGGCGATCAACTTCATGCCATCTTTATCGGACTTTGGGCACCGACGCTTTTAGGTATAGCTATTTTCTTTAAACAAATCACAAATGGACGCTAACGATATTGTACTTTACTTCTCTATATTTGTTGCGGTTTGCGTGGTGATATGGGCCGTTTTAGCGATTCGCGCCTATGACAAGGTGGATCGGGAAAGGTGACATTTAAACAACAACGGTATTTATTCTTTTATTTGAAATACAGTGAGAATGTTTAGTCACGATAACTTAAACGATCTCTAATACCACCACTTTCACGATGTATAATTACATCTGCTTTATAGCGTTTTGCCAAGCGTTTTGCTTTGTCGATAGCTGTACTTTGCTTTCTATGTTTAGAGCTTATACGTTGATTGCCTTCTCTGCGAACTGCCCAAGCATCTTGGTAGGGCACAACGTGTTGATGCCAGGTTCGTTTTTTCTTAGAAGACGCGTAGCCTAGAGCTTCCAAAACGGCATTGATTAACTTTTGTATGGCTTTAACAAGCTGCTCGTTTTTGGCCATATTTAGACATTTGAAGTCGTAAGTTGCTTTTCAAGTTGATCAAAAGCGATGGCTTTGAAATCTGAAACGACCAAATCAGCCTTGCTATAATCTTGGTCCTCACTGTGCAGACTGTCAAATCCGATACAATAAATACCAGCCCCTTTAGCGGCAGCAATACCATTGGTGGAATCTTCAATAACAAAACAATCCTTTGGGTCATGACCAGAAAGTTCAGCGGCTTTCTCAAAAATCTCAGGATGTGGTTTAGATGCTTTTAAATCGGCTCCAGAGATTTTAGCTAAAAAATATTGATCGAGATCAAAACGCTCAAACACACGGTTGATATTATCCATAGAAGCTGAAGACGCCAAGACTAAAGTCACATTATGATGGTGATAGTCCTTAATTAGGTCAAGGACACCGTCCAATAAATGCAAATCAGTATCATGATCAAATAAATACTTAAAATGAGATCGCTTGATATCTACCAAGGTTTGAGGACCTAATGGTAAATTAAAATGAGTGATGAGTTTTTTGCATATTTCTAGGGTGGACTGCCCTGTAAAGCTGGCATAGAGCTCTTCTGAAACTTTAATATTAATATCATCAAACATTTGGAAATAGGCTTTGTGATGTAAGGGTTCTGAATCCACAATCACACCGTCCATATCGAATAAAGCGGCTTTAAACATGAAGTATTAGTTAGTTGATTTGTACGAATATATAGAAATACCCATTGAAAATCAATAGGTTTGATATAGAAATACCAAGACATTTGTTAACATGCAAGTATGTTCGACGAAGTACAGATTTTTACAGCTTTTGACAATGGCTGATGAGTTGGAAAATGTGATTAGTGCATTTAATCAGGTACAAACGCTATTTTGAAATTAAAAAATAAAGTCGCAACTTTATCCTCTTATGATTGTTTAAGTCCACACATCGTCCAAGTCACCTTTTCTCGTGACCCATTTTATAAGTCGCAAACGTTTCTTGCGATACATACTTATTTGTAATTATAAATAATCATGGCAATATCTAAATTAAACCTCAAACAATTTTTTTTATATCTAAAACAGGCGCTTTCAGGAAAAGAACAAGAATTTACTTCAGGAAGTATTCGGAAAGCTGTTTTTATGCTTTCTATTCCGATGATTCTAGAGATGCTGATGGAATCGGTTTTTGCTGTGGTGGATATCTTCTATGTTTCCAAAGTGAGTGTCAATGCCGTGGCAACCATAGGCCTGACGGAATCAGTGATCACATTAGTATATGCTTTAGCTATCGGACTCAGTATGGCGGCTACAGCTATTGTCGCGAGACGCGTTGGAGAAAAAAACACAGAAGCGGCATCTCGTGCTGCAGTTCAAGTGATCATACTAGGCTTGGCGATTTCCGTGTTAATCAGCATTGTAGGTATCATATTTCCAAAAGAAATATTAGCGCTTATGGGAGGTGAACCTGATTTAATTGCTGAAGGTTATGGCTACACTCAAATTCTTTTGGGCGGAAATGTGACAATTATGCTGTTATTTCTTATCAATGCTATTTTTCGTGGAGCTGGCGATGCGTCTATGGCCATGTGGACGCTCATCTTGTCTAATGGTTTAAACATTATCCTCGATCCTATTTTTATCTTTGGAGTTGGACCCGTTCCAGCTTATGGTGTTGAAGGAGCAGCTATTGCAACGACCATCGGAAGAGGAACGGCTGTGCTATTTCAGTTGCTTGTTTTGATTTATGGTTGGAGTACCATTAAAATTGGTGTTAAGGATGTGGTATTGCGAATTGGTGTTATGCTGAATTTAGTAAAGGTCTCCTTAGGAGGTATTGGACAGTTTCTCATTGGTACATCATCATGGGTGTTTTTAATGCGAATAATGAGTGAATTTGGAAGTGAGGTTTTAGCAGGTTATACCATTGCAATTCGAGTAATGATGTTTACGTTTATGCCAGCTTGGGGTATGAGTAATGCAGCGGCAACCTTGGTAGGTCAAAACCTAGGTGCTAAAAAACCAGATCGCGCTGAAAAGTCGGTTTGGAAAACCGGAAAATATTGCGCTATATTTATGGGCTTTGTATCCTTATTATATCTCAGTTTCGCACCACAAATAATGGCTTGGTTTACCAACGTGCCTGAGGTGATTTCACAGGGCAGTTTGTGTTTACGAATTATTGCAGCAGGTTATATTTTCTACGCTTACGGCATGGTTGTGATAAATTCCTTTAATGGCGCAGGAGATACAATGACGCCTACATTAATTAATTTTGTCTGTTTTTGGGTGTTTCAATTACCATTTGCTTATATCATGGCCATCAGTTTTGAACTCGGCTCCATTGGCGTCTTTTTAGCAATTGTATTGGCAGAGGTTTTAATAGCAATAATCGCCATTATCTGGTTTAGAAAAGGTCGTTGGAAATTGAAAGAAGTGTAGTTTCAATATGGTTTTTCTTACAAAAATTTGATAAATATCAACTTTGATAGTTTATTTGAGCGTTTCAGCGATTAAATTCCTTAAAATCAGTCACTCACGCTACATTTGTTCATCCCTATAAGAGATTAATAGCACATTTTTTATTGACCAAATTTACAATCAGGATTGCTCAGACTTAGAAGTCTTAGCAAACCATGACTAAGAAACTTACGTAAATGTTATTGATTATGAGGGAAGTCCGCTTTTTGTTAACAGCTTTAGTTTTCGCAATGCTCAGTGTAACCACCTTGGCGGCACAATCGGGTATTTATGAAAGTTACGTCATTATGAATGATGGCGCAAATAATGTGTATTATGATTTAAATGTTGACACTGCCAATCCCAATTTTGATGGGTTTAATTTTGGAACATTGGAATGTTCTAGAACTTATGAATTGGTTGGAGGACAAAATAAAATTTTTAAGTGCGGTGATCATGATATCATTAATGGTACCTTGTTTTACAGAATATGGTTGCAGTCTGCAACACCTCCTGCGACATTTAATGCCATCAATATCGACTTCAACACAGATGACGGTCCAGCGGCTTGCTCAGGAATTAATCAGATATGGGAATCTAACGGGACCAATAGTGTTAGTTTAACAAATTTACCTTTAGGTGATTATTTTCTTGAATTATATACCCAAGCAGAATATACATCTGTGACTGATGGTAACGGCACGCATTTTATCTCCAATTTTGGTGCGAATTTTACAGCTAGTTTTTCTGTGGCAGATACCACAGCGCCTGATCCAACTGTATTAAGTGATATTACAGGTGAATGCTCAGCCACAGCAACCGCACCAACTACAACTGATGCCTGTTCAGGAAGCATCACAGGAACGACTAGTGATCCACTCACTTACAACACACAAGGAAGCTATGTGATTAACTGGACCTTTGATGATGGTAATGGTAATAGTATTGTCGTACCTCAGAATGTGATTGTCGATGACGTGACAGATCCGCAAATACCAACCCTAAGTGATATTACAGGTGAGTGCTCAGCCACAGCAACCGCACCAACTACGACTGATAATTGCTCAGGAAGCATCACAGGAACGACTAGTGATCCACTGACTTACAACACACAAGGAAGCTATGTGATTAACTGGACTTTCGATGATGGTAATGGTAATAGTATTGTCGTACCACAGAATGTGATTGTCGATGACGTGACAGATCCACAAATACCAACCCTAAGTGATATTACAGGTGAGTGCTCAGCCACAGCAACCGCACCAACTACGACTGATAATTGCTCAGGAAGCATCACAGGAACGACTAGTGATCCACTGACTTACAACACACAAGGAAGCTATGTGATTAACTGGACTTTCGATGATGGTAATGGTAATAGTATTGTCGTACCACAGAATGTGATTGTCGATGACGTGACAGATCCACAAATACCAACCCTAAGTGATATTACAGGTGAGTGCTCAGCCACAGCAACCGCACCAACTACGACTGATAATTGTTCAGGAAGCATCACAGGAACGACTAGTGATCCACTCACTTATAACACACAAGGAAGCTATGTGATTAACTGGACTTTCGATGATGGTAATGGTAATAGTATTGTCGTACCACAGAATGTGATTGTCGATGATGTGACAGATCCACAAATACCAACCCTAAGTGATATTACAGGTGAGTGCTCAGCCACAGCAACCGCACCAACTACGACTGATAATTGCTCAGGAAGCATCACAGGAACGACTAGTGATCCACTTTTTTACAACACACAAGGAAGCTATGTGATTAACTGGACTTTCGATGATGGTAATGGCAATAGTATTGTCGTACCACAGAATGTGATTATCGATGATGTGACAGGACCTGTGGTACCAGTTTTACCCGTTATTACAGCTGAATGTGATGCCACAGTAAGCATCCCAACAACTACAGATGGTTGTACAGGAACCATTACGGGAACCACGAGTGATCCCTTATATTATGATGTTCAGGGATCCTATGCCATTACTTGGAATTTTGATGATGGTAATGGAAACAGTTTTGATGTCGTACAGAGTGTCGTTATTAATGATACAACAGATCCAGTAGCCGTTTGTCAAGATATGACAGTGCAATTAGATGATGCTACAGGAACAGCAACCATCATACCAAGTCAAATTGACAATGGCTCCAATGATAATTGTGGTACTGTATCCCTTAGTTTGTCCCAAGACACTTTTGATTGTACCAATATAGGAACGAATATCGTAGTTCTTACAGCTACGGATACTAATGGTAATTCTTCAACCTGTATTTCTACAGTGACGGTTGAAAGTCCAAATATTAGTGGAGGTACCGTCATAGGATACTTAAATAATACAGAAACTGTGGCAGAATCTGACAATTTAATTGAAGTAACAGCTTGTCCTGATGAACCTCAAAATGCCACATTGAGTTTATCCGGTTATACCGGAAATGTTGCCTATTGGCAATCTTCTACAAATGGTGGTTTGGTTTGGACCAATATTCCTAATACGACGACTACATATTACTATCCTAATATTCTTGAAACAACATTGATTAGAGCAGTTATTCAGATAGGGAGTTGCCAAGCTACGTCTACGATTGTTCGTATCGTGGTGATTCCACCAGATATTCCACCAACAATTATTGGTCCTGATACATTTAATATGTGTTTAGGTAATAGTATCAATGTGGAGGCTCAAAGTTCTTTCGCCACAAATCCAGAATTGAATAATGGCGGTGAATTTAATCAAGCTAATCTTCCTGGTTGGTTAATTGATGGTAATGATGGTGTTTCAGGATGGAGTGCTTCGGGTAGTAATACGGCACCCACACCGTGGCGTGGAATAAGTAACGGAAATGCCAATAACGGTAGTAACATAACCGAAGGTGTTCGTTATAAAAATCAAGGTGGAAATAAATTTGCGATAACCTATGGCGATTTTAATGGCGCAGATCCATCGCCTCCAATTACCACCATGGAAACAGCAGTGTTTAATACACTCGGTTTATCCTCAGCGAGTATTGACTTCCAGTCCGCTTATTATTTACAAGCAGGTGCTATGGGCATTGTTGAATTATCTGTTGACGGTGGCGCAACCTATCCAGTAACCTTAATGAGTTTTAGTGGACCTGGTGATTCTGGCGGATTTGTGAATTTAGGGAACGGTGCAAATAATGTCCCGACTATAAATTTACAGGATCCAGGTAATGCGGTTTCCTTAGATTTAAGTGACTATATCGGGCTTACCAATTTAAGAGTACGATTTACGTTTACTTCTACCGTTGGGAGCTCATGGGCTCTTGATGGCATCACCATACCTCAAGCGCCAATTGATGAAGTCATTGAATGGGAAGATGGTACAGGTACGGTTGTCACAACAGGTTCTATGACTACAATAACGCCTGTGACACCAGGTGAACAAACCTACGGTGTGACATCTCTTATCAATGGGTGTAGAGCTGATGGACCTGAAGGTACCGAGTTTGTGACCGTTAATGCAACATTAGCTTATGCAGGTGAAGATATCACACAAATTATTGGTGAGTGCGGTGAGAGTGTGACTTTGAATGCTTATAACAATTTTTTAACGGCAGCAGAAAACATAGCTAATGGCGTTGTTAATCCTACAGTTTTTACAACTGGAACTTATCCTGGTACAGGACAAGCTGGTGTTTGGTCAGCCACTCAATTATCGGCATGTGGAGGCAATTATACATTTTCAAATGTTGGCAGTCCGACATCTCGATTTTCAGCTGATCCAGGAACTTACTTATTAACATGGACAGTACCTTCCGTAGGATGTTCAGATACCATTGAAGTAACTATTGAAAGTTGTCCGACGATTGATTTTGATGGTACTAATGACTATATAAGTTTTCAAGACAATTATAATTTATCGAACGCCTTTAGTGTTGAAGTATGGGTAAAACCAGAGTCAATTTCTGGTAACCAAACACTGCTGTCAAAAAGAGACGCTAATGATTTATCCACTGGTTACGATTTAAGCTTGAATGGATCCACAGTGACGTTTAATTGGAATTCTACTGGAAGTATTCAATCGAGTTTTCCGATATCAACAGATCGCTGGTATCATATTGCTGTAACCAACGATAATGGAAATTATAACTTGTATATTGATGGTATCTCTGTAAGTAGTCCAATCGCTGGTGTGCTGCCTACAAGTAATGGGATGCGAGGTATTGCAGGAGGCATGGACCAAGCCAATAATCCTCCAAATAGACCTGTTAATTATTATCATGGTTGGATGGACGAATTAAGAATTTGGAATGTGGCACTTACAGAAAGTCAAATTCGTCAAATGATGAATCAAGAAATTCAGGATAATACGGCTGTGAGAGGCGTTGTGGTGCCATTGGATATCCCTGGATTGTCATGGACTCATCTAGATGGTTACTACCGAATGAATGTCAATTGTGGTACCCTTGTAGCCGATAAAGGCGTTAGAGGACTTTTAAGAAACATGGAAACGGCCCAACAAGAGACCGCTCCTTTACCATACACCTCTAGAATCGATGGTCAGTTTTGGGAAACGGATGACACCTGGACAAACTTCAATGTTTGGGATGCACCAAACAGTATTGGCGTCGATGGTGTGACACCAATCAATTGGAACATTGTGCAAACATCACATGATATCAATTCAGGAAATAAGGATATTGTCGTTTTAGGATTAATATCAGATACATCAAACAAAGTATTGAATATCTCCAATCCTAGTGCCAACCAAGATGAAACTAATACAGGTCAATCTTTAAGAGTTACGCATTATTTGAAATTAGATGGGATTATTGATTTATTTGGAGAATCACAATTATTACAAGATGAAGGAAGTGTTCTCGACGTGACGAGTTCTGGTCGATTAGAACGCGATCAACAAGGAACTACCAATCTCTTTAATTATAATTATTGGGGTTCACCAGTGAGTGCCATCAATACGAGTTCTAATAATAATCCCTATAGTTTAAATAGTGTCATCCATGATGGAACTAATTCAGCTAATCCACAAACAATGCTTTGGACAACAGCTCATGATGCCAATGGAAGTACCACACCTATTACCATGAGTAACCGATGGTTATATGCCTATGAAAATTTTCCGCAAGATACCTATGCAGCATGGAGAGATCTTGATGAAAATGATGTTTTAGATACAGGACTAGGCTTTACCATGAAGGGTAGTGGTGCTGGAGATCCAGTAGCAGATGTTCAAAATTATGTGTTTATAGGGAAGCCAAATAATGGACATATTAATACACCAATTACGATTGGTAACCAAGCTCTATTAGGAAACCCTTATCCTTCTGCGATAGATGCTAACGCCTTTATATTAGATAATATACCTGGAGGAAATCCTGGGTCATCACAAAGTTTAGACGGTACCTTGTATTTCTGGGAACACTATGCTTCTAATTTTACACACGTGCTTGAAGACTATGAAGGTGGTTATGCGACTTATAATTTGACCGGAGGAAATGCAGCGGTATCACCACCTCTAGTTAGTGGAAATGGTGTGGGAACCAAGCTTCCTGGACGCTATGTTCCTATTGCTCAAGGCTTCTTTGTCACTTCTAGTAATCTTGGAGGGAATGTGCAATTTAAAAATAGTCAGCGCGTCTATGTGAAAGAAAGTGCAGCGAGTTCAACTTTTATAAGAAGTAGCAACCCTAATATGTACGATGCACCTCAAGATCCAAATCCAGAAATTCAACGTGTGCGTATTGATTTTACAACCTTTAATGGTGCGACACGTCATTTGCTTTTAGGTTTTGTACCAAATGGTTTGGCAACGGATGGTGTAGATTATGCCTATGATGCTATGAATTCTGATACGGAGTTTCCTAATGATATGTTTTGGAGAATTGAAAATGAGAACTACACGACTCAAGGTGTGGGCGATTTTGATGAAACATCGCAATATCCACTTGGAATGTTCTTGAACGATACTGGAACTTTTGAAATATCATTGGATGCCCTAGAGAACTTCGATACGGCCATTAGTGTGTATATCTATGATGCTTTAATGGATTCATATTTTGAAATTAATTCTGAGGCTTTTCAGATAACTTTAGATGCCAATGTCTATTTGGATCGCTTCTTTGTAGCGTTTTCATCGGAAGATGCGCTTTCCATACCTGAGCAAAATATCAGTCAAATGATTGTCAATTATTTACATTCTACTCAGGAAATTTATGTCAAAGCACCAAATGTCTCAGATGTTACATCCATTGAACTTTATAATATGCTCGGACAGGAAGTACAAACATGGAGTAAGCCACAGGAGTTCATGATAGAAGGAGCTATTAGAATACCAGTTGATACCTATTCAGAAGGGACTTATATTATCAAAGTTAAGACGTCCACTCAGACCTTAACGAGTAAAGTGCTTTTAAAAGATTTGTAAATAAAAACTTACATTATTAGATCCACAAGATGCATTTCATCGATTATAAATGCGTTTTGTGGATTTTTTTATTTTTATTGTTTACATTGCTTCACAACTAAATTAAAGTTTCATTAACCCCTAATCTAATGAAAACCTTAACCTACCTGTTTTTTGTGATGCTTTTGTGTGCCCCAACGAAAGTCATCTATGCATTTTCAGAATTGGAGACTTCGAGTGATCCCAACGCCATTCAGCGTGTGCGTATCGATGTAACAACACCCAATGGCTATACCAGACATTTGTTATTAGGATTTACACCTGATAACACAGCTTCAGATGGTTTTGATTACGGCTATGATGCCCAAAATATGGATGATTACGCCAATGATTGTAATTGGATGATTGACCACAACCGTTATGTAATTCAGGGTGTTGGAGCATTTCATGAGAGTAAAACGTATCCGCTTGGTGTGTTCCTTGCTGATGCTGGTAATATTGAATTTTCCTTATTAGCTCTTGAAAATTTTAATCAACCGATTTCCGTGTACATCTACGATACACAAACGAATCAAGCGACAGCCATTAGTGACGCCAATTTTGTTCAGAATATGTCTAGTGGTGATTTTATTAATCGGTTTTTTGTCACTTTTACTGATGACGTTACACTCATGCAATTTTCAGATAATCAATTATCAGTAACTGATACTAACTATGAAACACTCAACATCGATTACTTAAATTCGCAACAGGAATTGCAAATAAGTGCTTCTGATTATTTTGAAATTCAAGAAATTAAAGTCTACACCGTATTGGGACAAAATGTAAAATCCTGGACGCATTTGAAATCTGATACTTTTGGTAAACTTGATGTACCGTTACATAATCTATCTGAAGGCACCTATGTTGTCATTATCAGAACTAGGCATCAGAAATTAAGTAAACGCCTTATCGTTACCCATTAAATACTCTTTAACTATAAGAGCGTCTTGTGTTTCTTTTTTGTAATTTTAGACGAACAAAAAAGTAGGCATGACTAAACATAAGTATGGATTAAATACCATTTGTACACACATAGGAGAAATCAAGGACGAGCAGTTTAAAGGTGCTGTATCTCCAATGTATTTATCTACATCTTATCAATTTGATAATGTGGATATAAAGCGTTATCCACGATATTTTAACACTCCCAATCAGGAGTTTTTATCAAAAAAAATAGCAACCTTAGAACATACGGAAGCGGCTCTGATTTTTGGAAGTGGCATGGCGGCAATTAGCCATATGTTTTTAGCCTTTTTACAAAAAGGGGATCATATTGTTGTTCAAAACACCTTGTATGGTGGCACGAGTAATTTTATTCGTGAAGAATTTCCGAAATACGGTATTGAGTTTACATTCACCGATGGTTATTCAGTGGCCGATTTTGAAAAGGCGATACAATCCAATACCAAGGTCATACATTTAGAGTCTCCATCCAACCCATTACTCACAATCACAGATATCAAAGGAGTTTCAGCATTGGCTAAAGATCATGGTATTATATCAACAATTGATAATACGTTTGCGAGTCCGATCAATCAAAACCCCATAGATTTAGGCGTTGATGTAGTCATGCATTCAGCTACCAAATATTTAGGAGGTCATAGTGATATTCTCGCAGGTGCTGTTGCGAGTTCACAGTTGCATATCGATCGTATTTGGAATGTGTCTAAAAATCTCGGCGGAAGTTTGAGTGACATGACGGTCTGGATGCTTGAACGCAGTATGAAAACATTGGCATTACGGGTCAAAGCACAAACTAAAAATGCGAAAAAGCTTGCGACATTTTTAAATCAACACGACGCTGTTGCTAAAGTCTATTATCCTGGTTTGAAAGATCATCCTGAGCATGCTTTAGCGAAAGCGCAAATGCATGATTTTGGCGCTATGATGTCGTTTGAATTAAAAGATGGGATAGATGCTATGGCATTTCAAAATCACTTACAACTTATAAAATCATCGATGAGCCTTGCTGGTGTCGAAAGTACAATGTTGTTACCGGCTAAAACATCACATGCTTTGTTAAGTCAGGAGGAACGTGATGCCGTTGGAATTAGCGATCGATTAATTCGTTTCTCTGTGGGTATTGAAACTTTTAGGGATCTTAAGAAAGACATCGAACAAGCCATCACCAAAACTAAAGCCACTTCCATTGCATAAAAAGAATCTACACCAAGGTGATTACGATCTTCAAGCATTGATTACGGCTGCACCTGAATTAGAGGCCTATATTTATAAAAATGACTTTGGAAAAGTTACGGTGGATTTTTCGAATCCGAAAGCCGTTAAATTATTAAATAAGGGGCTTTTAAAACGGTATTATAATATCTCATATTGGGATTTTCCAGACACCAATTTATGTCCGCCTATACCTGGTAGAGTCGATTATATCCATCTTTTAAATGATTTGATTGTTGACACGGTTCGTAGCAAGACCATAAAAATTTTAGATATCGGTACTGGTGCTACATGTATTTATCCACTCTTGGGACATGCCGTTTATGGTTGGTCTTTTGTGGGCACTGATATCCATAAAAACTCGCTTCAAATTGCTCAAAAAATTGTTGATAATAATCACCTGAGTCAGCACATTTCATTAAGACTCCAACAAGATCCTCAGCAGATACTTACAGGTGTGTTATCTACTTCGGAAACCCTAACAGCAAGTATGTGTAATCCACCATTTTTCAGCAGTGCTGAAGAAGCGCAAAAACAAACGCAGCGCAAACTGAAAGGTTTGGGAACAGTTCAAAATAAGACGGAACGTAACTTTAGTGGTTTAGCGCATGAACTTTGGTATCCAGGTGGTGAAAAAGCCTTTTTGCACAATTATTTATATCAAAGTTCTCTGTTGAAAACCAATTGTGTATGGTATACCTCTTTGGTCTCAAAAAGTGAGCATATCAAATCCATGAAAACATCTCTGGAAAAATTAGGAGCCCAACAAATTAAAATTCTTGATTCTACTTTAGGAAATAAAAAAAGTAGAGTCGTAGCTTGGACATTCTTCTCAAAAAAAGCCCTCCAAGAATTAAAAGAAAATGAGGCCAGCGCATTGTAATCATGAATTAGCCTTTTTATATAGTTGCCAACCTCATTTTCGTAAATTTCTAGATATCATCCTTTAATTGGTGATGCTCTTTAATTAAAGGACTGTTTTTTATAATGACTTGTGACGTTTTATTTGCTTTTTTTCAAATTTTAAATGACATTAAGGTGTTAATTTTAAGATTCTTCAAATGCAGCCCTATTTTCATGGTGGTATTAGAGTTTATAAAATTAGACTAATATCTATGTGTTTCCTATGATATTTATCATCTAATACCCATTGATTTCATCGATAATCTATTATACAATGCCTCAAACATGCTTTAGGGTAAAGGTGATTCCATCTTAGGAACAAAATCAACTATGGTAGATTTATTTTTTTAGAGTAATTTTGCGCTATGGTCATGACCAGTTAAGAGTGCATGAGAAGCGCTTTTAAAGGAGCGCGTGACAGCGAATGATTTTTTTAAACAGAGACAGATGAAATTAGATATATTGGTTTTTGGAGCACATCCAGATGATGCCGAATTAGGTTGCGGAGCAACAATAGCAAAGGAAGTAGCTCGAGGAAAAAAGGTGGGAATTATTGATTTAACACGCGGTGAACTAGGCACACGAGGGACAGAAGACACACGTGCTCAAGAAGCTGATGATGCCGCTAAAATACTCGGTGTTACTGTAAGAGATAATTTAGGCTTTTCAGATGGCTTTTTTGTAAATGATAAGGAACATCAATTGGAGGTGATAAAAATGATTCGGAAGTATCAACCTGAAATTGTGCTATGTAACGCCATCGATGACAGGCATATTGATCACGGCAAGGGAAGTCAGTTAGTGAGTGATGCTTGCTTTTTGAGTGGATTGATGAAAATCGAGACCACGATTCAAGGGAAGAATCAAGAAAAATGGCGTCCAAAATTAGTTTTGCATTTTATTCAGTGGAAATCCTTAGAGCCTGATGTTGTGATAGACGTGACCGGTTTTATAGACACCAAGATGGATGCTGTTTTAGCCTATAAAACGCAATTCTATGATCCCAATAGTGACGAACCAGAAACACCAATTTCTAGTAAGAATTTCACCGATAGCATCATTTATAGAGCGAGAGATCTCGGTAGAATTATCGGTACTGAATACGGAGAAGGATTTACTGTGGAGCGATATGTTGCTGTTGATAGTTTGTCTGATTTAAAGTAATAATTTTAAAAAAAGTCTTTGTAGTAACTGTGAAATAATTTACATTTGCACACGCATTACAAAAATGCTACACATGGTGGTTGTAGCTCAGTTGGTTAGAGCATTGGTTTGTGGTACCAAGGGTCGTGGGTTCGAATCCCATCATCCACCCAGAAGTAAAAAGCTTCCCTTATTTAGGGAAGCTTTTTTTGTATGTTGTATTTTAAATAGTAGGAACAGATCATTACTCTTCTTCTGTAGCTTTGTCTACAACTAATCGCGCTTCGCGATTCGCAATTTCCCAAGCTGTGTAAAAAACTAAGCGTGTTCTGTTTTCTAATAAGTCATATTCAATTTTATCTGGTGTATCACCAGGTTGATGGTAATCATCATGCGTTCCGTTGAAATAGAAAATGACTGGGATGTTATTCTTAGCAAAGTTATAATGGTCACTTCTGTAATAAAAACGGTTCGGATCATTATCATCATTGTAAGTGTAATCCAAAGTGATATTGGTATATTTAGTATTCACTTCTTCCGATAGGTTATGAAGTTCAGTACTCAATTTATCACTTCCGATAAGGTACACATAATTGCGGTCGCCTTCACGTTTAGGGTCTATTCTACCAATCATGTCAATATTAAGATCGGCCACTGTATTTTCTAATGGGAAAATAGGGTCATTATCTGTGTAATGTCTGGATCCTAAAAGTCCTTTTTCTTCGCCAGTCACATGTAAAAATAGCAATGAACGTTTTGGCGTGTAACCATCATCTGCAGCAGCTTTAAATGCTTCGGCGATTTCTAATATGGCCACAGTACCTGATCCATCATCATCAGCACCATTATAAACTTGACCATCTTTGATACCTTCATGATCTAAATGCGCCGAAATCACGACAATCTCATCTGGTTTTTCTGAACCTTTTAAAAATGCTACGACATTTTCAGAAGATACCTCATCTGACTGACTCGTAATTTTACCTGAAATAGATGATTCAAAGGCCTTAGGAGCTTCCGTCGTCATAACTTCAGGATAGATAGCTTGACCAAATTTTTGACCAATCATCACAAAGAGCATTTCTGGCTCATTGCTTTTCAAAGATATCCTTCCTGCCGCTCCAGACTCTGCGGCATTTTTGTAATAAGGACCATATTGAGCGATCATGTTGTCATTTAAAAACAATAAGGCTTTAGCGCCATGAGATTTTGCAGCATCTCGTTTGGATAACAAAGATGTTCTACCTGAGCTCCATTTGGTAGCTTCTGTGGTTCCAGTCGTAATAAAATTACCAGCATCATCTGTTGGTTCACCACTTTTTATAAGAACTACCTTACCTTGAACATCTAGATTTTTATAATCCGAATAGTTTTCAGCATCAATGCCATAGCCTGCGTAAACAATCTCCTTAAAATTGACATCTTGTGTTTCAGCACTTCCTAATACCAAATAATCGGTGAAATATTCAAAATCGACACCATTCACCTTCAGTGAGACCATCGGTGCTTTTTGTCTAGTAAGTGGCACCTCTTGGAAGTAATCATCACCAGAAAGGGGTGATGGAATTTCTAAAGACACGTAATTTTCTTTGAGGAAATTAACGGCTTTTTTTTGTCCTGGCTCACCTGTCTCTCGACCTTCAAACTCATCTGAAGCATAGGTGTATAGTAACTCCTTTAATTCTTCAGAGGTAATTGTATTACCGTAAACTGTTGGATCTGCTGGGACTTTGTTTTTAACTTGTTTGGAATTGTTGGAACTGCCACAACTGAATAATAATAGGGCAATTCCGAGGAAATTAAGAGCTGTTTTCATGTATTGTGAATCTATTTTAAACGTAATAATACGAAAAATCTTCATGCTTTTTCGCCTTATATGTTGGTCTTTGGCTAAATTTTAACAGGCGTTAATACTCTTTATCTACAACAATTCTATTTTCTGCATTCGCCAAATACCAGGCTGTTGCAAATATGAGTTTGGTACGCTTTGCAAGTAAGGTGTAATTGATTTTTTCAGGTGTGTCTGTTGGTTCGTGATAATCTTCATGCTCACCATTAAAATAGAATATAACAGGAACGCCTTTTTGAGCAAAATTATAGTGATCGGATCTAAAATAATAGCGATTGGGATCATTGTCACTATTGAGCTTATAATCCAAGTCTAACCCTACAAAGTTATCATTTGCCTTTTCTGAAATATAGTGAAGTTCCGTACTTAAGCGGTCTGCACCAATCACGTAAACATAGTTGGGCTTGTCAATGTGATCATCATCCACACGACCAATCATGTCGATGTTAAGATTCGCCACTGTGTTTTTCATTGAGAATACCGGGTATTTCGTATAGTAACGTGAACCATTTAGTCCAACTTCTTCACCCGTTAAATGTAGGAAAACAACACTGCGTTTCGGACCGTGTCCGTTCAAAGCCGCTTTTTTGAATGCCTGAGCCATTTCCAAGACAGCAGCTGTACCAGATCCATTGTCATCGGCACCATTGTAAATCTCGTTGTCATTATAACCTTCATGATCGGAATGTGCTGAAATAATTATCACTTCATCAGGCAGCTCTGTGCCTTCAATATAGGCGATGACATTCTGAGAATCTTTAATCCCTTCAGAAAAGTAAGATTCAGGTATGTATTGATAATATTTGGAGCCTAGCGGTGATTTAATATCTTCTTTGATGTAGTAGTCCTTAATGAACTTTGAAGCTTTGTGGTGTCCAGGTTCACCAGCTCTACGACCTTGGAATTTATCTGAAGAAAACTGATAGACGTGGGTTTTTAATTCCATTTCTGTGATCGTTTCCAAATAGGATTTTAGCGTCTCCGAGTCTTCAAAAACGATATTGGCTTTTATCTTTTCTATTTTCTCCGAATATCTCAAAGTAGCACAAGAGCCTACGAGAAAAAGTGCTAAAGCAACAAGGTGAATTTTCATTTAAGGATTAAAAGTGGCTGATTTTAGCTCAAATAAAATAAAAAAAAAGCGAATAAGGAAACAGATGGAACGAAATTATGAGTCTTGCAAATTATTCAATATCAATACCTTCGAGTTCTTGTAGAGATTCTTCCTCCGACGCTTCCATTTTTTGTTCCAATTGCTCGGTATTACCAACTTCAACTTCATTAAATATGACCTTATATGTCGTTAACGCCAATGCGCAAATGGTCATAAGAAAAACCAGCTGAATCGATCTTTTATATTGGGTGTTTTCTCTTGATGTCACAAGGGTCAAGACACCGAATAAAAGTGCAGCAACAGAGGGTATGTAAGCGATTTTAGATAAAGGAGTTACTGCCAGTATGAGCGCTAATATGGATGTCAAAAATCCTAATACTAAAAATAATTTTTTCATTTTGATGTTAATGTTTTAGTCCTGTAGCGGATTTTAACTTTAGTTCACCACTTCCAACAGGTATTTTAAATTTGGCATATACTGGTACTTTATTGTCATCAGCCGTGAGCCATAATAGATTGTCATTGTTGCCCTTTAAGACGTTACTATTATTGATAGATATGGCTAGTTTATAACACATTTTGTTCCCTAATACCGTACTTAAGTTTTCCTTGCTTAAAAACGTCACTTTAATAATCTGCTCTTTATTATCAAATAATACGGTAAAGTTTTGACTGTCACCAATACTGGCCTTATGGATGTCTAAATTTCTGATATGATATAAGGTACTCACCAAGTCCCTCGTGCTACTTCCCACTTTTAATGATTTTTTTTCTTCCCATGTGGTGCCGTCACCTCGCTTCTTTCTTTTGACACTCTCTACGGATTTCGTCTTGTGATTAAATTTATACTTCATAAATTTTTCATAGCCACCTTCGTAAATGTCCCTGTTATATAAGTAAGGTGTCAAGGTTTTCGGACTGACATAGCTTTCGTACAAATCTCTGATTTTGAAAAAATTATCCCATTTACTATAAGTAGCAGCTGTACATTTCAGTTTTAACAAGGTTGAAGTTGATGTTTTCACCTCACTTGTTTCCATATTGACTTGTGCTAATTCTGTCATAAGTCCAGACATATTATAGGAAGCGCTAAAGGTTAATTTTTCACCAGCTGCAATCGTTGTGTTTTGAGCATTAGAGAAGCACGTACCAATAAGAAGCGTGAGTATTAGAAATAATTTCATTCGAAATAGTTTTATACAATTAACGATAGAGTCAACATTTATTGTGCCGAAAATACAATGCATATAGCTATCATACTAATTTATTTAAAATTTTTAGTCACTTGGAATTGTAAGGATGAGATAAATCATAAATTTTGTCAATACTAATTCTTAACTTAGGGACATTAAAGACGAATGACATGAAGAACGTACTACTACCTACTGATTTTTCCGAAAACTCCATCAATGCCATGCACTATGCTTTGGCATGTTTTAAGGATGTACCTTGCGAGTTTTTTGTGCTTCATGTTCAAAAAACTTCAGGGTTTATTTCTGATGATCTTATGGCAATGCAAGCTTCAGAATCGGTCTATGAATCCTTAGTTTCAACAGCAAAGGAAAAGATTGAAGCACTTATTTCAAACCTGAAATCCATAGGAAATAAAGATTTACATAGCTTTAAGTCTAAAGTCGATTATGACAATTTTATTGATGCGATTGATCAGGTTGTGGAAACGGCATCTATTGATATGATCGTTATGGGAACTCAAGGTGAGTCAAAATTAGAAAAAAAACTATTTGGCTCAAATACGATACGTGTCATTCAACGTGTGAATTGTCCAATCATAGCGGTTCCGGATAATCATGAATTTAGATCGCTCAAGACCATAGGCTTTAGTTCAAATTATGAATCAACCTATCATCCAAAGGATCTAGATGTCTTAGTTCAAATGGCGAAGCTATTTAATAGTGCTGTGCATGTCATTCACGTTACAAATGCACATGGTTTAACTAAAGAGCAAGAAAAAAACAAAGCACTATTAGATGCCTTCTTACGGGAAATTAATCATAGGTTTGTCGAATTAGAAAGTGACGATGTACCGAAGGCGATAGGTTCCTATATTACGGAGCAATTGATGGATCTGTTGGTAATGACAGGTAAGAAACACTCCTTTCTAGAACGATTATTTGTAAGGCATACCGTTGAAGATTTTGCATTTAATCTAAACGTGCCGTTGTTGGTCATGGAACATAAAGAAACGGAAGTCAAGGCGTGAGTTTTTCACAATAATTATGAACGAAATATCCTAGAAACGAATGAAATGACTATCTTTAGCTTTGTGAAAACATTATTTTCTACCATATTATCACTATTAATTCTGACCCAAAGTTTGGGGTTAAGTTTGCACGATATGTCGCAATTAGATGATTTGTTGGAGCATATGAGTTATCATGAAAAGGAATATGGCGATAGTCTATTTGTATTTATATCAAAGCATTACGGTGAGTTGAAAGCAGCACATCAAAACACCGATGATCATGAAAAAACAGAGCACGAACAATTACCTTTTCAACACCATTCACATATTTGTTCGATTCCCGCATTTATCTTAAGTCAGCCTCTAGAGACTTTGACTCCCATTGAAATTTTTGAATTCAAAACGCACAATTTTGTGTATGAAGAACCGTCTTCTTCGCACTTTGCTGAAGGCCTTTTTCAGCCGCCAAGGCAATCATAAGACATCAGTTTTAGTTTAAATTCATTATCCAATTTGTCTATAATTGGATATGTCACATTGATTATCTTATGAAACATGTTATCATATCTTATAAATTTTAGTATTAAGAACAAATTCATTGTTCTCTTATTTACCGTATTTATTATCGGTTTTGGATTGTATTCCTTATCGCAAATTCCTATCGGTGCCGTTCCCGACGTGACCAATAATCAGGTACAAGTCATCACCACTTCCAGAAATTTGTCTACACAAGACATGGAACAGTTTATCACCTATCCAGTAGAATTGGAAATGGCCAATTTGCCAGGAGTGACCGAAATTCGATCTGTGTCAAAGTTTGGATTGTCGGTGGTTACTATCGTCTTTGAAGATGGGATGGGCACGTATTTACCTCGACAGTTAATTTCAGAAAAAATAAAATCTGCTTCTGAAAAAATACCCGAAGGTTTTGGGACTCCTGAAATGGGACCTATCACGACAGGTCTTGGTGAAATCTACCAATATGTTTTGGATGTAGAACCCGCTTACAAAAATCAATATACACCTGAAGATCTAAGAACCATTCAAGATTGGATTGTAAAACGGCAACTTTCGGGAATTCCTGGTGTTATTGAAGTCAATACTTGGGGTGGCTATTTAAAGCAATATGAAGTGGCCATCAACACTGAAAAATTATTGGCTATGAACATCACTGCACAGCAGGTGTTTAAGGCCTTGGAAATGAATAACAGTGTTTCTGGAGGTGGTTATATAGAAAAGGTGAATCAAGCCTATTTTATTAGAGGAGAAGGCCTTGTATCTTCACTAGAAGATATTGAGCAAATCGTAGTTTCCAATACAAATGGGATCCCAATTTATGTGAAGGATGTCGCTCATGTGGGCTACGGAAATGCGACGCGATTTGGTGCTATTACTGGCAATGGTGAAGGTGAAAAAGTTCTAGGCCAAGTCATGATGCTTAAGAACGCTAATTCAAAGAAAGTGATTGAAGCTGTCAAAGAACGTGTATCTTCTATTTCAAAATCGCTACCAGAAGGCGTGTATATCAATGCGTTTTTAGATCGAAGTGAACTCATTGCAAAAACAACGTTTACAGTCACAGAAAACCTAGTGCTTGGATGTCTTATTGTCATCTTTGTAGTTGTACTTCTGTTAGGTAATTTGCGCTCTGGATTGGTGGTGGCATCCGTGATTCCGCTGTGTTTACTATTTGCATTATCATTAATGTATGTTTTTGGCGTGGATGCTAATTTGATGAGTTTGGGAGCCATTGATTTTGGTATCATCATCGATGGAGCCGTGATTATTGTTGAATTTATTGCATTTAAGATTACTCAAAATAAAAGCGAAATTCAAAGCTTGGCAAAGTCTGAGCGTCAAGACTATAAAGATCAAATTACCTTGTCTGGAGCCTCTAAAATGATGAATTCTGCGGTTTTTGGTCAGTTAATCATTCTTATTGTTTTTATTCCAATTCTTTCATTGAGTGGCGTTGAAGGTAAAATGTTTAAACCTATGGCGCTCACGTTTAGTTTTGCACTCATTGGTGCGATGATTCTCTGTTTTACCTATGTTCCTGTAGTGGCCTCTTTATTCTTAAAGCCTTCCAATGCCACCTCCAGAAATGTATCGGTGCGATTAATGTCTTGGTTAAATAAACGCTATGAACCTACCATACATTGGGCATTACAAAGTAAGAAACTTGTTTTAGGAATCGCTGTATCGCTTTTGGCTCTATCGGTATATCTCTATACCAACATGGGAGGTGAATTTGTTCCCACACTAGATGAAGGTGATTTTGTGATTCAACCTGTTTTAAAAACAGGGACTTCCTTGGGAGCAACGGTAGCCATAACGACAGATATTGAAACGATTTTGTTGAAGGAATTTCCTGAAGTTAAACAAGTAGTTACACGTATTGGTGCTGCTGAAGTACCAACAGATCCGATGTCTATGGAAGAAAGCGATGTTATTATTGTCCTAAAACCTAAAAGTGAATGGACTTCTGCAGAGTCAAAGGATGAGCTCGCCGATAAATTTAAGGAGGCATTAGCTATAATTCCCGGAATGGAAGTAGAGTTTACACAACCTATTGAAATGCGCTTTAATGAATTGATCACAGGTGTTCGAGCAGATATTGCAATTAAGGTGTTTGGAGAAGATTTGGATATTTTAGCGAAATTAGGTCACGACATTGGAGAACTTATCGAAGAAGTGCCAGGCGCTGCTGATATATCTGTTGAGAAAATTGCTGGATTGCCTGAAATGAGTGTACAGTATGATCGCTCAAAGATTGCACGCTACGGATTGAACATTCAAGATTTGAACGATATGTTGTCCATGGGTTTTTCTGGAAAAACGGTAGGTAGTGTTTTTGAAGGCGAAAAACGCTTTGATCTTGTAGTGCGTTTGGATAAGGACAAACGTCAGGACATAGACCATATAAAAAACCTTTTTGTGGATCTGCCCGCTGGTGGGAAAATTCCGTTGAGAGAATTGGCAGATATCTCTGTTAAAAAGGGAGCCGCCAAAATTTCTCGAGATGATACTCGTAGAAGAATCGTGGTAGGTGTTAACGTAAGAAATCGGGATTTACAATCGGTTGTTGACGATGTTAAGGCCTTAATCAATAAACAGATTAAGTTACCTGTTGGGTATACGGTTGCTTATGGTGGTCAATTTGAAAATCTGCAAAGCGCAAAGTCACGGTTAATGGTTGCTGTGCCCATAGCACTCATTTTGATTTTTATTCTGCTATACTTTGCATTTAAATCGGTAAAAGATGCCTTGATGATTTTTTCTGCGATTCCTTTAGCAGCTGTTGGAGGTGTTTTATTACTGTGGCTACGGGACTTGCCATTTAGTATTTCTGCAGGAGTGGGATTCATTGCTTTGTTTGGAATTGCGGTATTAAATGGGATTGTATTAGTTGAGCATTTTAAGGAATTAAAACATAAAAAATTCGACAGTATGGAAGCCTTAATTAAACAAGGAACTAAGGATCGATTAAGAGCCGTATTACTTACAGCATCAGCAGCAGCTTTAGGCTTTTTGCCTATGGCAGTATCTACCAACGCTGGTGCCGAAGTTCAGCGTCCTTTGGCAACAGTAGTTATTGGAGGTTTGGTGACAGCTACCTTGCTAACCATGATTGTGTTGCCAGTATTGTATGCGTTATTTAATAGTGAGAGATCCAACAAGAAAACTAGTAAATCGAGTCCTTCGAAAACCGTGTTAAGCGTTCTCTTAATAGCTGCGTCTTTTGCTGGTTACAGTCAAGAGTCAAGTGCGTTGGATCTCAACGATTTAATAGCCTTGTCACAAGAAAATAATCAAGGATTATACGCCAATACCCTGGAAGTTGCGCAAGCTGAAGCCTTAATAAACAGTGCGTCGCTTTTAGATAAAACACAATTGTATTATCAGTATGATGAGAATAATTTAGCCCTTAATAATCAACCGTTAAAAGTGTTTGGCATACAACAAGATATGCGATTTCCGACGGTTTACTTATCGGAAAAAAGCGTGCTGAAAAATAGACACTTATTGCGTATGAGTGCCTTGGAAATTAATAGAAAACACCTAAAGCAATTGGTGACCGAAAAATTCTACACCTATCAAATTGCTAGGGAAAAAGTGCGTGTATATCGCAGATTAGACAGTTTGTTTAGTGATTTTTCAAGGATTGCAAGTCGGCGATTTGAATTGGGTGAAACCAATTATCTCGAAAAGATTACGGCGGCTTCCAAACAAAAACACATTCAGCTAAATTACGATAAGGTACAAAAGGAAGCAACGGCAGCATATGCGCAATTAAAGGCCTTAGTTCAATCAAAGGATTCTATTGTGGTGCTTCAAATTCCTGAATTAAAACTTGCCATTAATCGATTAGCAACTGATGAATTGCCAGAATTAAAACTTAATGAAAATCGTATAGCATTAAGGGCATCAGAAAGGCGTTATGAACAACAGCAATTACTACCTGATTTAAGTTTTGAATATTTTCAGGGTACGAATGCCGATCTCAACACCCAACTATATGGTTATCAGTTTGGAGTTAAAATACCGTTAGTATTTGGTGGCCGTTCATCAAAAGTTAAAGCGGCTAGAGCGGCAGAAAATGTTGTTAAAGCTAGTTCTGAAAATTATAAAATTCAATTGGAGACCAAGCGAGAGACCTTAGAATTGACCTTAGAGCAACTACAGAAGGCAATCGATTACTACGAGAAGGAAGGTTCGGCACTTTCCGATGAGATTTTAAAAACTGCCAATGGTAGTTTCAGAAATGGCGAAATTGATTTTTACCAATACATACAAAGTTTAGAAAGCGCGTATACCATTCAATTGGATTACCTCACAAAATTAGAGGATTATAATAACACGGTTATTGCTATTAATTACTTAACTCTTTAAAATAAAACAAGGTTATGAAACGACATTTATATATCACAAGTATCTTAAGTTTGACATTGCTATTGTTAGGATGTGAAACATCATCAAAAACTGCAGATACAGAGGTTGCTGTGGATCCATTGCAGCAGTCAGAACTAATTGAGGTGACCCAATCGCAATTTGAATATGGAAAAATGCAACTAGGACCAATAGAGCAGAAAGACTTTCCAACAACTATAAAAGCCAGTGGCATGATTGATGTACCACCTGAAAATCGGGCAGTTGTAACTGCGACAAGAGGCGGTTATATAAAGCAAGCGCCTTTATTGGTCGGGAATGTTGTCAAGAGAGGACAATTATTGGTGACTTTGGAAAACCCTGAATTTGTGACCCTACAACAGGAGTATATGGAGATTCATGAGCAACTCACGTATTTAAAAGCGGAGTACGATAGGCAAAAAACCATGAAAGCTGAAAACATTACATCACAAAAGAGCTTTTTAAAAGCAGAGAGTGCTTATAAAACGGCTGTTGCAAAGTATAAAGGTTTAGATAAGCAATTACGGATGCTTCATATAGCACCTAGCCAAGTTATTGCAGGTCAAATCACTTCAGAGGCGAGGATCTATGCACCTATTTCTGGAAGTATCACTCAAATTCATATCACGAAAGGGAGTTATGTGTCACCAGCAACTTCAATTTTAGAAATCGTTGATAATGAGCACATCCACCTGGAACTATCGGTCTTTGAAAAAGATATTATGGCGGTTAAAAAAGATCAAGTTATTTCATTCAAAATTCCTGAGGTTTCACAGGAGACCTATAAGGCTGAAGTACATCTTGTTGGAACGGCCATAGCGTCAAATAGAACCATTAAAGTACATGGTCATATTGAAGATGAAGACCAACATAATTTTTTGACAGGGATGTTCGTTGATGCCTCAATCATCACCGGATTTAAAACAGAAAGCGCTTTACCTAGTGATGCTATTGCAGATATTGATAATCACAACTATGCCTTGGTTTTGGTAAAACAAGACAACGAGGTCTATACGTTCGAACAAGTAGAAGTGCTCGTTGGAGCCACATTTGAGGGGTATAGCGAGGTGACTTTTAAGAAGGCTTTACCTACAGAGTCCCTCTTTTTATTAAAAGGTGCCTTTAGTTTGATAGGCGAATAATACACTAAACCAATGACAACGCAGCTATTTTCTTGAGATATTCAAATGAATAAATAACCAGTTCTAGCTTGACAGCACGTGTTATGTTCTTTAATTCGTCAGGATACTTATCAATCCAATAGCTAAGATGAGGAGGAGCACAAACATCCGAAACTGTTCTTGGGAGACCTTATTTAGGATTTTTTTACCAATCCATGTGCCTATAATACTCACCACAATTAAAATGGGAATTAGATACAGATCGTGTTTGTGCATGTAGCCGTTAAAATAATATATAATGGTTCTACTAAAATCCACGCCTAAATCTATGATGGCTGAGGTCGCGATAAATTTATCCTTAGTCATTTTAAACGCAGCTAGTGTTATCCCTCTTATAGCACCACCTGTTCCCAATAATCCAGCACTCAATCCAGACAAAGCGCCTCCTATCATGGCATTTTTTGTTTTAGGCGCCACTTTCAATGTTTTAAAAATGAGAAAAAGGCTGCTCAAAGCAATTAAAAAAAAGCCTAAGATATAGGTCAGTATTTTCGGGTCAAAATAATTGCTGAAATACGCACCTATGGAAACGAAAATGATGGCAGGTATACCGAGTGTTAATACGATTCTTTTATCAAAACCCTTTTTAAATAAGACAATCTTACTCACATTACTAGACAAATGGAAGAGCGCCGTTATCCCTAAAACAGATTGAAAATCAAAAAAGAAGTTAGCAATAGGTACAAAATACACAGAGGAACCAAAACCTCCAATAGTGCCCAGAATCTCAGCTATGAGTGAAAGAATGACAAAAATAGGGAGGTATCTTGATAGCATTTAGTGACTTGTGCTAATTGGTTGTTTGAGGTACCAACTGTTGTTCTTCCAAAATTGCCATGACCAGTTTACTGTAATCTTCGGTTGTTTTATAGACGGAGACGGGATCTGTGATATTAATATAACCTTTCCAGAGCAACTCTCGCTCCTTTGACGGACAAATACAATACATAGAAGTTTCTGCATGGTAAATGGTATATTCCTCATAATAATCAGGATTATAAAAGATATCTTGGTACATGAGATATTCTTCTTTAAAACGCCGATAGGTTTCGTCGCGACCTCTGTAATTTTTCTTGTAGACAATTTTATCTTCAACACCAATAATCTTTGTTAGGAGTATCGTATCAAATTCATCCAAAATCAGTCTGGTTTCTAGGCTATCTAATTGATTTTCGGTCATAGCATTAGACTCCTGAAATTCATTAATATAATTGATACTCATGGCGGCTTGACTTCCTCGTTGTTCGAAGGCCTTTTTAAGTTGGCTTTCAAATTGCTGTCTTGCTTCAAAATTAGAGGTAATACCAACAACCAAAATTTTGTAGGGCTCATAAGTGTCGATCGTCGGATTTTTCCAATAATCTGTGAGTTGTACGGAAGAACAGCCAACTAATAAAAGACCAAAACATAGGGCGATGAAGGTTTTCATGGTATGAGAATTAAGGTTATTTACGGTTTATCAAATGTCTAAGCTTGTCTTCTTTTTTTATCGTTTTAATTAAATCAAATAAGGCACGTTTTAAAACTCTATAATCTTTCAGAAAATCATTGATTAATGAAATCAGTCCTAAATGTTCCTCCATATAAGCCTGTTCTTCCTTGATTTGGTTTACGCCATCTACCATGATTTGTAAATCGTTCTCATGCGTTTTTACGGCATTTTGAAGGACGTTATTTTGTTTTTGTGATTGAAATATCAAGTCGATAAGTTCTCGGCCTTTTGAGAATTTATCTGGCGCAATAAGTTCCGAAGTAAACGTCGTGATCAAGTCGTTAAAAAACAGGTGCTCATCTTCAATGAATTCTAATTCAGATAACCATTGTTTAGAAGCGCTGTGCATCTCTTCAGCACTCAGCCATTCCGTATATTTTTGATGTTTTTTTGTGGTTTTCATGATGTTGTTTTTAGTAAAAAGCAGGGAACAGTCCCTCATACCGTTCCCCACTTTCATAGAGTTGTTGATGAGCTTGCGATTTTATGTGTTTACTGATGAAGATGTTTGTTTCCAACGTTTGATTTGAACAAAGTCTTCAGAACCTCCTCATTAGTCCTTCTAAGTTACGTTTTATACTGTAGCATTAAAATGATATATATCATATTTAGAGGATTTTATATGAAAGTAACTTGCTAAAAGATCATAACAGTAGTTTGTCCACATCGGTGAGTTTAGGGATACAAACGTTCCAGTGGAATTCTGATTGAAGTTTGACACGAAGGGCATCCAAAGCGTTGGGTTCGCCATGAATTAAAAAGACTTTTTCGGGGAAATTTTTAAGGTGACTTACCCAGTGTAATAAATCGTTTTGATCGGCATGGGCTGATAAGCTTTCAATACATTCAATGCGCGCTTTTACAGGATAGTATTTGCCGAAGAAACGAATTTCATGAGCGCCTTCTTTCAATTGTCGTCCACGTGTACCTTCAGCTTGATATCCAACTAAAAGAACGGTTGTTGAAGGTTCTTCTATAAGCTGCTGAAGATAGGTAAGAACGCGTCCGCCTGTGACCATCCCACTACCAGCAATCACGATTTTAGAACGTTTGTCGTCTATGGTTTCCCAGGTTTCTTTATACGATGACACTATATTGACATGCTCACACATCGCCTCATATTCGGCTAATGGTAGTTTGTGCCATTTAGGAAAGCGCCTGAAAACTTGAAGCACATTTGTACCCATCGGACTATCGATAAAAATGGGAATATTCGGAATTCTATGCTGCTTATAAAGTTTCCATAAGATATACATCAGCGTTTGTAAGCGCTCCACAGCAAAACTAGGAATGATAAGATTGCCCTTATTTTGAATGGTTTCAAGAATGAGCTTGGCTAACTTGGTTTCTACATCGTCGTTGGGATGCAATGTATTGCCATAGGTACTCTCTAAAAACAGATAGTCGGCCCATTCTGGTAATTTTGGGTCATCTAGAAGATAATCATTTCTGCGACCAACATCCCCTGAAAACACCAAGCGTTTGCCATTAATATCTAATTCAATGAAGGTGGCACCAATGATATGGCCGTTGTACTGGAAGCGATACGATATATGTTCAGAGAGTTGATGCCATGAATAGACCAAAGCGACTTCAAATTTTTGAATGGTCGTTTCAGCTTCCTTGACTGTATAAAAGGGTAAAGCAGGCTCGTGTTTACTGTAATGCTCTTTATTGGCTTTGTTGGCCTCTTCTTCTTGAATTTTGGCGCTGTCTCGAAGAATGATTTCTGCTATGGCTAGGGTTGGAGCTGTTCCTATGATGGCTCCTTTAAACCCTTGTTTCATCAGTCTGGGCAAATAGCCAACGTGGTCCAAATGGCCATGTGTGAGTAACACCACATCGACCTCATGAACTTTAATAGGGAGATCGTTCCAATTGAGTTCACGAAGTTCCTTTAATCCTTGGAACATCCCGCAATCAATCATGATGTGTTTTTCTGAAGTTTCAACGAGAAACTTGGATCCTGTAACGGTTCCTGAAGCTCCTAAAAAGTTTATTTTAGCGTAGTGATCCATGAGTTATAGTTATTGATGACACAATTGTTTGATTTCAGAAAGGATGCGTTCTTTTCTGATGTTAGACACTCCTAAATGGTCTAAGTAAAAGGGTGATTTTAATAATTCACGACAAAGCACAATGTCTCTTTCAAGCAGAAATTGTTTTTCTCTTTTGGTGAGTAAGGTCGATACGGTAATAGGGTAGAGCTGCCATTGATCAATACGATCTTTCAAGCTGTGATCTTTCGGATGATTCCAGCTCAAAAGGTAGAGTCCGCTACATTGCCCATAATCCAGAGCATCTTTTGTAAACTTAGTGTTTGTAACTACCCAACCTTGAGCAAGGGTGTTTTTAGATGTCCAATGATTCTTAATATCCAAATAGCGCGAGTGAATGTATAAGGGAACTTTAACATTGCATTTGAGTCCTTGTTCACTGTGAAACTTACATTCAATAATTGTTGTGCTATGATCTTTGTGAGCCATCACATCAATTTCATGTGTCACACATTTGCCTTGTAGGATTTTATTCACTTCAGTTTGAAATCCGGAAGCTCGAAGCACCGCACTGATAAACCTTTCAAACGGAAATCCGGTTGGACCCAATTCATAAATAGCTTTTTTAAGTTTGTATTTTGATGCCAGATGACCTCGTTGCTTCTTTAATAAAGCAAAGGCTCTATTATAAATTTCTTTGGTGGAAATGCCTTGGTACAATTCGGCACGTACCTTCTCAATAATGTGATTTATCGTAGCTGCATCGGCACCTGTTCTTTTAAGAGACGTACGAAGTTTGTCTTCTGAAAACCTTGCGGTCTCACCTGAAGCTTTTATAATATCTATCGCTTGAACTGTCATAATTATGGTTTTGTGGGTGCTTCAGGAATCACTAGGAATGGAATTAGAGGCTGAAAACCAATCTTCTTGATCACAGGTTCTTTCAGAATGCGCTCAATCATGTGGTGCTTGTAACGAAATATCACCAATAAATCAATGTCCAAGGCCTTTATAAAATCGTTAATTTCCTTGGTCTTTTTTGAATATTTTGGCATAAAATGAAAGCTATGATCGTAGTTCATGAGATAGTTGTCTAATTGTGACTTGTTGTAGGCTTCTAGTTCGGTCAAGGTGCCATCCTCGAGAATACATACCACGCGAATTTTACTGTCGTAAAGTGCGGCAAACCGCTTTAAATGATGTAATTCTTGGGTACCAAAAAAGTGCTTGTAGTCTGTTGGAAATACCAACTGTTTAGGTGGTACAAAATCAAATTCGTCAGGTACGACGAGTATCGGACAATCGTTGAGATGTGTTAAAACATGTACTGTATGACTTCCGAAGAAAAACTCTTGAGCACCAGTAGCGCCTTTTGTACCCATAATTACCAAATCAATCTGATGCGTTTTAACAGCCATTTCTATGGCCTTTAGGAGTTGATCCTTGCTCGTTATGATTTCAAATTGGTGATTGGCATTCCCATTTACCGTTTCTGCCATCGACTTTAATTCTATAAGTTCTGTCACGGCATTATCCAAAATAGTTTTCAGATGCGTGTTGGAGCTAGTAGACATGGCTGAAAGATGCAGATTGGCAGCATGTAACAAATAGAAGGTACAGGATTCGTCCTTGAATAACTTTAGCGCATAAACAATGGCACTCCAGGCATTATCAGAAAAATCAGTTGGTAGAAGTATGTGCTTTTTCATAATTAGAGAATTTGTGTTGTTAGCAAGTCATTGCGCATATATCATGTGGAAGGAATGACTAAAAACGGAATGTTTAAATGAAAGCCTATATGGTTGATGGTGGATTTAAAAAACAGATTTTCAAAAAACGAATGTTTATTGTTGATCATCACGAGTAAATTAATACGTGATTTTAATTGAAAACTATTGATGGCATCCGGAACATCCGTATTCGTTACATTGTGAAAGAGGTGAGCCGTTTTTTCAAAATAAGTTTCCAGTTTGTTCTTGTTCTTTAGTTGCACTTCGGAAAGCGCATTTCCGTAGGAAATATGTAAAATATTCACACGCGCATGAAAGTGATTGGCTAGGTCTGTGATGGGTTGGATATGACGGTCTTCAAAATTAATTTGAAAGTCGGACGGAAACAATAGTTCATGAGGTGCTTCATAGCTAAAGCCACTAGGAATAGCCAGTAACGGACATTTAGTGTTTTTAATCACATGCACCGTATTGGAACCGAATAAAATTTCCTGTATACCAGAGGCGCCCTGTGTTCCCATAATAATTAAATCCATAACACCACCTTGGTAAAGCGCTTCGATCTCGGCAGTGAGCGTATTAAAGGCAGCGATATGAGAAAAGGTATGCTTGGCATTCTTAAAGGTTTTATCGATACGCTTTTGTAATGTATTCAAGCCATTTCTCGAGCTTTCTTCCATAGCATTTTCTAAGCCAATAGGAGCCACACCCAATTGTGCCGCTTCCAATTGGTAGATGGCTGGTGTGTAGGTATGCAACAGGGTAAACAAACAAGTTTGGTCTTTGAATAACTGAAGCGCGTAACTGATAGCGTTCCATGAGTTATCTGAAAAATCGGTGGGTAGCAATATGCGTTTCATCGTACTGTGTTTTTAAAGTTGTTAGGTGTTGTTCCGCTTTATATTTTGCATCGCTAAAAATGGAATGTCCAGATTTAAGGACATTTCATCAACGGTGGATTGAAATAATAGATGTTCAAGAAAAGAATGTCTGGTATTGACCATGACCAACAGATCGATATGCTGTTTTTTGACATATGAGAATATCCCATTGATGATATTTGTGTGAGCTTCGGTTTTAAAATGGACTTGAAGATCGGCTAACTCCAGCGTCAAAAATTCTTTGTTGTCTTCTTGTCGTCGCGATAAATGTTCGCTTTTTGATATATAAAGCATCTCAATCACAGAGCGATAAGGCACGGTCATTTCTTTCAGTAGCTTTAACTCTCGTCGTGTATACGGAAGCATATAATTGGTTGGAAACAACACTTTTTTGGGTTGTGTGTATTCGTACCCTTCAGGAATCGAAAGCACAGGACAACTCACATAGCGCATTACCTTTACGGTATTACTTCCAAAAGTCAATGATTTATCATTGGTAATGCCTTTGGTTCCCATAATAATTAAGTCGATATTTTTGCCTTCCGTGATAAGGTCAATTTCATCAACAAGACTATTATATGCCGACATCACCGCATATTGGTGTCTCGGATTGGGATACGCCTTTTCTAAAGTTTTTAATACCTGTTGTAACTTCACGTGACACGTCTTTTCATGCGTACTAACAACGGTTTCGAAATCGTGGGATTCTAATAATTCAATTGCGTTGTAGACCTCATCTTGATAGGTATGCAAGATGTAAAAATGCGTCTTTTCGTATTTGAAAAGTTCTAAAGCATAACGGATGGCATTCATCGCGTTATTTGAAAAATCTGTTGGAATAAGAATGTGTTTCATGATACATCAACTTTGTTATTAAAGTTAGGTCCATACACAAGAATAAACTATGATATATATCAGATTTTAAGAAAATTAACAGTCGTTAGATCTCAGGTAAACTAAAACAGAAATAAGTGAATTAACTGACGATTGTCATAGTTCCTATGTTTTAAAATAGCTACCTTAAGGTCATGATTGCGATGGGTATGTGCCAATTGAAAAAAGCATGACCATCACAAGTGTCACCAGAAAATAAGAACATCATGAGAAGAAATTTAACCACTGAGGAAAGTCTACGAGTATTGTCGAATAACTATATCGGTCATCTCGCTTATATTTATCATTCAGAACCTTTTATTGCGCCCATTACTTATTTTTATGATGAGCGTGTTCATGCGGTAATTGGTTATTCTTCGGAAGGCCATAAGATCACTGCCATGAGAAAAGCGAATAAGGTGTGTATGGAAGTCTCAGACATCACATCGGTGAATCACTGGGATTCTGTGTTGGTACATGGGACCTACAAGGAATTGTCTGGAAGCGAAGCGAAATCCTATTTGCATGATTTTTCATTGGGTGTTAAAGATTTAATCATCAGAAAAGAGCATCGCAAGTTGGATTTTATCAAGGAGTTTTCGAGTAAAATTTACAAGGATGATTTACCCATCGTGTTTCTTATTGCTATAGAAGAGATTACCGGAAAGATGCGACGGTTTCGGGAGGAGGATTGAAAATCGTGTTTCAATAACAAAAACCATAGACTAATCTTCTGTGGTTTTTGCTGTTTCAAGTATTGTACTTGTTTGCGGATCAAGCTTATCCATTTTTGATATGTCTTTGTTTTTAAATGCAATTATAGAAAACAACACCAATAACAGCTTGTTAAGATTTGTTTTTCTATATTTGAGAAGCTTATATTCTCCCTATAATTTATAATCATTATTGAATGTCAGAAGAACAAAAGAAACTGTTAGAGCAACAACTATGGAATATTGCCAACGAACTTCGCGGTAAAATGGATGCCGATGAGTTCAGAGATTACATTCTAGGCTTTATTTTTTATAAATACCTTTCCGAAAAACAATACCTATATGCCAATCAATTACTGGAAACCGAAACGGTTAAGGATTACTTGTTGGTGACCAACCCAGACGATTTAGAGGCCATTAGGGAAGAGTCCTTACTTAAATTAGGCTACTTTTTAAAACCAGAAGAGTTGTTCAGCTTTATAGCCAAAAAAGGCAATGCCAATACCGAAAATGAAAGTAATTTTATTTTGGGCGATTTGGAAAGCATTTTAAACAGTATCGAGCAAAGTAAGATGGGTACAGAGAGTGAAGATGATTTCAACAAACTCTTTGAAGATTTAGATCTTAATAGTACGAAGTTAGGAAGAAGCACTTTCAGATTGAGAAAACGCTTGGGCAGAAAACCAAAAAGCAGAAGAAAAGTTTAAGAACATTTTAAAAGAGTTTATATAAATGGCATACGAAACGCCCATAACCATAAAGAAGGCAATTGATAATATCAGGCGTAAGAAATATTTGCTTCCGTCAATCCAGCGAGAATTTGTTTGGGATACATGGCAAATAGAACGTCTTTTTGATTCACTAATGCGAGATTATCCAATAAGTACTTTTCTATTTTGGAAATTATCAAAAGAAAAAACTAAGGATTTTCAATTCTATGAGTTTTTAAGAAATTATCATGAAAAAAATAATCGTCATAATATTAAGGCTGATCTTTTCGGTGATGAGGATATAATTGCTCTGTTAGATGGACAGCAGCGAATGACCTCTTTGTATATTGCACTTGCTGGAAGTATATCTGAAAAAGCACCATACTACAGATGGGACAGTCCACATGCTTTTCCCGATAAGAAAATGTATCTTGATTTATTTGCTGAAGCTGAAGATGCAGATTTGAAATATGATTTTCGTTTTTTAACTGAAAAAGAGTTAAATGATTACGAAGACGATGAAAATGTCTTTTGGTTTGAAGCAAGTAACATTATGTCAATGGAAGATAGTTCTTCTGTAATGCAATACGCTATTCAAAATGATTTAATGAATACTGCTAAATACACAAAAGAGCAATCAAGTTTTGCACTGGATACTCTATCAAAATTTCAAAATGTTATACATCAAAAAGGTACAATCAGTTTTTATTTAGAAGAAAGTGAAGAATTGGACAAAGTGCTACAAATCTTTATTAGAATAAACAGTGGTGGTACTAAACTTAGTTATTCAGATTTATTACTTTCAATAGCTACTGCTCAATGGGAAGAAAAAGACGCGAGAGAAGTAATCCATCAATTTGTTGATGAAATAAATTCAATTGGAGACGGTTTTAAATTTAATAAAGATTTTGTTCTAAAAAGTTGCTTAGTTCTTGCTGATTTGAATGACATAAAATTTAAAGTAGATAATTTCACTAAAGCCAATATGGCTATTATTGAAAACAAATGGAATGGCATTTCAGTCTCTGTTAAAAGAGCTGTAGAACTCGTAAGCAAACTAGGTTATAGCAGAGATAATTTACCAGCAACTAACACGGTTATTCCTATAGCTTATTTTATATATAAGAATGAATTTGAAAATACCATTCTTCATTCTCAATCGAGACAACAGGATAGACTTCAAATAAAAGAATGGCTAGCTCGTGTTTTAATTAAAGGAACCTTTGGTGGTCAACCAGATTCAATTTATCCTGTAATGAGAAAATTGATTAATGAGCATAAAGGTCATTTCCCTTTAACAGAGATTATAAATTATTACAAAGGTCGAAGAAAATCAATATCGTTTACAGAAGACGATATTGAAAGTATTTTAGAATTGAATTATGGAAAAGCACAAACATTTTCCGCATTGGTTTTATTGTATCCATCATTAAATTGGAATTTTAAATATCATCAAGATCATATACATCCAAAATCATACTTTTCAACAAGAAAACTAAATAGACTTGGATTTACTAATGCAGAACAGATTCAAGAATTTCAGTCTAGATTTAATACCTTACCTAATCTTCAATTATTACAGGCCAATGAAAATACAGAGAAAAATAATAAGCCCTTTGAATCATGGTTAGATGAAGTTTATCCAAATGCTGAAGATAAGCGTACATTTATATTACAACATCATATCCCTACAGATGTTTCTCTTGAGCTTGAAGATTTTGTTCAATTTTTTGAGGCAAGAAGAGCTTCTATTAAAATTAAATTAATGCGTGAATTAAAAGTCAATTAATAATTTTGAATATATAGTAATCTTTATACATTAGGACAAAGTATGACAGTTCAATTTGATAAAACGTCTCAAAGAATTGTTATTGGTGGTGTTGGCACCGATTTAATTGAGAATCCATCACTTTTGAAGAGGGCAAATAAAAAGGTCATAACGAATGCCTTAGTCTTGCTTTAGTTGATATAGCTAAAGAATCCGATTAGGTCGATTGGGCAAAGCGTTATTGGAATACGTATCTTTGTCAATCTAAGCTTACAAGCTATTAAGATAAATTTTATACTATTATTGCAGAAATAGACGGTGTGCTACTTGTTGCGGAATTAGAAGAGCATAATTATTACACAAGAACTATGATGAGCTTAAAAAGTGAGAAGAGCCACATCTTTTGTACTTAACTCTAATAACCAAAAGAGCTAAAATTTACAACACTTTAAATAAACCGAAATAAAACTTGGAATTAAAAATTGTTTTTATAAATTTGGACAATATTTGTCTAAAACTATTATGACCAATGAAAACATTAGGCGACACTTTAAAATGTGCTAGAGAAGAAAAAGAATTGATACTACGAAAAGTTGCGGCTGAAGTAGATATTGACCAATCTTTAATAAGTAAATTCGAGAAAAACGAAAGAAAACCGACAATGGAACAAATTGTAAGACTTGCAAAGTTTTACGGACTTCCCGAAAATGAACTTATCATAAATTGGTATTCGGAAAAAATAGCTGACGAACTAAAATACACGAAATCGACTTCCGAAATATTAAAAGTAGCAGAAGAGAAAATTAACTATTATAAAGCTCAAGAAAATGGAAAATAAGAAAATGAAAGTTGCGGAATTATTTGCAGGAGTTGGAGGGTTTCGTCTTGGACTTGAGAAAAGCAATTACGAAGTTGTTTGGAGTAATCAATGGGAACCTTCAACCAAAACGCAACACGCATCATTGGTTTATGAAGCTCGTTTTGGAAAAGAAAATCATTCTAACGAAGATATAAACAATATTGTAACAAGAAATGTAGAAGAAATTCCAGACCACGATTTATTAGTTGGCGGTTTTCCATGTCAAGATTATTCTGTTGCTACTACATTACATAATTCAAAAGGTTTAAAAGGTAAAAAAGGTGTTCTTTGGTGGTCAATTCACAAAATTTTAGAGAATAAAAAGAACAAGCCAAAATATCTTTTTTTAGAAAATGTTGATAGACTTTTAAAGTCACCAGCAAAACAAAGAGGTCGTGATTTTGCTGTTATGTTACAAAGTTTAAATGATTTAGGTTATGCAGTTGAATGGCGAGTTATAAATGCAGCTGAATATGGAATGCCACAACGTAGAAGACGAGTTTTCTTTATAGGTTATTACAAATCAACTGACGTTTATAAAAGACTTCAAAAATCAAATAAAATAAATTGGCTAACAGAAGAAGGAACAATTGCAAATGCTTTTCCTGTTTCAAAAACAAATTCAATTCAAGAAGTTGAATTAAAAGGAGATTTAGTAGAAATAACCAACAATTTCAATATAGATGGAAAATTATCGCCTTTTCAAAATACAGGTTTACTAGTAAAAGGTAAAGTTTACACAACTAAAACAGAGCCAAATTATGATGGAAAGAAAACTGTTTTAGCAGACGTATTACAAAATGGAGAGGTAACACCTGAATTTTTCATTGATGAAAATGACAAACCAAAATGGGAATATTTGAAAGGTGCTAAAAAAGAAAAAAGAAAAACAAAAGAAGGTTTTGAATACAATTATAGTGAGGGAGGAATGATTTATCCAGACGCTCTAGATAATGCTTCAAGAACAATAATAACAGGAGAAGGTGGAAAATCACCTTCAAGATTCAAACACGTTGTTGTTTCTGATAGAGGTTTACGAAGATTAACACCAATTGAGTTAGAAAGACTAAATATGTTTCCAGATAATCACACTAAACTCGATGGAATTACTGACACGAAACGTGCATTTTTTATGGGAAATGCTTTAGTTGTCGGTGTAATTGAAAAAATTGGACAAGAACTTTATAAACAGATAAATTCATAGTGGCAGGATATTTATTTGGTATTGGTAAAAAGGCAAATGGTAAACCCGATTTTGATGCTCTCAATCATTGTCTAGAAACAGGAACTTATTCCACTATAATGTCTTCACCTAACGGGATTTGGAATAAGCAACAAGAAGGAACTTTAGCTGATTATATTTCTATGAAAGAAGGCGACAACGTGTACTTCTTTATAGATAGAAAAATATATGGTATAGGAAGATTAGTTAATATTAATGGTTCTTGTAAATTTCTTAACTATCCTAATTCAAATCTTCCTGTAAATCAAAACTACAATGAAATCCAAGATTCCTTATTATATGATAATGGAGGAAACAGTATAAATAATCGCTTCATATGCACATTTGAACCTTTTCCATTTTTTTTCCAAAATGGAATTGATATGGATGAAACATTATCATCTGCTCCAGAAAAATTCAAAATTTTAAGAGTTTTTTGGAAATTAAGCTTTATTAAATTTTCAGATACTGAAAATCAAGCCTTTAAAGATATCATTTTAAGAAGAAATATTGTTGCAATAAACAATCCTAATAACGATAATACCTTTGAAAGTAATTACCAGATTAGTCACGATAGAATAAGAGAAAAAACAAATAATAATCTTGATTACCAGCTAAACATAGCTCCGTTTTTAAACACTATAAATAACGAAAATGGAAGCTTAAGACACGAAATGGCTATTGAAGCATCTCTAATATACCAGATTACCAATAATTCAGAAAATACAATAAATATTTTTGGATCTTGGGATTATATTACTCATCAAGTTATTGCTTCACCGTTTAAACCTGTTGACTATATGGACAAAATGGATGTTTTTGGTTACAAATATATCCAAGATCAAAAACCAACGATTTCAGATTATTTGGTAGTAGAAATTAAGAAAGATGAAATTAATTCGCAAGATATATTACAATTAATGAAATATGTTGATTGGGTAAAAAACGATTATGCTTATGGTGATTACAGTATGATAAAAGCGTTTATGCTTGGTTTTAGTTACACACAAGACGCATTAGATACTTTCCTTGAAAATGTTGAGCGTAAGTTTATAAAAGGTGTAAGACCATCTGTTTCTACAGAATGGAAAAACGTAAAATTAATTCAGTACAGATTCAACGAAGAGAATAATTTATTAGACTTCACAGATATTACACCAAATGAATAACGAAAGGAATTTTGAAATTAACTCGCCAAATTCAATAATTGAGTTTGCAAAACTACTTAAAAATCAAACGTTAAGACAAGCTTGTGGAGTTGAAATTGAAAAACACGGTTATAAAGGAAAGGGAAATTTTGGTCAGATTTTAGAGAAATTCTATTTTGGTTACGAACCCAATTCTGATACAGAACCTGATTTTAAAGAAGCTAGAATTGAACTAAAATCTAGTCCATTAAAAACTTTAAAAAATGGAGAATATCGTTCAAAAGAGAGACTCGTTTTAAATATCATAAACTATTTACAAGTTCACAAAGAAGAGTTTGAAACTAGTTCATTTTGGAAAAAAAACGCACATTTACTTTTAGTTTTCTATCTACACGACAGGGATTTAGATTTACTTGACTACTTAATAAAGTTAGTTGACGGCTGGCAATATCCGAACGAAGATTTAAAAATCATAAAGCAAGATTGGGAAATTATAAATCAAAAGATTAAAGACGGAAAAGCTCACGAATTATCAGAAGGAGACACTTTCTATCTTGGTGCTTGTACTAAAGGCTCAACTGCTTTAAAATCGTTCAGGGATCAACCCTTTAATGAAGAAAAAGCGAAACAAAGAGCCTATTCTTTAAAACAAGGTTATGTAAATCACATAATTGCAAATATTGCTCAAGAGGAAAGTGCTGTTTATGGAAAAATAATTGAACGACCTGAAATTTTAGAAAAAATACGCTCAATAGAAGAAATAGTCATTCAAAAATTTCATCCATTTTACGGAAAATCCGCGGAACAAATTGAAAAAGAATTAGATTTAGAATTAAATCAAAAAGCCAAAAGCTATTTTGCAAATCTTACAAATGCAATTCTTGGACTTGAACTTGGTCAAAAAATTGAGGAATTTGAAAAAGCCGATATTCAAGTCAAAACTATTCGACTTAAAGAAAATGATTTACCAAAAGAAGATATTTCGTTTCCTACATTTGAATATCAGGAACTTGTAGAAAAGGATTGGGAAGATTCAGATTTTAAGAACATTTTGGAAAGCAAATTTTTCTTCGTGTTTTATCAATTTGAGGGAGAAAATTTGATTTTAAGAAAAGTAAAGTTTTGGAATATGCCCTACTCTGATATTGTAGAAGCAAAAAATGTTTGGCAAGAAATGGTAAAAACGGTTTCCAATGGAGAAATCGTAAAAGAAGTAACTGCAAAAGGTGTAAGAAAAACTTATTTCCCAAAGAAAACTGAAAACAGAATTAGTCACGTGAGACCACACGCAAGAAATGCGGCAGATACTTATGAATTACCAGTAGCTGATAAATTAACAGGTTTGACTGAATATACAAAACATTGTTTTTGGCTAAACGCAAGTTATGTGAAAGACGAAATATATCTGAAATAAGCCAACACACAAGTCCAAAATTGCAAAAGAGCATGTCTTTGCCTACGCTAAATGACAATCTGCATAGAAAAAAGTCAGTGTACAAACACGTATATAAAAAATAGCGGTTCAATGGCTGAAACTAAAGTAATTTTACTTGTCAATATTTTCAAATTGGTTGTAAAGAAGTAGTTTCGGTCAACGATATTGTCAACCAAAAAAATAAAGCCATGTAAACCAAATGATTACAAGGCTTTTTGCGGAGAAAGAGGGATTACTGCCGTGATCGCTAAAACGCAATCCTGGCCAAGCATAAAACCGCAACAAACTAGCGTTTGTTTGGTTTTGAATGTTTATGTCAATTTATTTACAAGAATACTATGAATTTGAGAAGGGATTGTAAATCCTTCAATCACGCGCAGCTTACAATAAAGCTCTAAATAGATCTCAGAACTAACGAAACATCAATATCAAATAAACGAACGGCATCAGTTGTTGTTCGAAGTAAAACCAAGAACAGACGTGGGGTGGAAAGAGGAGCATCGCCTAGCGTAGCGATTGCGATGCGCATGATTAAGTCTGTTCGTTAGGTTTTCAAGAACAATAAGTTCAGCCTAGATTTTTTGTATCCTTTTTTATCGATGAAAAAAGGATAGGAAAGAAACGGTAATTATAAAAAAGTATATAAACAGGTAAAAGGGATTACTGCCGTGATCCCTAAAACGTAATCCTGGCCAAGCATAAAACCGCAACAAACTGCGTTTGTAGTTTACCTTTTTTATTTTATGTATAAATACAATTAGAATTTCAGAATGGATTACTGCCGTGATCCCTAAAACGTAATCCTGGGCAAGCATGAAACCTCAAACAAACTGCGTTTGTGATTTACCTTTTTATTTTAATTCATTTATAAATAATAATAAGAATTTCAGAATGGATTACTGCCGTGATCCCCAAAACGTAATCCTGGGCAAGCATGAAACCTCAAACAAACTGCGTTTGTTAGGTTTTGTATTTTCACGTCGCTTATAAAAGCAAGCTTTTAACACGTCCTAAAAATACAAAACCCGCAACGAAAGTTGCGGGTTTCTTTTGCGGAGAAAGAGGTATTTGAACCTTTTATATGTTAATATTTCTTATTTGACTTAAAATGCTGTTTGTTAATAACTTAATATAATTTGTATATATAAATATAGTTCATGAATACTATTAAAACATAACTTTACTGTCAACGATTCTGTCAACTAATAATAAGTTATGAGAAGTACATTTAATCTTAAAGAACCCAATGCAGATAAGGAAACCCTTATTCTGTTTTCAGCATATTTTAAAGATGAAGGACGTAAATTTGTCTACTCTACAGGTGAATCAATACACCCAGAAGAATGGGATTTTGAAAATAGACAGCCTAAAAACCTCAACGGAAGGACTGATTTAGCCAATAAACACAGGGCGTTGAAGCGACAATTAGACCGTTATTCAAACTTCTTTTCAGATATTATCCAGAATTACAAATTGTCAAATAGAGATATTATTATATCGGATATTAAAGATGATTTTAACGTTGAGTTTAAGCGTACAAAATCAATCTCAAGTAAGTTTTTTGAAGTTTACGATATATTTCTAAATGAAAAAAGGAATGATTATACCGAAGAAGCAAATTCACAAACTACTATTAAGCGCTATGAGTATAATAAAAAGTTGCTATTTGATTTCCAACAACACAGGAATAAGAAGATACACTTCAATCAAATAAATAAAAGCTTTTATAATGCATTTATTAATTATTGTATTAATGAGAGAGAAAAACCACAATCGGCAAATACACTAAGAAGAAATGTAGGATTACTTAAAACTTTCTTGTATTGGGCTTTAGAGAATAACCACACTTACAAAGCGGACTTTCAAAAATTCAAAGCACCAAAACCTCAACAAACCGATGAGGTCGCATTAACCTTACAGCAGGTAAAGGAAATATTTGAATATGATTTGAGTAAGAATGAGCGATTAGAAAAGGTAAGAGATTTATACATTAGGACAAAGTAGGACAGCCAAATTTGATAAAAAGTCGCAAAGTATTATTATTAATGGCGTTGGTACAGATTTAATTAACAATCCATCACTTTTAAAGAGAGCGAATAAAAAGGTCATAACAAACGCTCTTGTACTTGCTCTTGTTGATATTGCAAAAGAATCCGATGAGGTCGATTGGTCAAAACGATATTGGAATAGTTTCCATTGTCAAACCAAACTAATCGGATATAAAGATAAATTTTATACGGACTTATGCCGAAATAGATGGTGTGCTACGTGTTGCGGAATTAGAAAAGCAGAGTTATTGAATAAATATTATGAAGAGCTTTTAAAATGGGAAGAGCCACATCTTTTGACTTTAACATTAAAAACCGTTAGAGCAAATCAATTAAATAAGAGAATTGATGATATGGTTAAATCCTTCACCAGAATAAAGGACAGATGCAATAAAAGACACAAAAGGAGAAATGCAATGAAGATAATGGGCTTAAAGTCATTAGAATGTAATTTTAATGCAGTTAAACAATGGTACAATCCGCACTTTCATATCATCACACCAAATAGACAAACTGCACTATATCTAAAACAGGAATGGAAAAAAGAATGGAATAAAAATAGTTATATGGCTTCAGATAGAGCGCAAGATGTTAGAATAATTGAAAACGTGGAAAGCGGATTAATGGAAGTCATAAAATATAGTGTAAAAATGCTTAGTGAACCCGATCCAAACAATAAAAGAAAACGAAAGCGAGGAGATTTGAAGGGACTAAGTATATATGCAAAAGGATTGCATACAATTTATAAGGCAATTGACAATCACCAAATATTTAAAAGCTTTGGTTTTACATTGCCTAAACAGGCATATAAAACAGATACAACTCAAGTTATTTCTAATTATCATGTTTGGAGATATCGCATTGAAGATATGGATTGGGTTGATACCTCTACAGGAAACTATTTAACCGATTACGAATTGGACAAAAGCCTTGATTATCTTCTCAAGACTAGTATAGATAAAACATTGTTTTAATTGCTCAATTGACTTATTAACAAACTACAATTAATAGCAATCAAAGAATCGGTTAGCTATTATTTTTGTGTTATGGAATACACGAACTACTATTCAGAACTACTAAAAACACAGGGTCAACCTCATCTTAATCTTGATGAACATAAAAGGCTGTTCAACATCATTACTTTAGAGAGTCGCATAGATGAAATGGAGCGTATTAAGGACGGTTTAAGCGCAGAATACAAAAGAGGTTTATATATGAAGGTTGAAGGCTATAAAAAGCAAATTAACAAACTTACTAGAGGTTTACAGCCTAGCTCATTAATGCTTTACATGATAGAACATTCCTTATCATAAACATATTAAAGCTTAAGGTTTTAAACTTTATTTAGTGTAGTTAGGAAATTAAATTTTTACTCAACTCTTAATAGGTGCGATAAATTCTTATTTTTAGAGAATAAAAGAAACCTATTACATGGCGTTATATCAAGTTTCAGTACTCAAAAATCATCTTAAGTTACAGGATAAGGACATTGTCAATAAAGCTTATAAAAAGTACTCTAAATACTTTCTAAACCCTATCATTCAAGATAATATACGAGCATCTAAAGAAGAGGAGTATCAAGGTATATTTCTAACAGAACTCTTTGTAAATATCTTAGATTATACATTAAAGCCTAAAGCAAACTTTAACCTAGTAGCTGAGTATAAAAACGAAACCAACTCACGAAAATCAGATGGTGCAATTTTACTCAATGATAATGCTATTGGTGTTATAGAGTTAAAAGGCACAAATACCAAAGATTTAGAGAGCATAAGAAAACAAGCGTTTGATTATAAAGCAAATCAAAAAGAATGTGTTTATGTGATTACATCTAATTTTGAAAAACTAAGATTTTATATAAATGATGCAACCGAGTTTGAAGAGTTTAACCTCTTTGAGTTAACACAGGAGCGTTTTGAATTATTGTATTTATGCTTACAAAAAGATAATATTTTAAATCATATTCCCTTAGAGATAAAAGAAGCTTCAATTGTAGAGGAGGAGCAAATCACAAAACAGTTTTATAAAGACTATTCACTCTTTAAACGTGAGTTGTATCGAGATTTAGTTAAACGTAACGCAAAACGTCTTAAAATAGCCTACAGTCAATCGACCTCAACGGATAATCTAAGTGAAGAGCAAAAAATAGAAATAACACGCTTAGAAAAAAATGTAAAACTCACCTTATTCAAAAAATCCCAAAAGCTAATTGATAGGTTTCTTTTTATCTTCTTTGCTGAAGATAGAGGATTGTTACCTCCAAACAGTACAGCGCAAATATTAGACAAATGGAAAGCTGATATTGATTTTGGTGATGATAGACCACTTTACGACCTTTTTAAGCAATATTTTATGTTTTTAGATATTGGTAGACAAGGCACAACAAATAGAGCCGAAATATATGCCTATAATGGAGGATTGTTTAAAGAGGATTCTGTTTTAGATAATTTAGAAATTGATAGTGATTTACTATATAAATATACATATCAATTAGCCAATTATGATTTTGAAAGCCAAGTAGATGTTAACATTTTAGGACATATTTTTGAAAACTCACTCAATGAGATAGAGAGTGTAAATGCTGAGATTGAAGGTGGTGATTTTGATAAACAAAAAAGCAAACGAAAAAAAGATGGTGTGTTCTATACACCTAAATACATCACTAAATATATTGTTGAAAATACAGTTGGTAAACTTTGCGAGGAAAAGAAAACAGAACTAGGATTTAAAGAAGAGGAGTATTTTAAAGGTCGTAAGAATCGAAACAAGGCTACTATTGAAAAATTAGTAGAAACATTAGATACTTATAGAGATTGGTTGCTGAGGTTGACCATTTGTGACCCTGCGTGTGGTTCTGGTGCATTTTTAAATCAAGCCTTAGATTTTTTGATAAAAGAACACACCTATATAGACGAGCTTAAAACCAAAGTTTTGGGAGGTGGTTTACAGTTTCCAGATATTGAAAATACCATTTTAGAAAATAATATCTATGGTGTTGACCTCAACGAAGAATCTGTAGAAATTGCAAAATTATCTTTGTGGCTAAGAACAGCGCAACCAAGACGAAAATTAAACGATTTAAGCTCAAATATTAAATGCGGTAACTCATTAATTGATAGCAAAGTAGTTGCAGGAGATAAAGCCTTTAATTGGGAAGCTCAATTTCCTAAAGTATTTGAAGATGGTGGTTTTGATGTGATTATTGGGAATCCGCCATATGGAGCAAAAATAGACGCTAAGCAAATCGAATATTTTAGAAAAAGATATAAAACTGTTATTGGACATTCTGAAGTTTATTATTTATTCACTGAAAAAAGTTTAAATGAAATTGTAAAAATTAATGGTTATGTAGGTTTTATTATTCCAAATGCTTGGTTATCGAATAAATATGCAATGTCATTAAGAAAATGTTTGCTCGAAAAAAATATTGAGATTTTAATAAATTTTAATAAAAAAATAATTTTTGAAGATGCAAATGTGGAAACTTCAATTTTAATAATTCGTAATAATTCTTATTCTAATGAAGTATATGTAGGTCAAGAATTGGACGAGCTATATTCATTTAAGCAATTAGATTGGATAAATAGTAACAATAATATAATGTCATTTGCTTCAAATAAAAATATTGATATAATTGTTAAAAAGGTACAAAAATCTGAGTACGTTTTTTCAGATATATTAGACATTTCAAATGGTATAAAACCATATCAAGCTGGTTATGGTATTAATGAAATAGGTTTACCATTAACAAAAGATGATGTAAAAAATAAAATATATCATTCAGAAATTAAGTTAAGTGAAAATTACAAGAAAGAACTTAAGGGTAAAGGAGTAAAACGATATCAGCTAGAATGGGAGAAAAGTTATGTTAAATGGGGTAAATGGCTAATGTCTCCTAAGTCAATTCATTATTTTGAACAACCAAAAATACTTTTAAGACAAATTACAGGTGACTATTTTTTTGCAGTTTTGGATGAGGACAAGTATTATGCAGACCAATCACTATATATTTGTACTCAATACCCAAATAAAAATGAGTATCCTTTAGAGTTTTTTTTAGGTCTTATAAATAGTCGTCTTTATGGTTTTTATTTTAGAAAATTTTATTCAGAAGAAGATGATTTGTTTCCAAAAATTAAAGTGAACGAATTAAAAAATTTACCTATAAAAATACCCGATAATAATACTATTGAATTAATTAAAAGCAAGGTTTTACTTATAACAGATATTTATTCTAATTTTAATTTAACCATCCTAAAAACTCAAACTTATATTCAGCAAAAATTCCAATTAGAAAAACTTACAAAAAAATTACAAAATTGGTATGAATTAGATTTTGGAGACTTTATCAAAGAATTGAATAAAGCTATTAAAACAGCAAATAAGGAGCTTATAAAAGAAGGTTTGCAACAAATAGAAACTCTAACAAAAAAAGATGAGTTTGAGTGGTTAGACCTCTTTGAAGAAAACAAACAAAAAGCTCAAGAACTTCAAAACCAAATTAACCAAACAGATAAAGAAATTGATGCTATGGTTTATGAGTTATATGGGCTAAATGAAGAAGAAATTGAAATTGTGGAAAACAGTTAAAATGAAAAATCAAATAGAAACACACATTTGTGGTCACGATTTAATCATAGGATACAATACACCAGAAACAGATTTAAATCAAATTAATGAAACCAATTGTGGTCAATTAATATGGGTGTTATTGAAGCCAAAGCAAAAATTTACAGAACGTCAAGGTATTGAAGTTTTTGAGTTGGCAGAAAGTAAATTACTCAATGAAATAAAAAGCATTGTAAGTGATAATATCGAGTTCTATAAGAACTTTAAAATTGAATATACTTTTAATCGTCGTTCCTGTTCTTTATATAAAGAATTTTCAAACACTTTTATTAGCTCGATGCAAGTATATTTAAAAATAGAAATGAAAAAATAAATTATGTCAGATATAAAACAAGATATACCAGATTTTCAAAGCATAATGCTACCAATGTTAAAACTTTTGTCAGATGGTAAGCAATGGACACTTAACGAAGTAATGCGTACATTAACAAAACACTTTGGACTTACAGAAGAACATCTTAAAATTCAAGTGCCTAGTAAACAGATGGGTTTGTTTAGAAATCGTGTTGGTTGGACACGCAGTTATCTTAAAAAGGCAGGATTAATAAAGTACCCAGATAGAGGTGTATATCAAATTACTGAAATGGGTAAAAGCTTTTTAGAAACCAATCCAACTACATTAAGAATGAAGCAACTGGAACAGTTTCCAGATTATCAAGAATGGCGAAAAACCTTTAGTAGTAATGATAAAATTAAAGCGACCATTCAAGCAGGGACTGATGAACAAACACCCGAAGAGATTTTAGCGACTACAATTGAAGAACTTAACAATGAATTAGCTTCTGAATTATTAGATAAGCTAAAGGAAAATTCATTTCAATATTTTGAACGATTTGTAATTCAATTATTGCAAAAAATGGGTTATGGTGATTTTAATCAAGATGCTTCACAACACACAGGACAAACAGGTGACCAAGGTATAGATGGTATAATTTCTCAAGATAGATTAGGGCTAGAAAATGTCTATATTCAAGCCAAACGTTTTACAAATAATACTGTAGGCTCACCCGAGATAAGAAACTTTATCGGTTCTCTTGCTTTGCAAGGTGTAAATAAGGGTGTGTTTTTAACAACAAGTAGATTTTCATCAAGTGCTATACAAACTGCTCTAGATAGCAAACAACAAAAGATTGTATTAATTGATGGTAAGGAATTAACAGAACTAGCCATAGAGTACAATCTTGGTGTTCAAATTTCAGAAACTATAGAAATAAAAAAAATAGACTTAGATTATTTTGAAGAATAAAGAATCTTATTTATTGCGTTGTAAAAACTAACTAAATTACACCTAAAACAAGAAGAATTGTCAACGATACTGTCAACCTAAAAAACAAAGCCTTGTAAATCAGATGATTACAAGGCTATTTGCGGAGAAAGAGGGATTCGAACCCCCGGAGGTGTGACCCTCAACAGTTTTCAAGACTGCCGCATTCGACCACTCTGCCATTTCTCCGATTGCGGTTGCAAATATAGAACCCTTTTTTATTTCTTTCAAATAAAAATCGCTTTTTTTAAGAGCCTTTATACAAGCATAGATTAATTTTATGATTCTAAACACTGATAATGCGCCTTCTATCCTTACTTTTGCAGAAAAATGACCTCCTGATATGAATACCATTGATCAGCTCAAATGGCGTTATGCCACCAAAAAGTTTGATGCATCACGTACCTTGCCCGACGACAAGCTACAGATTATTAAACAAGCCTTTAATTTAACTGCTACCTCCTTTGGCCTGCAAACCATTAGCTTATTAGTCATTGAGGACAAAGTGCTAAGAGCGCAATTAGTTAAACATGCCTACCAACAACCACAGGTCGTAGACGCTTCTCATCTCTTGGTGTTTTGTATTCAAGATAATATCTCAGATACTGATGTAGACAGCTTTTTTGACAACGTCAAAAACATTCGTGAGACACCAGAAACCATTTTAGAGCCGTATCGCAACAACTTAAAAACAACGATGAAACAGATGAGTGTGCAAGAGCGACAAGAATGGTCTACCAAACAAGCTTATATCGCTTTAGGTAACTTAATGACGGTTTGCGCTATAGAAAAAATTGATGCCTGTCCCATGGAAGGCTTCGTGCCTTCAGCTTTTGATGAGGTCCTAAACCTGAAGCCTAAAAATTTAAAATCGGTATTGTTATTACCCGTTGGCTATCGGTCAGAAGACGATATGTTTTCAGGATTTAAAAAAGTAAGAAAGCCACTTCATGAAGCGGTCATAGAAATCTAGTTAAAAAGCTTTCAACCTGCTCTTGATTTATTTATATTTGTGACACATGTAACCTGCGGATGACCTTCGCATTCATTAAAAAATTCCAATGAAAAAACTTGTCTTCATAGTCGTTTTAGCAGTAGCCACGCAGCTAAATGCCCAAGATCAATTACCATGGTTAACCAATCATGATACGTCCTTAAAGCTTGCCAAAGCAGAACAAAAACCACTATTGGTGTATGTGACCAATGGTGCCAAAACGCCTGCTTCAGCACTATTAAACGACCACGTATTCAACACAGACACGTTCAAGAAGTTACAATCGAAAGTCATTTTACTACAATTAGAGGTGCCGAGCATGGAACACGCGAATTACCGCTTAGGCATTCATTATACCAAAAAAACAACGACACCAGGTTTAGGTTTAGTCGATGCTGATGGTGATACCATTGGAGAACCTTTAGCTGAAATCACTCCAGAAAGCGCGAAGTCGTTTCTGCTGTTTCTGAAATCTAAATTATAATTCGCGAATGCCGGGATTTGAATTGTTTGGCGACCTTGAGCGTCAAGAACTGAATGATGTATTAGACAACGGTGTGTTAATGCGTTATGGCTTTGATGGCATGCGCAAAGGGCATTGGAAAGCGAAATCTCTCGAGTCTGAATTATGTAAAACTTTTAATACCAAGCACGTGCAATTGGTATCCAGTGGTACCGCTGCGGTGTCCGTCGCTTTGGCGGCTGCAGGTGTAGGCGCAGGCGATGAGGTTATTATGCCCACGTTCACCTTTGTGGCGAGTTTTGAAGCGATTATGATGCTAGGTGCCATTCCTGTGTTGGTGGATATTGATGAGACCCTTTGTTTAGATCCCAAAGCTGTGGAAGAAGCTATAACCGATAACACCAAAGCGATTATGGTGGTACAGATGTGCGGCAGCATGGGGCAAATGGACGCTTTAAAAGCTATAAGCGACAAACATGATGTATTGCTAATTGAAGATGCCTGCCAAGCGATTGGTGGCACTTTCAACGGACAACCTTTAGGAAGCATCGGCGATTTAGGCTGTTTTTCTTTCGACTTCGTGAAGACCATTACCTGTGGTGAAGGTGGTGCCGTGATTACCAACAACAAAGATTATTATGTCAATGCCGATCATTTTAGTGATCATGGGCATGACCATATAGGCAACGATCGTGGTGCTGAAAGGCATCCGTTTTTAGGCTATAATTTTAGAATTTCCGAATTGCATGCGGCTGTTGGATTAGCACAAGTGAAGCGCTTACCAGAGTTTTTGGCTATTCAGAAAAAACATTATACGATACTAAGGGATGCCTTGAGTGACATTCCTGAGGTCACTTTTAGAAAAGTTCCGGAAGGAGGTGAGGAGAGCTATGCGTTCCTTAATTTCTTTTTACCAACTTTGGAGCTGGCGCATAAGGTTTCCGAAGCCTTTAAAAATAGGGGTGTTGATGCTTGCTGGAATTATTATGATAATAACTGGCACTACGTTCGTAAATGGCATCATTTAAAGGAGGCCAAATCACTTTATCCGTTATCTTCGGACATTTTAGCGTCCTTGGACACCTTGAAAACGAAAGACTTTTCGCAATCAGATCATTTTATCGGAAGGAATATCTCATGCCTCGTAAAATTATCATGGACCGAAGATGAAGTGCACAGTAGAGCCAAAATAATGGCACAAATTATTAAACAATACCTATAAATAGTTGCCATGTTAAAAATTAGTCTTCAAATCTTCTTATTGGTTTTTATCTTTCACGCCTATGCGCAAAAAAAGGATGTTCACATCATTGAATTATTACCCAATGACACAGAGACCGTAATGGATTGCGATTTTTACATCGCGGAAATTATTGATAACAGAATCATTAAAAGTAATATCGGAATCGCTCAAAAAGGCTTGATGAATCGAAAGGTTCTTGCCGATTTTAGCAAGGATTTCGATAGAGAAATTTTAGATTATTTAGAAACCATTACACCTAAGGATTCAACGAAGCAAGCACTAACACTGCGTATCAATCAACTGCTTATTTCTGAACACACGGGTGCTTTCAAGGAAACCGGTAAAGCGGTTGTGCGCATGGATGTACTCCTTAAAAACGACACTGCATACGGAAAATTGGGTAGTTTTTCAGATTTAAAGACTAAGAATAGTATGGATGTGACCCGAAAGCACGATGATAGAATTAGAGCTGTTCTTAAACATTGCTTAATGCAATTTGATTCATTGGAATGGATATCGATTCAACCTAAAAGTATTGATGTTACAAAGCCAAAAGTAGCCAAAATTTTAAATGCGGATATCCAACAAGGGTTTTTTGAGACCTATATGGAATTAGCTAATAACAATCCAAATGACCACCTCAATTTCGAGGTGCAAAATCGAAGTACTGAGCGTAAACTACATTTAAAAGACACTGAAAATAACGACAAGATTGTAGATTTCGCTTATTACGATGGTAAGGATTTGTATTTAAATGCCTCTTCCTATTCTGGTGAGCGTCATTACATTAAAACAGAACGCTTTGATCAGTTCTTAATCTTTTCGGATATTTTCATGAATGATGATAATATTGCTGGTATGTCTATGGCGTTTGGTGTTTTAGGTGTGCTCGCTTCGAGTGAACGTCAGACCGTTATGTTCGATTTAAATTCTGGACAGTTTTTTCCAATGTCAAGAACCAAGATGCGCCTTATTTTAAAAGAAGACTATCCCGATTTATATAAAAAATTCAAAAGAGATTCTAGAAATCATACGCTGATCAAAGAAATTCTTGAAACCTTGTATCATGAAAAGGGTAAAGAGGCATTCGGAGCACTTGTGAGAATGTAAAGACAAAATGACTTCTTCCGCCATATTAACTTGAACATTTTAGCTTAATCCACTAATTTTTTGGTATTTTTAGTGGTACAAATAGTTAATAATGACTTATTTAAAGTGGTGCTTTCTCTGTTTTACTGCAATTGCTTTATCTCAAAATAGCAAGCAAGTATCCTTTTGTGAACTCACTGTTGAACAGGGTTTATCTCAAAACAGCGTGATTAGTATCGCTCAAGACAGTACCGGATTTATGTGGTTTGCCACCCAAGACGGACTCAATAAATATGACGGTAAATCCTTTGACCATTTTTTATACCAATTTGAAGATATTACCAGAAGCACCTACAGCAAATTAGGGAAGGTTTATGTAGACCAACAAAATCACGTTTGGATCATTACCAATTCGGGAATACTCCATAAAAAAGAGGCAACTTCTGAAACGTTTAAGCACCTAGATAAGCTCAAAAACGTGAGTACGTTAATTCAGACCTCGAATCATGACTATTATTTAGGAACCTATGAATCAGGTGTTTATAAAATTGATGCCGAGACTCAGGATACCCTACAAATACTGAATGAAACCGATCGAAATAGCACCATTTATGATTTGTTTTCTTATAAGAATCAAGTACTAGCTTCAACGTCTAACGGTATTCTAAAGATTGATAACAATACTAATTACCAGCATATTCCTATTGAAACACAAGTGAATTTTAGCGCTTTTACAGCGTCTAAAAAACACAATAGACTGTTTGTAGGGAGTTACGGGAAGGGCTTGTTTATGGCCAATGGCAATACCATGGACTTTAAGCCTTTTGAAGGCTTTGCTAACAACCAACTGCCTCAAGATTTAATCATTCAGGATATTTTAATAGATAGTAGTGAGAATTTATGGATTGCCACTTATGGCGATGGTGCTTATCTGGTAGACTTTAATCAGGAAACGATTCAGCACTTTGTAGCCAATAAGACCAACCCTTTTGCCTTACACTACAACGATGTGTTGTGTCTTTATGAAGATTTTACGGGTATCGTATGGCTCGGAACAGATGGCTCCGGATTGAGTTATTACGATGAGGACTTAGTCAAATTTAATGTGCTCACCAACAAGCAAGCACCAGACAATGTGAGTATTGATTTTGTGCGAGCTATCGCAGAACGAGATGGATATGTTTGGTTAGGAACTTCTAATAAAGGATTGACGGCTATTGATTTTAAAACAGATACCTACCGCATGTATACGACGAATAATTCGACGCTTGAAAGTGACCGTGTTATGAGTTTGTATAATCAAGATGGCACCTTATGGGTGGGACACCAAAATAGTGGTCTGCAAAAGTTGGTGGACAATGATCAGTTTAAAACCTTTAAAGCCACCGAAGGGATGTCGATCTGGAAAATATATGAAGCGGTAAGCGGTAGACTCTGGTTATGTACTTTGAATGGTTTGGTACTGTTTGATGAAACCCAAGGGATTGTTAAGCGCTATAATTCGGAAAATTCTGGATTGTCTTCAAACGCTATTAGAACCGTTGAGGCAGGAGCACCTCATACGCTATGGATTGGTACAGAGTCTGGCGGACTTTATCACTTGAATACTCAGACGGAAACGATTTCACGCATCGAAACCATACCAGATCGTGTCAAGTCGCTTTACTATCATTCAGGCATACTCTGGATAGGAACGAATGGGAATGGTTTAAAATCTTATGACACATCCACTAAATCAATTCAACACTTCACCACAGCACAAGGCTTGGCGAATAATGTGATCTATGGCATCCTACCAGATAATGAGCAACATCTGTGGTTGAGTTCCAATAAAGGATTAACAAAAGTAAATGTCAATAAAGACACGATAGTCGCGATTGAAAATTTCAGTAATTATGACGGTTTACAAACGAATGAGTTCAATACTGGAGCCTATTTTAAAGATGATCATGGCATCTTATATTTTGGAGGTCTTGAAGGTTTAAACTGGTTTGATCCGAGCCAAATATCCTATAATTCAGTGAAGCCGAAAACCGTGATTACGGGCTTTGATGTGTTTGCCAAACCACGTCAGATTGTTCAAGATGCCGTGTTTCCTGCAAAAGATAATACCATGACCTTTACTTTTTCGAGTTTGCACTATTCGCAACCTGATAGAAATCATTATAAGTATCAACTAGAGAATCACGATCCTGACTGGATTTCATCGGGTAATACGAATACAGCACATTATACAAACCTGCCACCTAATGATTACAATTTTAAAGTAATTTCAAGTAATTATGACGGTGTTTGGAATGACGATCCGGTAGTCTATTCATTTACCATAAAACAACCATGGTATTCTAGTAGCTTGGCCATTATTGGTTACTTCTTATTGTTTGCAGCCATAAGTATATGGGTATACCGCTATTTAAAATGGCGTTGGCATATGCAAACACAACTGCAAATGGAGCATGCCGAAACCGAACGACTCAAAAAGCTCGATGACTTCAAAACCAAGCTGTATACCAATATATCACATGAATTCCGAACCCCTTTAACACTTATTTCCGGACCGATAGAACATCAATTGTCTAAAGATCAATTAAATGATGAAGATAGAGAGGAACTGAATTTAGTAAAGCAAAATGCTAACAGACTGTTGAAACTCGTGAACCAAATGCTGGATTTGTCATTGGTAGATTCTGGGCAATTGCATTTGGAAGTTTCCGAAGGGAACCTTCAAGTGTTATTACAACAAATCGTTGCGGCATTCACTTATGCGTCTTCCGATAAACAAATTCGTATGGATAGTACGATCAATAATCTAGAAAAAGTCTGGTATGATCCTGATATCATCGAAAAAATCGTTACGAATTTACTGTCGAATGCCATTAAATATGCACCTGATGGCAGCCAAATTATCTTTGATGCCAATCAAAAGGATGCTAATTTAGTTTTGTCTGTAGTAAATACCAATAAGCATATTTCAAACAAAAATTTAGGACAATTATTTCAACGCTTTTATCAAGGCGAAGAAGCTTCAGAAGGGATTGGCGTGGGATTGTCATTAGTAAAAGAGTTAGTGACCCTGTCTAATGGAACCATCATCGCCAATACTATTGATACCGATAAAATACAATTTACGGTCACCATTCCTGTACATAAGGACGCTTTCAAGGATTTTGAAATAAAAGATAAATGCTCAGATGAACTAGCAGAGGACGATATAATGTCTGATGCAGACCAAACAGCACCACTATTGCTTATCGTTGAGGATGATGGTGATATCCGGAAATTTGTGGTGTCCCTGCTGAAACAGGATTATCAAATTATTGAAGCTGTTAACGGTGAATCAGGTATTGAAAAGGCTATAAAATATCTGCCAGATGTCGTTATTAGTGATATTATGATGCCAGTTAAAGATGGGATAGCCTTATGTAATGAACTAAAGCACAATGAGCTTACCAGTCATATTCCTATCATACTATTAACAGCAAAGGCTGGGGAAGAAAATGAGATTGAAGGTCTCAAAATAGGCGCTGACGCTTATTTAACGAAACCCTTTAACAGCGAAAAACTCAAGCTACGAATCAAACAACTCATAGAGGTGCGCCAGCAACTCCAAAAATATTTCAGTCATGATTTTACCATACATCCTGAGATAAAAATTACCTCCACGGAAGCTAATTTCCTCAAAAAGTTAAAAACCGTTTTGGAATCCAATATTACCAATACTGATTTTACCAGTGAACGCTTTGCAAAGGCCATGCAAATGAGTCGAACAAAATTACACAGAAAACTCAAGGCGATCGTAGGAATGAGTACTTCAGAATGCATCCGAGCCGAACGTTTAAAATTAGCGGTCATTCTTCTGGAAAAATCGGATGCGACCATATCAGAAATCGCTTATCAGGTCGGATTTAACTCGCCATCGTATTTTATTAAATGCTTTAAAGAAGTTTATAACACAACGCCAAGCGAATATCAATCGCAATTATCTTCTTAAAACACACAAAATCAGTATTTTAATACGTAATGAAACAATAGTGCGATAGATTGCTACATAATTGCGATACCTCGAATGTCCACTTGTATAATTTTACCCTTGTTAATAGCAGACATGATCAAATGGACAAATCCCTCAATAATAACGCGACGGGTGAGAAGATATATCTCAACATCGACCATTTAAAAAAAGGCACGTATCAATTAGAAATTTTATTGAATAATAAAGTCATTAAATCGATTAAGATTACTAAACAATATTAAAGAAGCTATTAATCAGTTGATAAAGGAGATCAACCTAAGTATCACGTGGAGATTTAACGTTGGTTTCCTTTTATCTTAAATTCAAAATCTATGAAAACACTCATCAAATTATGCAGTATTTGTCTTCTCGTTATTATTTACAATTGTAGTAGTGACGATGGTGATAACGGTACAAATAATCCTACAGTCCAAGAACTTCTGGTTTCAGGAAAATGGTACAACGAATCCAGATCAGTTGGATCAAATTATTCCGATTGCGAAAAAAATGGCAGCATAGCATTTAACAATAATGGCCAAGTGATGGTAGAATCTTTTGATGACCCTTCTGGTCCCTGTGAATCTTTAGGAGTTATTACGGCCACCTATACTTTAGCCAATAGTTCTGAAATTACCATTATTTACGGCTCAGAAGTTCTTAATGCCAGTATTATCTCAATCACGCAAGAAACGTTAACAGTTATGTCAAGTGATGGGGAAACATTAACCTATGATAAAACACCTGGTTAAACATTTTTAGATGGGCAATTGAGCTATTATTAAGGCTTGTATTAATTCTGATATGTGCATTATTCTTTACAATAAAGTGATTCGATACAGGTAAAATCCGAGCTACTACAACGGTTAAATACATTAAATTTTCAAAATCATGAAACTTAAACACATTATTCTATTACTTGGCTGTTTCGTTGTTACGCCAACGACGCAAGCACAATTTTTAAAAAAACTAAAGAAAAAGGCGGAGCAGGCCGTTGAGCGTACGGTCTTAAACAAAACTGATGAAAAAGTCTCAAAGAAGACAGGCAAAACCATCGATGATATTACTACCAAAAAAGACAACGATAAAAACGATAAGGCAACAGAGCAGAATGGAGATACCAATTCGGCACTGCAAATCAATACCAAGGCCAAACAAAACATGTATCGTGAAGATATGGTGATTAAGCTTCAAGAGAATAATCAGGTAAATCAAACCCAATATTTTGATGCTGACGCTGTAGCCGTAAAGCTGGATCAACCTAGTATGCCAGATCCAGGTTATATCGATAGCGAAGGATTTATGTATGTATCAGAGGATGGCGCTTACACCAAAACAGGGCTGGTCGCTGTTCAAAGTCAGGGCTTGATGGCACCTACCATGATGCTAGAGGCTTATAAGTTACCGCCAGAACCCTTTATGGCTAATTTTCAAAAGCAAACAGATCTTGGATTGACACCGAACCCTTTTAATGGTATTGTGGAATTTGCCTTTATCTATGAGCCAGAGCATTTTAGATACGAGGATTTTAAAGAGACTCAGCAAACGATGAGAGGGGAGACCTTTACCAAATTTGAATTCTTGAATGAACCAGGTTACGAAGGTAGCTATGTACTTTTTGATAGCAAGGGAAGACTCTTGGAAATCTATACAAATAAGTCTGAAACCACTGCAGCCAATAACCAATCCTTTATGAGTAGGATGCCGCCTGGTGAAAGTCTGCTCATGTATGAATACAAGCCAGTCACCGTGGAATTGCCACCAGCTATTGAAAAGAAAGTGGCTGGTCAAGGCCTCATGGAAATGATGATGGGATCGCATAAGTCTAAAAAAGACCCAAATGATATCGATGAAGACGATTATGATACAAGCGATTCTAAAGGCATGACTAAATCGGCTAGAACAGCATTGAATAATCACAAAGTGACCGTAGATATGCTGCCAGCATCCTATGATTTCGATTGGAAACTTAAGACTGAAATGGTCATGAACAGTAAGAAGAAAGAAACGATGGATATGACCTTCTTGATTAAAGAAGGAGCCACTTATCAAGGCACTGAAATGTCTATGGAAGACATGGGAAGCGATGGAAAAACAACCATGTTATTTGATATGGAACTCAAAACCATGATCATGTTTATGGATATGCAAGGTCAAAAAATGCTTCAGATGTACCCAATTCCGGAACCAAAAAATACAACGAAAAAACTCGATTATAAAGTAACAGAACTGCCTAATAAAACCATTTTGGGATATGATTGTAAAGGGCTTCAGTTAGAAGATGACCGCTACATGTTTCAAGTATATCACGCCACGAATGCACCAATCAGCTTAAGTAATTTTATGAGTTTCAGTGGCGCAAAAAACATGGATTTACCAGATATAGATCCAAAGATCATTGAGCAGTTTTCAAACGGATTGGTATTGGAAATGCAAATGAAGGACAAGAAAAAGTCCAAAAATAATGTGAGTATCATCGCAAAATCACTCGATAAAACGCCAACAAGTGTCAAAAAAGGCGCCTATAAAGAGATGAGTTTCTTGTCAGGATTGAAAAATTAATAATAACCATTAAATCAACGTATTATGAAAACCATAAAAACCTCAAAAATTCTAAATGTGGCCCTATTGATTTGTGCACTAGCCTTCAGCGGATGTAGTAGTAGCGATGATGGGAATGGAGATGGACAAACACCATCTAACGGGAGCTCATATTTGACTTATTCATTATTAGGAACGGGGATATTGGATGCTACCAACATTACTATTAGTAATCAAGACGATACAGAAAATGCCACCATATTTATATTTGGTCATGTCTATTTTGATGAGACAGATCTTGGAACTGAAAAATTAGTCAGTTTGAGCTATGGTTACATCGGATCAAATGGCCAAGTAGAAAGAAGTGTCGAGATGACTTTTTCTGCAGGTACAGGCTCCAAGGTCCTTGGAGAATTCGAAACAGGCTCTACAGGTTTAATTACGTATCATCCAACGGAATATATGATCGTATCGGTTGATGATGAAGATATTTTTTATGATAATGATAATGATCAAGATAATGACGCGTCCAATAATTTATTGTCTAAAAATGTCGTTGTAAGCATCACTGAGTACGAGGAGACTACGAATGAATTAGGAATCCTAACACTTAAACATATCAAAGGTACTATTGGGAATTCTGGAAATCAATTATTCAGTAATTATTTCACCAGTCCGACGACAGCCCCAGGAGAGTTGTTCTACAACATTACAGCAGATTTTGAATATAACATCAATCAACAATAATAATATACCCTTCCAACAAGACATAAATTTATAACCATTATGAAAGTCAAGACGATTATTTTATGCCTATCCTTTATGTTCGTAGCGATGTTTTTAACCCATTGTAAATCGGATAAAAAAGAGCAAACAGATCAAAACACTCGAGAGGAAATGACAAAAGTAAAGGATGACGGTCACGTGGATATCATTACTAGAGCCATGGAGTTTGAAACCGCAGATACCTTAAGGTCTGGGTGGACCACCTTTCATTATAAAAATCGTTCTGGGGAAGTTCATTTTTTCTTGATGGACAAACTGCCTTCAGATTCTATCGTGACATCAGATATCTCCGATCATTTAATGCCAGCTTTTGATGATGGTATGAGATATTTAATTGAGGAGAAACCTGACAGTGCTATGGCTGCATTTGGGAATATTCCTGCTTGGTTTAACGATGTGAAACGCTATGGTGGATCAGGCCTCATTTCTCCTGGAAAGACCGCGGTTTCAACAATTAACTTAGTCCCTGGAAAGTATATGATGGAATGCTATGTCAAAGCGATCAATGGGGAATGGCATACCTCTCATGGAATGTGGAAGTTCATTACCGTTGTGGATGAATCAACCAATCACACGCCTCCAACTGCTATGCATACAGTAAGTGTTTCGAGTACGGAAGGGTATACGTTTGAAGGAACACCAACCACAGGTAAGAATATATTTAAGGTGGATTTTATAGATCAAGTGCCACATGAGCATTTTTCGGGACAAGATGTAAACTTAGTTAAATATAACGATGGCGCGGATATGACTACGCTCTATGAGTGGCTTAATTGGATGAATCCTGTAGGCTTAAGAACACCAGCACCCGATTCATTCGTTTTCTTGGGTGGCGTGAACAATTGCGAAGCTGGAGAAACGGGATATTTCGAGGTGGATCTGGAACCTGGAAACTATGCGCTTGTTTCTGAAACACCAAAAGCGGATGAAAAGAAACTATTAAAAACGTTTGTTATTGAGTAGTTGAAAAATTGGTCAAAAATAGTTTTAAACCATCCCTACTTTTTTGAGTAAATCTTGTTTTCGTGTTCGGGAAACCGCCAAGTCCTTGCCGTCGGCCATGACGACATAACCTGCGTTACCACGCACATATTTAATCATGTGGTTCAGGTTAATCAAATAAGAGTTATGGATTCGCAAGTAATTATAAGGCCGTAATTGAATAGTCAGTTCCTTCAAAGGTTTTGACATGAGCAATTTGCGATTTTCGGTAAGCACGATGTGTGTATAATTGCTGTCGGCCACACAGTAAAGAATATCCTCAATCAAAATATAATCGAGCCCTTCACGTGTTGGGATCGCGATACGATGCTGTGTTTCACTATTCACCAAATTATGGTTGAGTTGCTTGATACCCTCATTGATCTGTGAGGTATTTTGATTCAAAACGCGCTTCAAGGCTTCTGACAGGCTGTTTTTATCAATGGGCTTCAATAAGTAGTCGATAGCGCTCAATCTAAAGGCCTGAACGGCATATTTATCGTGGGCCGTCGTAAAAATGACATGAAATTGAACCTCTCCTATGGCCGTAAGGAGTTCGATACCATTCATCCATGGCATTTCGACATCAAGAAATACCAAGTCGGGTTGGCTTTCCCGTAATCCTAAAAGGGCTTCTTTTGCACTCGTGTAATGTGTGTCCACTATAATGTCCTTGGCATATCTATCCAATAGGGTTATCAAGCCATCAATACAATGGGCTTCATCATCAATGATAACTGCTTTTAGGGTTGCTTGCTTCATAGTTCAAAGTATAATTTGACTTGGGTTCCTAAACTGACTTGATTCTCGTATTTGTCAATAATCTCGTAATTATAAGTGCTATCTAATAGTTTGTTGTTGATGTCCAAGCGCTCCAAAAATAATTTCATACCAATAGATTCACGTTTTGTAGGCTTGGTAAGTTTTGAGGCGTGTGTTCTTCCGACGCCATTGTCGTCAATCGTACAAATCACTTCATTTTCTGTTTGTTCGATTAAGATAGTGATTTTCCTTGAACCTTCTTTATGAAGTAATCCGTGCCAAATAGCATTTTCGAGCAACGGTTGTAATAACATTGGAGGCAGCATGATAAAATCGATTGCTGTATTGGGTTCAATTTTAATATCATATTCAAAACCATCTTTAAACCGTAAATGTTCCATTTTGAGGTAAAGTTCGCATAATTCTAGTTCCTCTTCTAAGGTGATTTGTTTGGCTTCGGAATAACTCAGGACTTTTCTCATAAAGGAAGCGAAATCCCCTAGATAGTCCATAGCTTGATCGTCTTGGTTTTGCTGAACCAAATTCCGAATGGCATTAAGGCAGTTGAATATAAAATGCGGATTCATCTGGGCCTTTAGCGCTTTTAATTCGGCATTGGCAATTTTTTGATTGAACTCTGCAGCCAGCTTTAATTTTTCCTCAGAGATCAACTGTTCGTTCTTTGCAATGATCTTAGAGGTTTTGTCTTCAACAAGCTGTTGTAGTTCGGTGTTGAGTTGTTTTTGGATTTTGAGGTTTTCCTGTTCGGCCTCCACCAAGCTTTTTTGAGTATCTACCAACGCCTTGTTAGTGCGTTTCATTTTTAAGCCAATGGCTTGATTTAAAAAGAAAATTTCGAGAAGAATGCCAATTTCATAGAATAAAAACGTACCGAGGTCGGTCCAAAGCGCAAGAATAAGATAGATAATTACTCCTAAAATTATGAGCAGCATCCCACCTCCAATAAGCTTAAATAGAGTGTCCTTTTTTCTGAAAATTTGCCAAGCGAGTAATGTCCCAGTAATTGCCAAAGGGATATGGGCATATATGAAAAACCTGCTTTGGATGGGGACAAAAAAACCTAGGCGTAATACAGTGATGACCAGTGTTGAAAGCAATGCAAAGATGGCACTCCACAACATGAATTGGTAGTATTTGTATAGGGAATCTCCCTTTTTCATTCCAAGTATATCTCTAAGGTAAAGACAGAAAAAAAGCCAAGGTAAGGGCCTAAAAAACTGTTTGACACTCAAAGGTCTGTCCAAGTGTTGGAAAAGAATAGCTTGTCCGTAATAACGCTCAAACGGATCTAAATAGAACAATCCCATGGCAATGAGGTAAAGACTGTACCAAAGCAAGTAGCGCTCAGAAAATTGAAAATAACGAAACAGGAAAAATAAGCCTGTAAATAACATGAGGGCCGTAAACGCTGGATAGAAGCTCAGTCTAAATCTTGCATCATGACGTCTCTTAGCGATATAATTCTCAGCGTTTTCCACTTCATATAAATGAAGCATAAAAGGGTTTCCACGTTGCCCATTGAGTTTAATGTATAAGGTCCCAGACGTACTATCTAATACTTTTAGAGGAAATGCAAGGCGAGACGTAAGGTCGTTCTTACTTTTGGAAGCATCTAAGCCACCTATACCTTTAATTACTGCATCATTAGTCACTTCATAATACTCGAAGTGCATGCCTTCAATAACGACTACAGTGAGATCCTGATGATGCGAGGCGGTCGTTTTGTGTATAGGTATCTTAAACCAAATGGGATATCTAAATATATCCGAGTCAAAATCTATAGAATCTGAAAGCGTATAAGGTGTCATGGGTACATTCTTAATAGCCTCAATCTGTAATTTTTTTGTACTATCGATATGGATGGACGCATAAGGTAGTACATCCACATAAGCTGAATCTAATACTTTTAGTATCGGCTCCGAATCAATATTGAGCGTATCTTGTGCTACAAGGTTGACACTTGATATAAAGGCTATTATGAATATAAGACGTCGGTACATATCTCATAAAAATAGTAAATAATGAGGTATGACTTCAACCTAATGAGTGAATGGTCATTGATGCGTTTGAATGGTTAAGTTAGTCTATTAAACTGCAACAATGATTAGAATTCATTTTCGCTTCAACCACTGACATATTCAACAACACAAGAGACCCATGAAAACTACTTACCACTAAGTAGTGCTTTTTACAACTGAAATATTGAATGACATTGTGGTCAAAATCAAATATCATGAAAAAAAATATTGTATACCTCGTATGTTATCTGATTGGCTTCATAGCCGTCGGACAATCAAAAGAAGCAGCAGCCATCGATAGTCTGTTTATGGCTTGGGAACTAAAAAACGAGCCTGGCTGTGCTGTCAGTATAATCAAAAATGGCGAAACGATCTATGAAAAAGGTTTCGGATTGGCTAATTTGGAGCAGGAGGTTGGCATCACACCAACATCAAAATTTTACATTGCCTCCAATTCGAAGCAGTTTACGGCATTCTGTGCCCTATTGTTGGAAGAACAAGGCTTATTGGACCTCGATCAACCCATACAAACCTATTTACCAGACTTTCCAGAATATGAATGGCCCATAACGCCGCGGCATCTAATTCATCATACCAACGGATTTCGAGATTATTTGCACTTGTTATATCTGAAGGGTAAGGATTTAATGAATGAAATTTCAGAAGAGGAAGTCTATGATATGATCAAAAACCAAAAATCCCTGAATCATCAACCTGGCGACAAATTTCTTTACAACAATTCGGGTTATTTTTTGTTAGGGCGCATTATTGAAAAAGTGTCTGGCCAATCGCTAAAAGATTTTGCTCATACACATATTTTTGAACCCTTAGGAATGAACGATACGTTTTACTACGATGATAATACGGTGTTAGTGTCAAACAGGGCACATAGTTATAACAAAACAGATGGCGGTTTTAAAAATTTGACGACTCGATTTCAATTGGTCGGTTCGGGTGGCATCTATTCAACGGTTGAAGATCTGGCGCTTTGGGACCATAACTTTGATGATAATGAACTTGGAAAAGGCGCCGATGACATTATTTCCAAAATGTATTCTGAAGGTCTTTTTAATAATGGACAGCCCTGTGGTTATGCATTTGGACTAAGAAAAAATACCTATAAGGGTATTGAAACCTTAAGTCATGGTGGTTCTCTTGAGGGTTACAGAAGTGCATTTTTGAGATTTCCTGAGGAAAAGTTATCGATCATTATTTTGGCTAATCGCGATGACGCTATGCCAATGGAGAAGGCTCACACCATAGCAGACCTTTTTCTTGACATAAAAAAAGCACCAAAAGCAGCACCTGAAGAAAACGTTGCGAAAACCACTGATAAATTTCAGTTAGAGCAACTTGTTGGGCACTATGAATTACGACCAGGAATGCTGGTGGAGATTACCTTAAAAAATGAGGAGCTTTGGCTTCATCAAAAATGGAATGATAGGTCGTATACCATTGTCAATAGATCGGGTAATACCTATGGGGTTCCAAATGAAGAGACCATCGTATTTGAATTTTCAACATTGGAACATGGTGCGGCCCAACGTCTTAAGGCCCTTCAAGGTGATAAAACAACCATTGCTAAGCGTACATTAGAATCGAACGAGCCCACAGATATCAAAGCATATATTGGAAAATATTACAATGACGAACTAGATATTACCTATGAGGTGTCTGTGTTAAATGATGAACTCATCGTTAAAATTCCATATTTCGAAACCCTGAAGTTGAAATCCATTGCCAAGGACGCCTTTGTCACATACTACGGAGCGCAAGTAAGGTTTACTAGGACCAATGGTGCTGTTACAGCGTTTATGGTTGATTCGGGAAGGGTCAATGGATTAAGCTTTATCAAACAATAAGATTCATGCAAGATAATTTAAAACGGTTGATATGAGACAACTATTTGTAATACTGACACTCTTATTTTTTTCTAAGAACCTGATTGCCCAAGTCGGGATAGGTAATACCAATCCCAATGCACAGTTGGATGTACGTTCTAGTAACCAAGCTTTACCGGCTGCTACTGACGGTATTTTAATTCCAAAAGTAGACACTTTTCCAACAGGTGTTACTGTTAACCAAGATGCTATGTTAGTGTACTTAACAACTACAGTAGGTAGTGATACACCAGGGTTTTATTATTATAACCATGCGACAACAGATTGGATACCTATAGGAAAAGGTGCCAAACGCATAGATGATTTAACTGATGGGAAATCGGATGTAGATGGTACCAACGATGGATCGTCTATTTTTTTAGGAATAGATGCAGGTGTTAATGATGATGGTACTGACAACGGAAATGTAGGTATTGGACTTAAAGCCCTTGAAATTAGCACTTCAGGTTATTACAATACCGCTATTGGGCATGGAACAATGTTATCCAATACAACCGGATTCCAAAATGTAGCAGTAGGGAATTGGACACTGGGTTATAATACTTCTGGAGCTGGTAACGTTGGCGTAGGCTATATATCTATGCAACAAAATACAACTGGTTTAGTAAACACGGCACTCGGTAGTGCTTCATTAAGGGATAATACTACAGGAAATGGAAATACCGCTATAGGTGCTGGTAGTATGCAATTCGGAGAATTTGGAGAAGGTAATTCTGCATTGGGTATTAATAGTTTGTTATATAATAATACTGGTGTATATAATGTTGCAGTTGGTGCTAATGCTATGGTAGCAAATATTGCCGGAAATTACAATGTAGGTGTAGGAACTTTAAGCTTATCAAGTAATGAAGATGGTAATTATAACATAGGAATAGGTAATGAAGCACTGTTTACCAATTCATCAGGTTCATATAATATTGCAATTGGAGCATCGAGTTTATATTTCAATGTAACTGGATCTAATAACATAGCTTTAGGTTCTGCTGCGTTAGGTAGTAATACAGTTAATGATAATATCGCAATAGGTATGTCTAGCATGACTTATTCAACCACTGGACCAAATAACATTGGAATAGGCTCGTACTCACTGTATAATAACTCAACTGGTCATAGTAATATAGCAATAGGAGGAAATACATTATATGACAATAACTCTGCTAGCAGGAGTATTGCCATAGGTCTTGGTGCTCTTGAAAATAATAGATATGACGATAATTTAGCTATAGGTATTAGTGCTTTAAATGCGAATACAAATGGACAAAGAAACATGGCGATTGGTAATTTTGCATTACAGAGTAATACTTTAGGAAATAACAATATAGGGATAGGATACAGCGTTTTGACGAGCAACACCACAGGAGTTGGAAATGTAGCTCTAGGCAACTTCTCATTAGGGACAAACGCAACTGGTTTTGATAATACAGCTGTGGGAAGAAATGCTTTAGCAAATAACAATGATGGTATAGGAAATGTGGCTTTGGGAGCTCAAGCACTTAATTTGAACTCATCAGGTCATTCAAATGTTGGAGTAGGTCACTCTTCACTTTATAGTCTTACAAGTGGAATCGGCAATGTTGGTATTGGGTTTGAATCATTGTTCATGAATGATGGTTCAAACAACATTGCTATTGGGTCTTTAGCATTGAGGACAAACCTGTCTACTACTAATAATATAGCTATCGGTACAGAGTCGGGTTATAACAATTCCGTTGGTAGTGGTAATATTTTTTTAGGCTATCAGTCTGGTTATAATGAAACGGATAGTAATAAACTCTATATAGAAAACAGTAATGCCAATGCATATAATGCTCTAATTTATGGCGAATTTGACAACAATTTTCTTCGTCTAAACGCACGAACAGAAATAACCAATTCAACAGATGCCAACGGCACAGCTGGTTCAGGTGCGTTGGAAATAGGGAATAGCTTACGCATCGACGGCAATGAAATTATTACCAATACAGGAACAGTTCTATTTTTACAAAGCGATAATAATGGCGATTTGGAAATTGATGGAGGCACTTTTCGGGTGGACGCCAGTACTAATAGAATAGGTATTGGTACCATTAATCCACAAACAAAATTGCATATTGAAGGAGGCAGTGATGCCTCTTTGGCTGGTGGTGGCTTTTTAACTATGGGAGGCGTAACAGCAACCAATATGCACATGGATAACAATGAGATTATGGTGCGTAATAATGGCGTTTCTGCACCCTTATACTTACAAAACGAAGGTGGCGATGTGTATGTTGGTGGCGCTATAGTACATTCAAGTGATGCTAGATTAAAAAAAGATATTGAAGTTTTACCATATGGTCTTAATGAAATCCTGCGGTTAAAACCCAAACAGTACAACTGGAAGGATAGGGTAGAACAAGATTATAAATCCCTTGGACTTATAGCTCAAGAAGTACAACCTATTATCCCAGAAATTATTCATCAAGCAGATGATGAACAGCAAACCCTGAGTGTGAGTTATACCGAACTTATTCCGGTTTTAATTAATGCGGTAAAGGAGCAACAACAAACTATTGAAACTCTTGAAATATCAAATGCAGTTCTTAATGAGAGATTGGAAAGGTTAGAACTACTAGTCTCAAAAAAACAGCACTAATAATTCACATAATCCACAATTTCCAGACCGTAACCAATCATACCAACACGTTTGGTTTGTTGGCTGTTGGAAATGAGACGTAGCTTATGAATGTTCAAATCATGTAATATTTGTGCGCCAATACCGAAGTCTTTGCTGTCCATTTCAATATTTGGTGCTTTGGTCACTTGTCCTTCCACTTGATTCTCCTTTAACAGTCGTAAGCGTTTTAAGAGATTCATGGATTGCGCTTGCTGATTGATAAAGAGAATAGCGCCTTTTCCCTCGTTGTTGATTACCCGAAACATGTCATCGAGCTTTTCATCAGCATTGTTGGTCAAAGTTCCTAAAATATCATTATTGACCAAGGTTGAATTGACTCTAGTTAATACCGATTCCTCATTGGACCATGTTCCTTTTGTTAGCGCTATATGAATCTGATCATTCGTTGTTTGCTGATACGCACGTAATCGAAACTGTCCGAAACGTGTTTCAATGTTGAAGTCTTCTTTTTTATCAATAAGCGAATCATGCTCCATACGATAGGCTACTAAGTCTTCGATGGAAATCAATTTGAGATCAAATTTCTTCGCAACGTCAAGCAACTGCGGCAATCTTGCCATAGTACCATCTTCATTCAATATTTCTACGAGAATACCTGCAGGTTGAAATCCTGCCAATCGCGCTAAATCCACCGCTGCTTCAGTATGACCAGTACGTCTTAAAACACCACCGTTCTTTGCTTTTAAAGGAAATATATGTCCTGGTCTTCCTAAATCATGAGGTTTTGTTTCACTGTCAACTAAGGCTTTGATGGTTTTTGATCTATCGTGAACTGATATACCGGTCGTGCAACCATGACCTATCAAATCTACAGATACCGTAAATTGTGTGTGGTGTAAGACGGTATTATTCTGCACCATCATGGTTAAATCCAAATCATCACATCGATCTTCTGTTAAAGGCGCACAAATGAGTCCGCGACCATGCATGGCCATAAAATTGATCATTTCAGGAGTTACGGCTTCAGCAGCTGCAATAAAATCACCTTCATTTTCTCGATTTTCATCATCAACCACAATAATCACCTTACCTTGTTTGATGTCTTCAATGGCTTCTTCAATGGTATTTAATTGAATATGGGCTTTCTGTTGGGCAGTATCAGTCGTCATGAAATAATATTTAAAAATGCAAAGATATGGCTTATTTTTTCTATGCTGAAACCTCTGTTGGTATTTTATTGCGTCTCAGGTGATATACCAAAGGATATAAAGGAAAACTGATTAAAGTCCAAAGGTTATGTTGGTTATTTGAAGGGTCGTCGATATATTTAAACAGCCTTTTGAAACTGATGCTAGCCCGTATGGCATAAATGATAAATAAGAACGCAGAGACTATTGCTAACTCTAATGTAGCGCTTGTGGCAGGAGGCACGCCATTGTTTTTAAATATAAAATGTGCGACAGTTAATAGAATTCCTATACTGAAGAATATGTAAGCAAACTTAGCATAAGATGTATAGTCTTTTAATGTAGCTTTAAATGCCATGGAGTTATTGACAATGGATTTAGACTCATTTTCCGCTGTCTGTTTCTTTAAAACACTCGTTTTGAGATCTTCGTTAATTTTTTTCTTTTGATAAAAATAAGCCAAAAAGTAGAGTGGTAGTCCTAAAAACACAATGATTAAGGCATTAACGACACTGCTTTTCCCTAGTTGCTTGTATAAGTTAGATTGGTCCACAAGTGATTTGATCAAAGCAAATGTAAATAAGATACCCACGAAAATTCCTGTTAGGTATAAAGCACCGCCTAATTTGTCAAATTCATTATTCATTAGAATTCTTCCAGGAATAACCAAACAAATGGTTATGATGTATAGCACGAAAGCAAGTTTAGAGTTTTCTTCGTACTGGTATTTGAGCCTGATAGACTCTTCATATGAATGGTCTGTAAGATTACCTCCAAATTTTAGCTCTTGCTTAGTGATACCCCTCGATTCTAAAATAGCAATAGACGAATTTTTGTATTCGATACCGTAATCATAATCTCTATAATGCTTGATTACATCAATAAGTTTGTTGTTATCATAACTCGCTAAAGTCTGATAATTTTCGGAGTTGACATCCAAAAGCGTTGTGTCATAAGTGAGTGTCTTGCTCTTAATTCTGAATAGTTTTTTTAGAGGTTCTAATAGGCCTTCAGATTCAAATAATGGTCGGTCCTTTGTGGCTCTTCGAGTTAAATAAATACTTAAAGGGAACATGATGAGTGTGGAGAGCCAAGCTGCTAAAGCAGGATTCATGGAATCATCTAGTGAACTGTTTTTCGCAAAGATCCCAATGAAATGATACGTAAGAAATAGCAGTATTGCGACCACCAAAGGTAAACCAATGCCGCCTTTACGAATTAAAGCACCTAAAGGAGCACCGACGAAGAACAGAATGATACAGGCTAATCCTAAGACATATTTATCATGTAAAGAATGCACGTGTTTATTTCGCCATTTCGTATTATTGACGAAATTCTTCTTATTGGTCGTAATAATTTGCTTAGTACTGTTTATGGTATTACCAGCCAAACTCAATAATTGGAGTTTTGTTCGGTAATCAAAGATGTCTATGACATTGTCGCCTTCAAAAACGGAATCTTTCTTAGGTGAAATATTCTCATTCAACGTCGCGGCACTGGTTCTATTATAAAGGGTATTGGCAAATTCTCTATGACTGGAAGCCTTCTTTTCATAAAGACTATCGATGGTGTAATTTAAAGCAGAAACATCCAACATGTTATAACGATTGTCATAGCTTTTATTATCAATATCCACGTCGTTTAAACCTTCAAGGTCTACATTGATTGTATATTCCTCAAAGTAGCTTTTAGCATGTGGTTTTTTTCTAATTTTTTGTGGGTCTTTTGTTTCTATCTCCTCGTAGTAATTCCCATTGTACAGAACTAATTGAAGGATATTGGAATTTTCATTACTCTTAAGTTCACCACTTTCAGACACAATGACCGTCCGGTTTTTTGAGCCATTTCCTGCTTTCTTGTGAATCACAACATTTTTTAAAAACTCCCCATTCTCACCGCTTTTATCCTCAACCTTGATGTTGTATTCACCGATATCATTAAACTGTCCCTTAGAAATGGCTAAAGCTGGCTTTACTTGGGCAATGTTTTTCCTTAAGTTATAAACGTTATAATTAGCCCATGGAATCACATTGTTTGAAAATATAAAAGTGACCACACCTAAAAGAACGATAAAGACACTTAGACTTTTCATGGCACGTTGCAATGAAATACCCGTAGATTTCATTGCAGCAAATTCATAGTTTTCGGCAAACTGTCCAAAGACCATAATAGAAACCAAAAGAATGGTCAATGGCAATATTAATGGTATAAGTGTGGGCGTAATGTAGAGTAGGAGTTTTATAATGACAAAGGCATCTAAGTCCTTGCCTGCCAAATCACCAATATATAACCAGATAGCCTGTAAAACAAAAATGAACATGAGTATTACAAACACGCTCAAAAATGTTTTTAGGTAGGTCGTAAGTATATACCTATCTAGTATTTTCATAAAGTGGAATGCTTATCCTAGTCTAATTTATTGATATAATAGTCTTGGTATTTTGATGCGTCAAAAGTAAATAAGGTTTTGGAAATCGGTTCATTCGTTTTAAAAGAATTAACAGTTAAAGTCGTCTTTGTACCGTTTTTTCCAATTTCAATAAGTCTGTAAATGTGTTTTGTTTGTGCATCAATACCAAGATAGACTTCCTTAATTTCAGAGTTCGTGTCGATAGGATTCAATTTTACAAACTGAATTTTTCGTCCTTTGACATCTTGGATAATATCCATGTCATACGTATAACCATCCTTATAGAACGACATCATCTTACTTGGTGTAATCGTATTTTCATCTTCTGTATTGTCTGATGAAACCGTCACCTCTTCGTCTTCCGGACTTATCGTATACAATGTTTTCCCGTCGTATAGACGTGTTACTCCAAGTATGTTTAGTAGGTATTTGTCACCTTGCATGGTCACATCACCACGTGTTTCTTGCTTGATATTCTCGCTTAAATTTTCCAATACATATTTGAAATCGATGGAGACATTGTCATAAGCGCTTACTTTGTTGTGCACTTCATTGAGTAATGCTTCGGCTTTCTTCGAATCTTGTGAAAATCCGATACCTCCAATTAATATCGCTACTATTACTACTACTTGTTTCATTTGTTCTATTTATTTTTCTACGGAAATATTATCATTCAATTTAATTCTCATTTGCTAACAACTCGTCAAGAGCTACTAAATCTGGTATCAACACCTGTCGTGCTTTACTGCCTTCAAAGCCACCTACAATACCTGCTGCTTCCAGTTGGTCGATGAGACGTCCAGCTCTATTGTAACCTAACTTGAGCTTTCTTTGTAATAAGGACGCAGAACCTTGTTGAGCGGTGACAATAATTTCTGCTGCTTCTCTGAACAACTTGTCTCTATCTTCAATGTTATTATCAAGACTTGTGCCACTTTCTTCACCAACGTACTCTGGCAGTAAATAGGCTTCAGGATAGGCTTTCTGACCACCGATAAATTCGGTGATTTTTTCTACTTCAGGTGTATCGACAAAAGCACATTGGATACGTGTAATATCATTACCCTGTGTATAGAGCATATCACCACGACCAATCAATTGATCTGCTCCAGAACCATCTAAAATGGTACGTGAATCTATTTTAGATGTCACTCTAAAAGCAATACGTGCTGGGAAGTTTGCCTTAATTATTCCCGTAATGACATTTACTGAAGGACGCTGTGTCGCTATAATTAGATGGATACCAATCGCACGAGCCAACTGAGCCAGACGCGCAATGGGTGTTTCCACTTCTTTACCTGCCGTCATGATCAAATCGGCGAATTCATCAACAACCAATACGATGTAAGGTAAGAAATGATGTCCGTCATTAGGATTTAATTTTCGAGCTTTAAATTTCGTATTGTACTCTTTAATATTTCGGCACATGGCATTTTTCAGCATTTCATACCGATTATCCATTTCAATACACAGCGAATTTAATGTGTTGATCACCTTCGTGTTATCTGTGATAATGGCTTCTTCACTATCTGGTAATTTTGCTAAATAATGACGTTCTATTTTATTAAACAAAGTCAATTCCACCTTTTTAGGATCCACCAAGACAAATTTGACTTCCGCTGGATGCTTTTTGTAAAGCAGTGAGGTCAAAACAGCGTTTAAACCTACAGACTTACCTTGACCTGTCGCACCAGCCATTAACATATGAGGCATTCGCGCCAAATCTACCACAAAGGTTTCGTTGCTAATGGTCTTTCCAAATGCAATTGGTAGTTCCATATCAGACTTCTGGAATTTTTGAGAGGCGATGACCGAACGCATCGAAACAATCGTAGAATTTTTGTTAGGGACTTCAATACCTATGGTTCCTTTTCCTGGAATAGGCGCAATGATACGGATACCTAAAGCTGAAAGCGACAGTGCGATATCGTCCTCTAGATTTTTGATTTTAGAAATACGAACTCCAGCCTCAGGGACAATTTCATAAAGCGTTACTGTGGGACCAATAGTGGCCTTGATACTTGCAATACCAATTTTGTAGTTGTTGAGGGTTTCAACAATACGGTTTTTGTTCTCCTCTAATTCTTCTTGATTAATGGTGATCCCTTCTGTGTCGTATTTCTTCAGCAGGTCTAATGGTGGAAACTGAAATTTGCTTAGCTCAAGCGTGGGATCAAACTGTCCAAAATCTTCAACTAATTTATCTGAAAGATTGTCGCTTTCAGAGATTTCTTCTTCTACGGTTTCTATTTCAATATCCAAATCTGGGTCGTCTTTCTTTGTTTCAGAGACTTCCATTTTTAATTTGGGCTCCAGGTCTTCTTTAGGTTGAGGCGTCGTAGTGCCCTCTTTTTTATGTTCAGGTTCTTGATCTTTAACATCTAAATCAAATGCGGATTTAATGTCTTCAGCTTCAGCCGTAAGATCATTGTCAACGACAAAAGGTTGGTCGTCTTCAGCTGTTTTTATTTCATTTGTTATGTCGCGTTTGGCACTTTTAAATAGTCTTACAAACGATTCACCGTTAATACCGAAGCGAATGGCTAAATAAGAAATCAGCACAAAAAGCAATAATAAGGCCGTACCTATTTTACCGATATAATCTTGAAAAAAGGTATTCATCTCAAAACCGATGGTACCACCCAAAGTGTCATAGGTACTTGCGAAAAATCCGAAAAAAACGGAAAGCCAAATAGCAATCAATGTTCCCCAAATCCAATGGCGACGTAAGCGTCCCTTGTTTATATCTAAGGTGATGTAAATGCCAGACAGAAAAAATAAACCTGAAAATATAAATGATGAAATTCCAAAACCTTTGTTGATAAATAAATCACTTACCCAAGCACCTACCTTATTAAGCCAGTTTTCAGCCTTAACGTCGCGAGAGGACATTTCAGAAAGTGTGCTTTGATCAGCGTTTCCAGTAAAGAAAAAAGAAAGAAAAGCTATAAACATTAAAACCCCAAGAATAATCAATAAACTACCAACAATTAATTTCTGTTGACTGGTAAGTTTAAAGCTCGGTTTTTTAAATTTAGGCGTGGTCTTAGCTTTGCTTTTGGTCTTGGTTTTTTTCTTCGCCATTAAAGGGTTATTAGTATCAAACAAAAATACAAATTACTAACGTTTATCCTAACGTAATAGTATTTAAAACAACTTCGGAATATAAATCACCATAGCAGCAATTGTTGCCGATACTGCTGCAATAAAAACCGCTCCAGCCGCAATATCCTTAATGCGACCAATACTGGCATGCATGTCGGGATGTACAAAGTCTGAAAGATACTCAATTGCAGTATTGACGCCTTCTAAGCTCATAACCAACCCAATAAATGCAATTTGAAACAGCCACTCCGTTTTAGAAATATCAAAATAGAAACCAGCCAACGTCACCAGAATGGCTATCACCACTTGTATTTTTATACTGGATTCTGTTTTTATCAAATAGAGAGCACCTTTAAAAGCATAACCAATGCTTTTAAGCCGATTCATCAAAAAGGATTCTTTTTTTGCCATGATTTGGGAGTCGTCTTAGAGACTCTGTGCTATTTCAAAGCTTCTAGGGCTGCGTCGTAATTAGGCGCATCGCCAATTTCAGAGACCTGTTCGGTATGGATGATTTTTCCATCCTTATCAACGACAACCACACAACGCGACAGTAATGCTTCAAAGCCACCATCTACGATGTCTACACCATAATTTTTGCCGAAATGACCATCTTTAAAATCGGATAAGCTGATCACGTTGTCAAGTCCTTCTGCGCCACAAAATCGTGCCATGGCGAACGGTAAATCTCTTGAAATACACAGCACTTTCGTGTTGTCTAAATCAGCAGCTTCTTTATTAAAGGTGCGAACAGATTGCGCACAAACGCCTGTATCGATACTTGGAAAAATGTTTAGAATAACATTTTGACCTTTAAAATCTTGTAGTGATACGGTTTTAAATTCGGTTGATGTTAAATTGAATTCTGGTGCTTTACTGCCTACTTCTGGCAAGGATCCGGAGGTGTGACATGGATTGCCACCTAATGTTATTTTGGCCATGTTGTTCGTGTTTTTTTATTTATCTTAATTCTGCACCAAGCTGCTTTTCAAAATTAGCTTGAAGCTTCTTCATTATTTTATCAATTTGTTTGTCGGTCAAGGTTTTCTTTTCATCCTGAATGGTAAAACTTACAGCATAGCTTTTCTTGCCCTTCGGAAGGTTTTTTCCTTGATATACATCAAAAAGGTCGACATCTTTGAGGAGCTGCTTTTCGGTTTGCATGGCAATTTTATCAATATCCTCAAAAGTGACTTCTTCGTCTAATAATAAAGCAAAATCACGACGAACTTCTGGATATTTAGGAATGTCTTTAAATTTAATATCGTTATGCTTTGCTGCTTCCAGCACATTGTCCCAATTAAAGTCAGCGTAAAGGACTTCTTGAGAAATACCGAAATGCTTCAATACCTTTTTAGTCACAATACCAAACGTTACTAATTGGGTTTTTCCCAAAGACAAATTGATTCCTTCACTAAACAGATCATTCTTTACTGGAGAGACCTTTACATTCGATAGGCCTAAGCGATCTAAGGTGCTGTTCACGATACCTTTTAGGTAGAAAAAATCACTTTTTTGAACAGGAGCGTTCCAACGCGAGGTGTTTTTGTTTCCCGTTAATAACAGCGCTAAATGCTTTTGCTCTTCACGATGCTCTGAAAAGTTGTGATAGGTTTTTCCGAATTCGTATAATTTTAGATTATCACGTTTTCTATTGATGTTGTAATTTACGACTTCCAAACCTGAAAATAAGAGGCTCTGACGCATAACACTCAGGTCGTTACTTAATGGATTCAGCATTTCAACATTATGAGCATCTTTCAATTGCTCACTCAATGCAATATACTTTGGAGTGGTCAAGGAGTTTGAAAGCGTTTCAAAAAATCCTTGTGCCGTTAATTGATTACTAACAATATTCTGAAGCTTATAATCCTCAAATTTCGAGGTGTTTGAAATAGAAGCATTCAGTTTTTCTGTAGTTTTTATGTTGTTATAACCATAAACACGCAGGACTTCTTCTATCACATCAGCTTCTCGTTGGACATCATTTCTGTACGCAGGAACGGTAAGTCCCAAGCCGGCTTCAGTAACATTATTGACTTTAATGTCGAGTGATGTTAAAATGCGTTTGATGACTTCTTTAGGGATTTCCTCTCCAATCAATTTCTTAGCGTTGTCAAAACTCATCCTGACTTGATAGTCCTCTATTTTCTTTGGATAAAAATCCAATAGGTCACTTGATATTTCACCACCAGCAATCTCTAATATGAGAAGAGCGGCACGTTTCAAGGCGTAATCTGTAATATTGGGATCAATGCCTCTTTCGAATCTAAAAGACGCATCTGTATTTAATCCATGACGTTTTGCTGTTTTTCGAACACTCACCGGATTGAAATAAGCACTTTCCAGAAAAATACTCGTCGTGCCTTCAGATACGCCAGAGTGTGCTCCTCCAAAAACACCCGCGATACACATTGGTTTCTCAGCATCGCAAATCATTAAATCTTCTGCGCTTAATTCGCGTTCGACATCATCTAAAGTTTTAAATTTTGTCCCTTCTGGAAGCGTTTTTACAATCACTTTATTACCGTTAATCTTTGCGGCATCAAAGGCGTGTAGTGGTTGTCCTAACTCATGAAGGACGTAGTTCGTGATATCTACAACGTTATTTTTTGGTGTGAGCCCAATCGCTCTTAAACGATTTTGCAACCACTGAGGCGAATCTTCAACTTTTAATCCAGTAATGGTTAGTCCACAATATCTTGGTGCTAAGTCGTAATTCTTAACATCAATATCTATTTTTAAGGTCCTACTATCTACGTGAAAGGAACTTACGGAAGGCGTAATTAATTCGGTATGTATGTCTTTTTGAAGTAAGCCTGCTTTTAAATCGCGCGCAACACCATAATGACTCATTGCATCAGCTCTATTTGGGGTTAAGCCAATTTCAAAAACTTGATCGTTTTCAATTTCAAAGACTTTTGACGCCAAGGTTCCCACTTTCAACTTTTTATCAAGGACCATGATGCCGTCATGAGATTTACCCAAACCTAATTCATCTTCTGCACAAATCATACCATGGCTCGCTTCACCTCTTATTTTTCCTTTTTTAATGGTCCAAGCCTCTCCAGTTTCAGTATAAAGTGTGGTGCCAATAGTGGCTACAGGTACTTTTTGTCCAGCCGCAACATTGGGTGCGCCACAAACAATTTGCAAGGGTTCATCTTTACCGATATCTACAGTTGTGATTTTCAGACGGTCAGCATTTGGATGTTGCTCACAAGTAATCACTTCGCCTATTACAATGCCTTCAAGACCTCCCTTAACAGATTGGAAATCTTCGATGCCTTCTATTTCTAAACCTAAATCGGTTAGTAGTTCTCCTGTTTTCTCTGCAGTCCAATCGGTTTTTAAAAACTGTTTTAACCAGTTGTAAGATATCTTCATTGTCTTATTTTATCAGATGCCAAAGATAATAATACTAATAATTTCAAGAGGAACATTTGTATAAAAATTCTCTTGTTATCATAATTTTTGATGTAGGTCTATTTTCATGTTGAATAAAAGGCTGTGAAAGGTTATAATAGTCGATTTTTGTAAGTGTTATATATTTGTAGAGACTATTTCATTTTTAAATCAAGATGATCCTATGCGAAAACTAATCATTCTCACTGCTTTAATTCTATGTGTAAGTTGTAATATCAATCGTCCAGATGCCTTGAAAGAAGGGGTTTGGCGAGCAGAGTTGCAATTGACTGAGACTGAAATATTGCCTTTTAATTTTGAAGTAACTTCTCGTAATGCGTTGAAAATTTTTAATGCAGATGAAGTGATTATGGTGACTGATATTCGTTATAACGAAGATACCATTACGTTTAGAGCGCCTGTTTTTGAAGGTTATATCAAGGCGGTTGTAAAAGACCATAGGCTTGAAGGTTCCTATATCAAAGAAAGTTTGGATCGCGTTGTTCCTTTTTCTGCCGAATACGGTATAGAAACACGTTTTGATCTTGAAAACACGTCGAATGCCATGGATGTTTCGGGAGCATGGGAGACGATTTTTAGTCCGAACTCCGAATCGGACACCTATATGGCCAAAGGCATATTTCAACAAGAAGGCACTAAAGTTACAGGGACTTTTAGGACCACTACAGGTGATTATCGCTTTTTGGAGGGCGTGATGGATGGGAATATCATGAAGCTTTCGGCTTTTGATGGCGCTCATGCATTTTTGTTTACTGCGGAAGTCACCGATTCAACCATGACTGGGATGTTTTATTCGGGAAATCATTGGAAAGAGCCTTTTGAGGCTAAAAGAAATTCGGATTTTGAATTGCCAGACGCCAATGATTTAACCTATTTGAAAGAAGGCTATGAGACTTTGGAATTTTCGTTTCCAGATAGTAATGACCAACTGGTGTCGCTCTCTGACAATCGTTTTAAAAATAAAGTCGTTGTGGTACAAATCATGGGAAGTTGGTGTCCAAACTGCTTAGATGAGAGTCGTTATTATTCTGAATTTTACGATACCAATGCTGAAAAGGATATTGCGTTTGTAGCCTTGGCTTTCGAATATGCTAAAACGAAGGAAAAAGCCTTCGAAAGCATTGATCGTTTGCAAAAAGATCTTGGGATTCAATATCCCATTTTATTAGCTCAATATGGCACTTCTAGTAAGTCTAAAGCCCAAGAAAAATTGCCAATGCTGAATCATGTATTGTCTTATCCAACTTCTATATTTATTGACAAAAAAGGTAAGGTAAGAAAGATTCATACAGGTTTTAATGGTCCAGCTACTGGCGAAAAGTACCAAGAGTTCAAAGAGGAATTTTCAAGCTTTATAGATCAATTACTTGCTGAGGATGCGCTTTGATTTATGAGTTAGCCGTGAATGGATTCTGATTTGCCGTAACTCTTTATGAGTTCTCCTTCAAATGCCACGAGGTCTTGCCAGCGCTGATCGACATTAATACCTTTTCCGTATTTGCGTGCAAAGGTGATGAAGGTTGTGTAATGCCCAGCTTCACTCACCATTAAGTCATAATAAAATTTTGAAAGTTCCTCATCTTTAATTCGCTGCGATAGGAGTTTGAAACGTTCGCAGCTTCTGGCCTCAATCATTGCGGAAAATAGCAAACGGTCTACCATGCTTTGAAGGCGATTACCACCCTTATTCATAAACTTATATAATTCATTGACATAATGGTCTTTACGTTCTCTTCCGAGAACATAGCCACGTTTTTTTATAATGTTGTGTACCATTTGAAAATGCTCCAACTCTTCTTTGGCTAATTCAAGTAAGTCGGTGACCATGTCCTCATATTGCGGATTTTGAATAATAATGGTGATCGCATTTGTAGCTGCTTTTTGCTCACACCAAGCATGATCTGTCAATATTTCTTCGATATGCTCTTCGGCTATGGTAGCCCAACGAGGATCAGTTTCTAGCTTGAGGTGTAACATGCTCATACCTGTGTGATTTTTGATAAAGGTACTTATAAAATTCCTACAAGTTAAATGTTAATTAACATTATTGAAGGTGTCTTTAACAAGTCTGTAACACAGGTCAATAACATTTGTGTCTACTTTGTTTGATAATTAAATCAACTAAAATCAATCAATTATGAAAGAAAAAAGAATGACGCAATTTTTGAGTTATGTGTTTTTGCTCTTAAGCATGAGTACTTTTGCCCAATTAAACACGCCACGTGGCAGTCAATTTGCGACTGTATCACAGAGAGTTGGTGTGTCTGATATAACGATTACCTATTCTAGACCTAGTGTTAACGGACGAGAAATTTGGGGTAAATTAGTACCGTATGGAATGAATAATTTAGGATTTGGAACGTCTACAGCTGCGCCTTGGCGTGCAGGTGCTAATGAAAATACGACCATCACTTTTTCTCATGATGCGGAAGTAGAAGGGAAGCCCATAAAAGCGGGTACTTACGGATTGCATCTAGAAGTTCGTGAAGATGACACAGCGACATTAATTTTGTCGAAAGATGCTGAAGCTTGGGGAAGTTATTTCTATGAGAAAGGACAAGATGCCTTGAGAGCGGATATTTCGACTGTTTCAGTGCCGCATCACGAATTATTGACGTTTGAGTTTCATACAGTGGAGCCAAATAGTGCCACCGCCTCTTTGGCTTGGGGGAAGAAAGCCTTTCCGTTTGAAGTCTCATTTGATGTGACAGAAATCGTTTTGGAAGATTTCAGGAGTAAGTCGAAAGGTCAATTTGGATTTCAACGTCAAAATTGGGAGCAAGCCGCCAACTATGCGCTGAACAATGACGGAGATCTCGACGAAGCCTTAGGTTGGATTGAGAAAGCCATTGCAGGTCAGTTTTTTAGTCAGAAAACCTTCAATAATTTAGCGATAAAAGCACAAATATTAAAGAAGCAAGGTAAAACTGATGCTTATGCTACAATTATGGATGAAGCTGCTTCGATGGCAAATGTGAATCAGTTAAATACTTTGGGGTATCAAATGCTGGCTTCTAAAGATTATGAAAGAGCGCTGACTTACTTTAAAAAAGCGGTTCAATTAAATCCTGATAACCCAAATGTTTACGATAGTTTGGGTGAGGCTTATAAAACCATGGGAAATAAAAGAGAAGCGATTAAAAATTTCAAAAAGTCATTGTCTATGAATCCACCAGCTAATGTAAAGGCTAATTCAGAAAAACACCTTAAGGAATTGGGAGCTTTATAAGCATATAACCATCAAATCAATCAAAAAACGTTCAGCGATGTTTTCTGCCCAGCTTTAATTTAAGTTGGGCATTTTTTATGAAATATAATTCCAGATGTTCTTGTACTTGCTCAATTGCCGGTAGGTATTCAGAATAACCTGATGTTCTGATAAACTCAACGAAGGGTCATTGTTTAAAATACGTTTGGCATGAAAACGTGCGCTTTGTAAAATGTCTTTGTCTTTTACAATATTGGCTATTTTAAGGTTTAAAATGCCGCTCTGTTGCGTTCCCATAAGGTCACCTGGACCTCTCAATCTCAAGTCAACTTCAGCAATTTCAAAACCGTCGCTGGTTCGCGTCATGGTTTCGAGGCGTGTTTTACTGTCTTGACTCAATTTGTGTCCAGTCATCAAAATACAATAACTCTGCTCAGCACCTCGTCCAACACGACCTCTAAGTTGGTGTAGCTGAGAGAGGCCAAAGCGTTCAGCACTTTCTATAATCATTACCGATGCATTTGGAACATTAACGCCAACCTCTATTACCGTTGTTGCAACCATGATTTGCGTTTCTCCACGAACAAATCGCTGCATTTCATATTCTTTATCTTGAGGTTTCATTTTTCCATGAACAATAGATATTTGATATTTAGGTTGAGGAAACTCTCTAACAATGCTTTCATAACCATCCATTAGATCCTTATAGTCTAACGCAGCACTTTCCTGTATGAGTGGATAAACAATATATATTTGTCGACCTTTCTCTATTTCATCTCGCATAAATCGCATGACTTTTAAGCGGTTTTTGTCATAACGATGAACCGTTTTTATCGCTTGTCTGCCAGGCGGTAATTCATCAATTATTGAGATGTCTAAATCACCGTATAATGACATCGCTAAAGTTCTTGGAATGGGTGTCGCGGTCATCACCAAAATATGTGGAGGAGAGGTGTTTTTTTTCCATAATTTTGATCGTTGTGCGACACCAAAACGATGTTGCTCATCGATAATTGCCAAGCCTAAATTTTTAAATTTTACTTTATCTTCTAGAAGCGCATGCGTGCCAATTAAGATCTGTAAGTCACCATTTTCTAAGGATTCATGAATTTTTCTTCTTTCTGAAGTGTTACTTGAACCAGTAAGTATTTTAATACTGATATTCAATTTGTTACATAATTCTAATAATCCGTTATAGTGTTGGACTGACAAAATTTCAGTTGGCGCCATTAAACACGCTTGAAAACCGTTGTCAAGCGCCATCAGCATTGACATGAACGCGACTATGGTTTTGCCAGATCCCACATCACCTTGTAACAAGCGATTCATTTGCGCATTACTTCCTAAGTCTTGTCGAATTTCTTTTAAAACCCGTTTTTGGGCATTGGTCAAATCGAAGGGTAAATGCGTTTTGTAGAACGTGTTGAAATAGTCTCCAACCGACTCAAATGGAAACCCTTTTATTTTAGATTTGTGAATGAGATTTTTCAGAATAAGTTGCAGTTGAATATAGAATAATTCTTCAAATTTCAATCGAAATTCTGCGCGCGCTAAGAGCTCTTGATTTTTAGGAAAATGAATATTAAAAAGCGCATCACTTTTAGGTAGTAGTTTGAGTTCTGAAATCAAATTTTCAGGAAGCGTTTCAATGAAGCGACCTTTGGTCTCTAAAAAGAGGCTTTGTATAATTTTTGTCAATACCCGATTAGTGATACCTTTGTTGCTGAGTTTTTCCGTAGAAGGGTAAACAGCCTGCATTGATGAACGTAGGCTTTTTTCATGTGAGCTCAGTAATTCTAACTCTGGATGTGGCATGTTAAAAACGCCATTAAACCAATTGACCTTTCCGAAGATAACGTACTCCGTGTTTGTTTTGATACTCTCACGAATCCATTTTTGTCCTCGAAACCAAACAAGATCCATGCTGCCAGTGTCATCTTGGAACTTTGCTACTAAACGCTTGCCACGTTTTTGGGCGACCTCTTGAAATCCCGTGATTTTTCCAATTATTTGAACTTCAGAGCTGTTTCGTTGCAGCTCGCTAATTTTATAATATTTAGTGCGGTCTAAATAGCGATTAGGGAATAAATTGATCAGGTCTTGATAGGTGTGAATGCCAAGCTCACTTCGTAGTAAATCTGCTCGATTTGGTCCTACGCCTTTAAGGTAATCAATTGAAGTTTGAAGATTGGAACTCATAGAGCGAATTTAATTAATTCTTCCTTAAATTATCATCTCAAAGCCTTGGAACTTTTCTGTTCTTCTTAAAAATTGTACTTTGGTCTTGTCTTTGATAAAGCCTACCTATGAAGTTATTTGTGTTTATCGTTTTTGCGTTTTTTTTCAGTGGATTTACAGTCGCACAGCAAACTAATTACGTGGATTTTAAGAAGATTGAAGCCAATGTATTATTTGATTATACGGATATTGAAAACGTCAATATTTTTAAATACAAAGCAACATTTGATGTTTTAAAACGCACAGATTCTATTTTTTTGGACGCAAAAGATATGACGTTTTATGATGTGTATTTAAATAATAAGCCTATTGAGATTCACAATACTGGCAAGCATCTGGTGCTCAAGGAAAAATTTAAGAAGTCAAAAAATAATGTCTTAAGTTTTGCTGCCGAAGTGAGACCTAAAAAAGCCATGTATTTTGTGAGTAAAGAAGGTGACACTATTGATCAAGTATGGACGCAGGGTCAAGGTAAATATACAAGTCATTGGTTGCCCAGTATTGATGATGTCAACGATAAAATTATTTTTAATCTGGTCATTTCCTCGACGCCTGGTACAAAAGCAATAGGCAATGGAAAGCTTGTGAACTACATAGATGATGGATTTGTAGAACATTGGTTTTATGAGATGAACAGGCCTATGTCTAGTTACCTTGTGGCTCTAGCTATGGGTCAATATGACAAAAAAACAGAGCTATCTAAAAGTGGTATTCCTTTAGAATATTACTATTACCCTGAAGACTCCTTGAACGTGGAGCCTACATATCGTTATACCAAAGAAATGTTTGATTTTCTTGAGGAAGAAATAGGATTTTCTTACCCATGGCAAAATTATAAACAGGTGCCAGTGAAAGACTTTTTGTATTCTGGAATGGAAAATGCAAGTTTGACTATTTTTTCGGATAGTTACGTTGTGGATTCTATCGCGTTTAATGATAAAAACTACATTACAGTTAATGCACATGAGTTGGCGCATCAGTGGTTTGGTAATCTTGTGACGGCTAAATCTGGAGAGCATCATTGGTTGCAAGAAGGTTTTGCGACCTATTATGCCTTGTTGGCTGAGCGTCATTTGTTTGGAGGTGAGCATTATTATTGGCAGTTGTTTGAGAACGCTCAGGAATTGCTAGCTCAAGAGTCAAGGGGTGAGGGAACTTCTTTGTTGAATCCCAAATCAAGCAGTACAACATTTTATAAAAAAGGAGCGTGGGTCTTACATATGTTAAGGGAGCAAGTTGGTGACAGCGCTTTTAAATCTGCTGTCAGAGCGTATTTGAGCGCCTATCAATTTGGTAGTGTAGAGACAAAAGACTTTATATCGGAGGTTGAGCGTGCCAGTGGTCAGGATTTGTCGGAATTTGTTGATAGCTGGTTGGTTAATGTCGATTTACCTGAAGACGCGATGGTGAAGAGTTTAAAGAAATCTTCGTTTATGAACGACTATTTAAACGTTAATTGTGAAGAACGTCCTTCTGAGTGTAAAGATGTTTTAGTGTCTTATGTTTCCGATGAAATCAAAATCAAGGTTGTGGCACAGTTGCCAGAGCAAATTGATACGCATGCCTTTAAAAACAGTCTGAAAGTGCGTCAAGCAATCGCGCAATATGTTAGTACAATTCCATCACAACTGAAATCGGATTATGAGAGTTTACTGGATGATAAGTCATACCTAACCAAAGAGGTGGCTTTGTACAATTTGTGGGTTAGTTTTCCTCAAGAACGTGTCAAGTACTTAGAAAAAACAAAAGATGTCAAGGGTTTTAATAATTATAATGTACGGTTGCTGTGGTTGGCATTGCATTTAAATACCTTAGAGTATCAGCCAGAAAAAAAACAACAAATATTAAAAGAACTCATCAGTTACTCTTTGCCGAATCAGTTGTTTGAGTTAAGGATGAATGCATTTAATTATTTAAAACTGCTTGATGCTTTTGATAAACAGTCTATTGAGAGTTTAGTAGAGGCATCAAGGCATTACAATTGGCGGTTTTCGAAATTTGCTAAAACTATGTTGGAGGAATTGCAGCGAAAAGAAGCTTACAAGAATTTGATAGAACTATATAAAAAAGAATAATTTGAGAGCATTGGTCATATCTGGAGGAGGTAGTAAAGGCGCATTTGCTGGAGGTGTTGCACAATATCTTATGGAAGGGCAAGGTCGTGATTACGATATGTTTTTAGGAACGTCTACTGGCAGTTTGCTCGTGCCACATCTGGCTGTAAGGGATATTGGGAAATTATATGATATTTTTACCAATGTACAGCAGCGTGATATTTTTAGTATAAGCCCATTCGTTCAGCGTAAAAAAGGTGATCGGGAATACGTGTCAATTGATTTTGTAAATTCTCTATGGCAGTTTATTAGAATGAAACGAACCTTTGGTGAGAGTAAGGCGTTAAAGCGCAATATCAGACAAAATTTCACAAGAGAAGAGTATGACAAAATCATAAAAACGCGCGAGGATGTGGTTGTGACAGTGTCTAATCTCTCTATGAATCGTGTTGAATATAAATCGATTAAGGACTGTTCTTATGAGGAATTTTGTAATTGGATATGGATTTCTTGTAATTATATACCTTTTATGTCTTTAGCGAAAGTAGATGGCTACGAATATGCTGATGGCGGTTTGGGTTGCGTTATCCCGATTCGTGAGGCGATTTTAAGAGGAGCAACTGAAGTAGATGCAATCGTATTAGAGGCGGAGCAAATGGAACGCTCCAAAGTATTGGGAAAAAACCCGTTTTCATTAATGCTGAATTTGTTCGGGCATTTGCTTGATCAAGTAGAGAAAAATGATGTGATTATTGGAAAGCTCGCCGCAAAGAATAGAGGTGTGAAGCTTAATTTGTATTACACGCCTACAAGTCTGACGGAAAACTCTTTGATTTTCAGTAAACGATTAATGACTAAATGGTGGGAGCAAGGTTATTCTTATGCGAAAGAAAAGCATGAAGGTCATTCGGTGATTTGATGAGCCTCTTACCACAGGTTTGATACTTCTTCTTTGATAAAAGATAAAGCGGCATCACTAGGTGATCTTTTGTCTACCATATTCGTTAAAATCGCTTCTCTTAATTTATCTGCCGAATCCACATCTTCTGAAATTGTCGTTTTTCTAATCATTTGAATTGTCGCGTTTTTTGCCGTTGCTGTAATGTTCCAGCATTGATCAGTTACATAAATCTGTTGCGCTAAATTATGATCAAATTCTTGTTCAATATTTGCTATAAGTAAAGATTCGTAATCCTCTTTATTTGAGGAGTTTGGATTTACTCTTAAAAGTAATTTTGATGGTTTAATTCTTTCGAGAAAAAGCGACATGCGCTCATAGGCTTGTAGTCGCATTGGAAGGGCCTCTTTTTGCAAGTCTTTTTGGATAAGGAAGTCACGACGTCTATTTTCATTTTCCACATGTTCTCTAAAAAATAGAAAGGCAATTGCTCCAGTAACAATAGCCGGAATACAGTATAACAAAAGGCCCAAAATATCAAGTTCCATAATCGTGTTTTAATTTATTCACTTTAGATTGTAAACTTAAGAGTTTTATCAGAATAGTTTTAGTTTTTTCCACCTAAATGTTGACAATTTTTTAAGTTTTCCATCGAGGTAAATGGCACTTTGGTTTTATGATACTGATAGGTGTTTGATAATTCTTTTGATAGGTTATGGTCATCGACGTTCACCTCGATATCATCCATCGTAAACTGACAAGGGTGTTCATACCCTGCCGCATGGGTGATTTCTATAAATTCCTTACGAAACGTTTTAAAATATTGTGCTAATCGCACTGATTTAAGGGTAGGATCAATACCGTTTTGCAGCCACTTATTTTGTGTCGCGACTCCACTAGGACATCGATTCGTATGACAAATCTGTGCTTGAATACAACCAATACTCATCATGGCTTCACGTGCCACATTGATACAATCAGCTCCCATAGCAAAGGCCATAGCTGCCTTCGCTGGAAACCCTAACTTACCACTTCCTATAAACACGAGTCTTTCCGTTAATCCTTTTTTCTGAAACAGTTTATAAAGGTCACCAAAGCCATAAACCCAGGGTAATGATACGTGGTCTGCAAAACTAGGTGGTGCCGCTCCAGTACCGCCTTCTCCGCCATCAACCGTGATAAAATCTGGTCCTTTGTTCGTCTTTAGCATAATATCAGCCAGTTCTTCCCATTGATCAAGCTTACCGATTGCAGCTTTAATACCAACAGGCAAACCCGTTTCTTCAGCTATGGCTTCAATAAAATCTACCATTTCCTGAACCGTCGAAAAGGCCTTGTGGTTGGGAGGTGATAGTACTGTTTTTCCGGGCTCAACACCTCTAATTTCGGCTATTTCTTCTGAAATTTTAGAGCCGGGAAGTACGCCACCTTTACCAGGTTTAGCACCTTGCGACAATTTGACTTCAATAGCGCGAATATAAGGGTGTTCTTCAACAAGTGCTTTCATTTTTTTCATGGAAAATCCACCGTCCTCTGCTCGGACACCAAAATAACCAGTTCCAAAATGAAACACGACATCACCACCATTTTTATGGTATGGTGATAAGCCACCTTCTCCAGTATTGTGATAAGCGTGAGCCATTTTTACCCCTTTATTTAAGGATTCAATAGCCTTGGCAGATAAAGAACCAAAACTCATCGCAGATACATTTATCACCGAACCAGGACGATAGGGTCGACGTCTGTTATTATAGGCACCCATGACTTTGGCACATGGCAAAAAGGACTTATCAATCGCATTTGGATGATTGTCGTCTATTTTAAAGGCAAACATGTTATTGTTGATGAAAATATGCTGATGTGCATAGATATCTCTGTCGGTTCCAAAACCTTCATAGTTATTTTCGTTTTTTGAAGAGGCATACACCCAACCACGTTCAATACGGTTAAATGGCAGTTCTTCTCTATTATTAGCGACTAAATACTGACGAAGTTCCGGACCGATACTTTCTAACATGTATCTAAAGTGTCCTACAATTGGAAAATTATGACTAATGGTGTGTTTTTTCTGTAAAATATCACGAACAGCTATAATCACGAGAAGGATGAGAATCCAAGACCACCAAGGCATGTTCGAAATGAAATTAAATAAGGTATCCATATATTATTCTGTTAATTAAGGTAAAGATATTTAAAATTTATGATTGAAACTTTATCTTTGTTAAATGATGAAAAACGCTGTAACTACAGCACATCGGGTTTGTGCGTCCCGAAGGTTTTTCTTGAAAACGCGCATAGGTCAAATTTAAAATTGTTCACGTCATTATAAAATTTCAATCCCATTGATTGTTTATAATTATTGATAATTTGATGGACCCAACACAAACAGATTAATTAATTTCACGCTTTAAAAGAAATTTCGAATTGGAAAAGTATTTAAGTCAGTTAAATGATGCACAATTAGCACCTACCTTGCAAAAAGATGGACCAATGATTGTCATCGCTGGAGCAGGATCAGGAAAGACGAGGGTGTTGACTTATCGCATTGCCTATTTAATGAGTCAAGGGGTAGATCCCTTTAATATTTTAGCGCTCACCTTCACAAATAAAGCGGCTCGAGAGATGAAAGGTAGAATTGCCGATATCGTAGGTGCGAGTGAGGCAAAAAATTTATGGATGGGAACTTTTCATTCGGTGTTTGCAAAAATATTGCGATTTGAAGCAGACCGTCTTGGATTTCCCAGTAACTTTACCATTTACGATACACAGGATTCAGACCGATTGATTGCTTCTATCATTAAAGAAATGGGGCTTGATAAAGATGTGTATAAGTACAAACAGGTACGTTCGCGCATTTCATCTTATAAAAATAGCTTGATTACGGTTAAGGCTTACTTTCAGAACCCAGAACTCATAGAAGCCGATACAGCAGCCAGAAGACCTCGATTAGGAGACATCTATAAACACTATGTAGATCGCTGCTTTAAGGCTGGTGCCATGGACTTTGATGATCTGCTGCTTAGAACTAATGAATTACTGACACGTTTTCCGGATGTTTTGGCAAAGTATCAAGACCGATTCCGGTATATTTTGGTTGATGAGTATCAAGATACGAACCACTCACAGTATTTAATTGTTAGAGCACTTTCAGATCGCTTTCAAAATATTTGTGTGGTTGGTGATGATGCGCAAAGTATCTATGCATTCCGAGGCGCTAATATCAATAATATTCTCAATTTTCAACGAGATTATGACGATGTGAATGTATTCCGTTTGGAACAAAATTACCGTTCGACCAAAAATATTGTCAATGCGGCTAATTCAATTATCGATAAGAATAAAACAAAATTAGATAAGGTCGTTTGGACGGCCAATGATGAAGGTCCTAAAATAAAGGTCAACCGTTTAATGACTGATGGTGATGAAGGGCGATTCGTGGCGAGTTCTATTTTTGAGAACAAAATGCAGCATCAGCTTAAGGAAAGTGATTTTGCTGTCCTGTATCGTACCAATGCCCAATCACGAGCTATTGAGGATGCTTTAAGAAAACGAAATATTCCGTATCGAATTTATGGTGGTCTTTCATTTTATCAGCGTAAAGAGATTAAGGATGTGCTGTCTTATTTGAGGTTAGTCATTAATCCAGCCGATGAAGAAGCCTTGAAACGCGTGATCAATTTTCCGAAGCGTAGTATCGGACAAACAACGGTAGATAAGCTAGTAGTTGCAGCTAATGGTTATAACCGTACCATTTTTGAGGTGATGAAACACATTGATAAAACGGAAGTGAATGTCAACGCGGCTACCAAAACCAAATTGAAGAATTTCGTGACGATGATTGAAAGTTTTCAGGTCATGAATGAATCGGCAAATGCCTTCGAACTTGCCGAACATATTACGAAAACGACTGGGATTATCCGAGAATTTAATAAAGAAGGAACACCAGAGGATGTGGCGCGATTGGAGAATGTAGAGGAACTACTCAATGGTATCAAGGATTTTGTTGAAGGACAAGTAGAAATTGCGGATGCTACTGGAAGTATCGCCGAATTTTTAGAAGATGTAGCCTTGGCGACCGATTTGGATAATGACAAAGGTGATGATGATAGAGTAGCACTCATGACCATTCATTTAGCCAAAGGTTTGGAATTCCCTTATGTCTATATTGTTGGGATGGAAGAAGATCTTTTTCCAAGTGCCATGAGTATGAATACGCGCAGCGAATTGGAGGAAGAACGACGGTTATTTTATGTGGCACTAACACGAGCAGAAAAGCAAGCTTATTTAACGTATACCTTGTCGCGTTATCGTTGGGGAAAATTGATTGATGCTGAACCAAGTCGGTTTATTGAAGAAATTGATGATCAATATTTGGATGTGATGACACCAGTCCATGATCCAAGACAAAATCCGATGTTGAGTTCTGATATATTTGGAGATGTAGAACCCAACCGGATTCGATTTAAAAAACCGATCAAGCGAAAGTCGGAAAGTAAGCCGCCCAAGTTTGTAGCGCCCAAGAATTTAAAACCTGTTTCAAAAAGTGACCCTTCAGATAATACCAATTTATTTGATGGCAAATTGGTGGTAGGTAATATTGTTGAACACGCACGATTTGGTAAAGGAGAAGTGATAAAGATAGAAGGGAAGGGAGCCGATATAAAAGCTGAAATTAATTTTGAGATTGGTGGCGTAAAGAAATTACTGCTAAGGTTTGCAAAATTAGACGTTCTAGGCTAATCATTTTACCATAAATACGGAATTGACATTGCCATGTCCGTCATATTCTTTTACCGGATTTTCTGGGTCTAAAATCCAACGACCATCTACAATAAACTTATAGTAGTGTTTTCCTGCAGGTAATGGCATTCGGTAACTCCAATAACCACGATCATTTTTGGTCATCTTAATCTCAGTTTCATTCCAATCATTGAAAGAACCAGCTAAGATAACTTTATGAGCATTTTTATAGCCGTTTAATAGGAAGGTCACATATTTTCCCACGTTTAAATAGGAATTGTAAGAACCGTATTCATTAGGTACTTTCGATGGATTCGAAGGATCTTCCATCCAATTGCCATCAATTATGAAGCGGTATTCATATTCTCCTGGTTTGATGTGCAATTTAATTTCCCAACCCTTATCAATGCGATACATTTTTAAGGCTTCTTCATCCCATCTATTGAACGAACCTGCTACGATGACGCTCTCGGCATCTTCATGACCTCGCAGTCTAAAACGAACATTGCCTTTGTCGTCAGGATAAGCAGCCGATGTATTTAATTTTAAGTTATAGACATCGAGGCTAGTACCTTTCGTCATGGCTAGTTTTATATTTGCATCATTTGCTGAAGGCTCAGCCCAATATTGATTGTTGATAATAAACTTGAATTCCCAAGTATACTCATCTTTAAAATCGTTGATGTTTTTTCGAAGCTCATAGGTGTCGTCATTAATTTTGGTCATCACCCAATCATATTTGGACCAATTATTGAATTCGCCAGCGACAACAACATTATCTATGGTGAGTGCTTCAAATTTCACGTGTGCCGAAGTATCATCGTTAGAATACTGTTCGTAATCCTTTTTGTGAAAAGTAAAAACAACATCATTGCCTTCAAAACGATAACCTTTGTCTTCCTTTTGAGCAAAAGTCAATAGTGAAGCAAATACTAAGATGATGGTGACTATATGTTTCAAAATGGGTTTCACTGTTTATTCAGAGGATATGCTACAAAGTAAAGCTTTTCTTTTTTATAATTGATGATGGTTCGCTGTTGCCTAAAAAACTCATAACCTAAAATGCCATCCAATGACGTACCAAAGGCTTCATTCATCTGGTTTAAATTCGTTAATAAGGTTTCCATTGGCGCAAAGTAAATTTTATCCGTGAGTTTAACACGATACAATTTCCCTGCCAAAACTTCAATTTTTGTGCCACTTGCACCAACAAGCATCAATCGCTTAGAAGGATAAAAGTACTTTAGGATTTTTTTGCTAGATCTTTTATTAAGTTGATTGTACTCAGCACCTGTGTCCAAACCAAACTTGAGTTTTTGCTCATTCACATAGGTCTCCAATACAATGGTGTGCTTTTTTAATTTGAAATCAACCGTGTCTATTTGTTTTTCAAGATATGGTCTGGTATCTAAGCGATCGCCATTATTGTCTGTTCTAGATAGGGTAATTTGATTCAGGTACATATCTATAAATACCTCGTAATCTTTTAAAATATTATAACCTATAATCCCTAAGAGGTGAATCTTTTTACTTTGTTCGATATGCGCTAAATTAATGATGTCGGAATTGGTGTCTTCTAGGATTAAATCGTTGATGATAAATTCTGATAATCGTTTTTCTAAGGGATTGTCAACAATGTCGATAACACCTGAAGTACGTCCCTTTTTTGTGTAATTGGCATATTTTGATTTGAAATGGACTTCATTTAAAATGAGCGTTTCTGAGCCTGTATCAATGATAAAGTTGCCTTTTTGGTCCATTAATTCAGCTTCAATGACAATCAGGTTGTCAATAAGTTTAAAGGGAATTCGCGTGGTGTGTTCATTTAATATTTCCGCTTTAGGAAAGGTGATGAGACTCATCCCTTCATTGGCGGAAACAGAAATATAAGAACCTAAAACCCATATGATAAACAAAACACTGCGCATATCATATAGACGCTTTTTTGAGATGATTGTTACACTATTTTACTATAGATGGGTTTCTGTAAATGCTTTTAGTTTGGTCCAAGTATCTAATAACTCTGCGCCAACCCATCCGTGTCCAGCGTTTGGATACAAGGTAAATTGATGGGTAATGCCTAAGTTCGAAAGTTTTGTTTCCATATCTAAACCTTGACTTGTTGGCACCAATGGATCTTCGCCTCCGTAAAATAAAATGGTTGGTGGTGCTTCTGAAGTTACCTGATGATAAGGACTCACAGATTCTAAAAAGGCTGTAGAGGTGTCGATTCCAAAGGTGCTAATCAATTCTTGTAGTATCGGATTGTCATTCTCTAAATACGCAGGATCCGTGAAATTTGTTGGTCCAACAATACTTGCAACCATCTTAGAGTCTGCATTCGCATCATGAGCGTAGCTCCAAAGCATTGATAAATGTGCACCTGCACTAGTTCCAATAAATCCGAAGTCATCAGAAATGACATAATCCTCTTGATTGGTTTTTAACATATTGATGATGGTTGTAATGTCATCAATTTGCATAGGAAAAGGTGGATTGTTTTCATCTGCTAATCTGTAATTAATATTTACGATGGCTATATCAGGTAAATCCTGTCTTATTAAATCTTTCAGTAAGTTCATATCAGCTTTGTCGCCAGAGGTCCATCCACCACCATGCACAAGCACCATAACTTTTGTAGACAACGAACGATTTGCGGGCAAGTACAAATCGAATACTTGATCACTGTCATTGCCATAGGAAACATTTAATTCCTCTCGATAGGTTAAAGGTGTTTGGTTTTGTGGATCTTCGGTAACACTATTGTTATCGTCAGAGCAGGAAAAGACACATAAAATGAGGAAAAATGTGACTAAGTGATTTTTGGCAGCTTTCATAATGAAATATTTAATTACTTTGTAAACGAAACTTTAAGATACTTATTATGGCTGAGTTAATCAGAATATATGAAGAAAATCCAAATCCAAAGGAGATTAAGAAGGTCATTGACGTGTTAAAAAAAGGAGGCTTAATTATCTATCCAACCGATACGGTATATGGTTTGGGCTGTGATATTACCAATATTAAAGCTTTAGAAAAGATAGCTAGAATCAAAGGCGTAAAACTTGAAAAGTCGAATTTTTCGTTTATTTGTGAGGATTTGAGTAATCTAAGTGATTATGTCAAGCAAATTAATACCACAACATTTAAAATTCTAAAAAGAGCGTTGCCAGGACCTTACACTTTCATTTTACCTGGTTCCAATAATCTACCACATCCCTTTAAGAAACGAAAAACAGTAGGTATCCGTATACCAAATAATTCCATTGCTTTAGAAATTGTAAGACAATTAGGAAACCCCATTGTATCTACTTCCATTCGCGATGAGGATGAGATTATTGAGTATACCACAGATCCTGAGTTGATTCTGGAAAAGTGGGATAATTTGGTCGACTTGGTTATTGATGGTGGTTATGGAGACAATGAGGCTTCCACCGTCATTGATTTGTCAGAGGAAGAGCCACTTATTGTGAGAGAGGGTAAGGGTAGTTTAGAGATTTTCTAATAACCACAAAAAAAAGCTCAACCTAAAGATTGAGCTTTCATTATGATGTTTATGGTATCTTATTGACCAGCAGAAAGATTTTTCATTTCTTCTTCTACCATTTCGTAGAATTGATCAATCTTAGGCATCACAACAATACGTGTACGCCTGTTTTTTGCTCTGTTTTCTGCCGTGTCATTTTCAACTAGAGGGACATAATAACTACGTCCTGCAGCAACCAATTGCTTTGGGTTGACTTCTAGTTCTTCTAAAACTCTAACTACTGAAGTAGCACGTTTTACACTTAAATCCCAGTTGTCTAATAACACCCCTTTTTTGTAAGGGACATTATCAGTATGTGCTTCTACCATCGCTTCAAAATCTGGTTTGCTATTGATGACCTTTGCCACTTTCGCTAATACTTCCTTCGCTCTGTTCGTTACAGTATAACTACCACTTTGGAATAATAATTTATCAGCGATAGAGATAAATACTACGCCTTTTTCCACATTGATTTCAATATCTGGATCATTGATGCCTACAGCCTTCTTAAGACTCGTAACAATGGCTAGCGTAACACTATCTTTCTTTGTTAATGCATCTTGTAAACGTGATATTTTTAAATCTTTTTCTTTTAAGCTTTCTAATGATTTCTCAAGGTTTTCAGCGCCTTTTTGAGTTAAGGTTGTTAAATTTCCTTTAGTATCAATCAAGTCTTGATTAGATTTTCTTAAATCGGCAAGTTGGTCTTTCATGGTCTCTACACGAGCCATTGCTGCTGCTTTATCAGACAAGCAACTGTTGAGTTTCACAGTCGCAGAGTTCAATAAATCTTGAGTTTCTTTTTGTTTTTCTTCGAGTGCCATATAATCCTTCTTAGACACACATGAAGTCAAAATGAACATCCCAGCAACACTTAATAGCATTAATTTTCTCATAATAAGTTTAATAATTAGTTGTTATTTAACATTCCAAAATTAGATAAAAGAATAGTGGATACTATCTTATTTAACTAAAATTTTAACACATTTACTAACAATTGAAGGTTTTGCGTTTTTTTATAAAATACGCCCAAACAATGGATGTTGTTTTATAGTAGTTATCTCGTTGAAGTAAACCTTTCCGTTGTTTTAACAAGTAGGTTAGGTGACTGTAAAAACTGAAATGAGCTCTTAAGATCGCTATAAAGTGAGAGAATTTAAATTGCCATAAAAACTGTAATCCCGCAATACCATCCAAAATTAAGCGTGTGACTATCAGTTGAAATAGTGGTCCTTTGGCATTTTTAGTAAGGGTGAACAAACTATTTCTGAAATTTAAAAATGTCTTTTTAGGATGCATGTTGTTTAGTGTAGCACCTCCTAAATGATATACGAACGACTGTCCGACAGATTTGGTGAAGAATCCTTCATTAAAGGCACGCCAACAAAGATCGATCTCTTCATAATGCGCAAAATAATGCTCATCAAATCCTCCGAGCTTTTCAAACACAGATTTCTTGATGAAGAAGCAAGCGCCAGAAGCCCAAAAAATAGGAGCGGTTTCATTATACTGCCCATGATCAGCTTCAATGGTGTCAAAAATCCGACCTCTACAATAGGCGTAACCATACTTATCGACAAATCCTCCTGCAGCTCCCGCATATTCAAAATGCTTCTTGTTTTTGAAATCTAAGATTTTCGGTTGAATAATAGCGGTATTAGGACAGGTGGTATACTCATTTTTGATCGCGCTTAGCCAGTCGGAAGTCACTTCAACATCGCTATTGAGTAAGCAGAACACATCGGCATCTACCTGTTTTAAAGCATCATTGTAACCTTTAGCATAGCCGCCATTCTCATTATTTCGGATACAACGCACTTCTGGAAAGTTCTTTTGTATAAAGCCTATGGAATCATCAGTTGAGGCATTATCTGCTACATAGATATCTGCCTCTCCGGAATGTGTAACGACAGACGGCAGAAATTGCTCCAATAACTGTTGCCCATTCCAATTCAATATGACAATGGCTATCTTCATTGGTAATGAGGAATATCTTTGAGGAAGTCGTAACGTTCATTTTTAAAATCCATAACACAATAATAATGATTTAAACCATTAGTAACCATTAAATACGTAGCATTTAAAGTGAGATTGTAACGTGCAATTTGATCGAAAGTGGATTGATCGATCGTTATTTTATGTGACTTACATTCAACGATAAGGTGAATGCTTCCATCCTTATTATAGACAACAATGTCATAACGTTTTGTAAGCCCATTTACTTTTAGTTCCTTTTCTACGTTAATTAATGATTTGGGATAATTTTTATAGGTTATTAAGAAGTGAACACAGTGTTGTCGTACCCATTCTTCGGGTTGTAAAACAATAAATTTTTTACGAATCTCATCGAAAATAGAAACTTTATTTTCGTTACTTTTGAAACGGAATGAAAACTTCGGAAAATTGAGTTCTGGCATCAAAGCTTTTAGAGATTTTTTCCAAAGTTACTCGACTATTACTTAAATCCAAAAGCGCTTCAGTATTTTTGGGTTTTATTAACCTATATAGGATATTTCACACGTGGATGAGGTCAAACAAATAGTAGCAGATATTAAAAAAGGTCAGTTGAAGCCTATTTATTTTTTGATGGGAGAAGAACCTTATTATATCGATGCAATTTCAGACTATATTGAGACGCATGTGTTAGCGGAAGAAGAAAAAGGATTTAATCAAATGGTGTTGTACGGAAGAGATGTCTCTATAGATGATATAGCCAGCAATGCCAAACGATTTCCGATGATGGCTGAACGTCAAGTCGTCATAGTTAAGGAAGCACAAGATTTATCACGCCAAATAGAAAAACTTGTTAGTTATGCTGAAAACCCTCAGCCGACAACCGTTTTGGTGATAAATTATAAGTATAAAAAAATTGACAAGCGTAAAGCTTTGTATAAGGCTTTAAAAAAACATGGAAGCGTGGTTTTCGAAAGTAAAAAACTTTATGAAAATCAAGTTTCCGATTGGATTCGTCGTGTGTTGTCTGGTAAAAATTACAGTATTTCACCTAAGGCGGCACAAATGCTTGTGGAGTTTTTAGGAACAGATTTAAGTAAGATTAACAATGAGCTGGAAAAGCTCAAGATCGTCCTTCCTGAGGGCACGCAAATCACGCCAGAGCATATTGAGCAGAATATTGGCATTAGTAAGGATTATAATAATTTTGAGCTACGAAAAGCGATTGGTGAACGTGACTCCTTGAAAGCGTTTAAGATTATCAATTATTTTGCAGATAACCCGAAAGACAACCCCATGATCATGACGGTATCCCTTTTGTTCAATTTTTTTTCTCAGCTCTTGCATTATCACGGTCTAAATGATAAAAACCCTAGAAGTGTCGTATCTGCTTTAAAAATCAATCCTTATTTCGTGAATGAATATGTGACTGCAGCTAGAAATTTTCCCATGAGAAAGGTAAGCCAAGTAGTCGCGACACTAAGAGAATTTGATGTTAAAAGTAAAGGTGTTAATTCTAATGCGGTACCTCAAGGTGATTTACTCAAAGAACTGATGGTTCGTATACTTACCTAAACATTAAGACCTGTTAACATTGTTTGCTAAATCTGCGTTAAACCCTTAATATTTCTAGGATTTTCATAGTTTTTATGGTATACTAATGGTATATAATTATTAACTATTAAAACCAAAATAACAAACATGGAAAATTTAGATAGAAAGACCGTTGCGATACTAGCAACCAATGGATTTGAAGAGAGTGAATTAAGTGAACCTTTAAAAGCGTTGAAAAATGCTGGAGCAGATGTTCATATTATTTCTGAAAAGTCAGGGAAAATTAAAGGTTGGGCCAATGGCGATTGGAGTAATGAATATACCGTAGATAAAACCATCAGTGAAGCGAATGAAAGTGGTTATAATGCGCTGGTACTTCCAGGTGGTGTTATGAATCCTGATACATTACGTCGAAACGAAGATGCCGTTAGGTTTGTCAAATCCTTTTTTACCAATAAGAAACCCGTTGCAGCTATTTGTCATGCACCATGGTTATTAGCCGAGGCTGATGTGCTTCGCGGACGAAAAATAACCTCATATGACTCTATTAAAAGAGATATGGTGAATGCAGGTGCGAAGTGGGAAGACAGTGAAGTCGTTGTAGATGAAGGCTTAGTTACTAGTAGAAACCCTAACGATTTACCAGCTTTTTGTTCCAAATTAGTTGAGGAAGTCTATGAAGGTAAGCATGAAATGCAGACCGCATAATTTCATACATTTTTATAAAAGCAGAACTTTAAAGTTCTGCTTTTTTTATGTCTTTAAAATTGCATTTCTAAAAACCGAAAGTGTAAGTCATTCATGCAGTTGTTCCATCTCCTCAAGGATGATCGTATAATCGTATTGTAAATCTTCGTGTAGTTTTGAGATTTTTTTACGGATAGCTTCCATAGTGCGCTCGTACAGGTTCGTTAATGTGGTGTTCCGCGTTATAGAGGGTTTCAGCATTTTTAACTTTCTGCAAAAATAGAGTAGGAGCTCTACTTCAGTATCTTTTTTTAGGGAGTACCTGATGTATTTTCTAGTGTGCCTTAGAATTTTACGCACACTTTTTTTGATGTAGAAATAGCTATCGGTGTTGATGTCTTCAAATTGCTCATCAATCTCAGCTTTAACGGTAGCTATATATCCTGACTCATCGTGGGCTTCAAATAACAAATAGGTGAGTAGTTCTTTATTTTCCTTTTTAAAACGGGACAAACGCAAACAAAGTTCAGCTAATTCTTCTTTCGATTTATATTTCAGTTCTTTTCTTATCGTAACAACAGATACGGCTTTCATAAAGTCATGGCTTAGGGTTATTTGTTTGAACACATGTTTTGTGCAAAAACGTCAATAATCACGATTTAAAACACGTAGATTTCATATTGAATTTAAAAATAAACTATTATGCCTTTTATAACAAACAAAACACAAGAAGAACCCGTTGATATTTTTTATGAAGACTATGGAGAAGGACAGCCTGTCATTTTAATTCACGGTTGGCCATTAAGCCGAAAATCATGGGAACATCAAGTTTGGAAAATAGTAGAATCTGGATACCGATGTATTTCATATGACCGAAGAGGTTTTGGAATCTCTTCATTTCCTTGGAATAACTATGATTATTCGTCATTAGCGAGTGATTTAAATGAAATCATTGAGCAGCTAGATCTAAACGATGCCATTATTGTAGGATTTTCTATGGGTGGAGGAGAAGTTGTTCGTTATTTTACTGATTACGGAAGTGATAAGATCGCAAAAGCGGCTTTAATTAGTAGTATCATTCCATTGGTAAAACAAAAGGATGATAATCCTGATGGTGTTCCAGAAAAAGACCTAGAGGGCATAAAAGAGGCCTTAGAAAGTGATCGCGTCGGCTTCTTAAAAGAGTTTCATAAAGGCTTTTATAATTATGATGATAATAAGGACCGTGTGAGTGAGGCACAATTAGAATATGACTTTATTATAGCTTCTCATGCGTCTCCTAGAGGAACCATTGAAGCAGCAAAGGCTTGGATGCATACCGATTTTAGGTCTGAGTTAAAAAATGTTGATGTACCCACACTTATCGTGCATGGTGATGCAGACAGTACAGTGCCAATGGCGACTTCAGCAAAACAAGCAGCTCAAGGTATCACAAACAACCAATTTGAAATCATTAAAGGAGCACCTCACGGTTTAAATATTACGCATAAAGATGAACTCAATAAGCTTTTAATAGATTTTATGAACTAAAAAGCACAAAAAAAGCAAGATGATAAAGACTACCAATTGGTAGTCTTTTTTTTAGATATTATAATGCGTTCTAATGACTTTTCTTACCCGAATTAATCTATAAATGCCTATAAAAAGCAAGACTGCTGACACTATGATTAGAACGATGCCATAAGATTTTAAATCGGAAAAAAACTCTAATTTTAAAATGGTAACACCTGTTCCTAAAATCACTAGAAATGTTCTGAAATACGCCAGAAACGTCCGTTCGTTTGCAAGTTTGGTACGTTCAATAGCAAGCCAATCGCGGGTTATAAGAGGATCTTTAGTTTCCATTATTTTCTCAAGCTGTCTAGGGCGTATTTACCAGCACCTGCTAAAAAGAGTGCTACAAAAGCAAACAAAAATAATAAGGCATGTTCCTTCGTCGCTAGATCGTCTTTTGCATGCACAACAAAAGCAGCAACCATCATAGTTATGGCAGCAGGAATAGCAGCCCATTTCGTCTTGTAACCGATAATAATTAATATGGGAGCCACCACTTCACCAATGAGGCAAAGGATTAATGAGACTGTCGGGCCTAATCCTAAGGGATCTCCAAAGTCTGAAGGATTTGAAAGCATGCTTATTTTTGGAATACCATGGGTGAGCATAAATCCGCCAAATCCAAGTCTCATAATGAGTAATGCCAAGTCTGTAAAGTTTTTTTTCAACATATGATAAAATTTAATTAGTTACCTTTTAAAAGATTAATACTGACGGTTGCCAGATCACTGTCTGGGAATTTAGAAAAATAATTCGGATCTGGATGAAGTCCGGCTTTTTTAGCGACGTTCAAAAACACCTCCACTTCCAATATGTATTGATCACTATAGCCATGCGTTGCATCGTATGCTGTTGCAGCAGTTCTACCAATATTTTTAGCTACTAATTGTGGTTTGACGGTGTGTAATTCTATAATTAACAATCCAAATCGTTCCACATATGGTTTCCATTTAAAAAAGTGTTCCAAAAGAGAGTCTTCAACAACATTGTTGTTTAGTCGTTTTCCTTCTGAAGCATAGGCACCAGTAGATGCACTGTTTTGTGTCTTATTCAAATCTGGTTGATCCCAAATGCGATTATGATCTAGAAAGGTGCGCACATTCAATAAATCTTTCAATTCGATATTGTAGTCTTCTTTTAAGTCTTTGGCGAGTAAGTCTGGTCTTCCAATATCGCCCCAAATGACTTTAGCCCAAATATCGGCTTTGATCAAATTAGCTCTTGTCACCTTCAGAGCTGCTTGATTAAAATCGGCCCCTACTAATAATAAAGGATGTTCATCGAGCATTTTACCTCGGAGTGTTTGGTGTTCAATGACATCAAATATGTGTTGAATAAAAGCACCGTTTCCACAACCCATGTCCAGTATGCCTTTTGGTTGGTCATCAATAGGCTTATTAAACAGTTCAATAATCACTTGGTCGATCACCTTAAAATAGGTAGAGTGTGCACCTCCACTTCCCCAAACGTTCATTTCCCTATCGACATGTTTTTCTGTATCATCCTCAGAAGTAGTTTTGAGGATGGTAGCATTTCCAAAGATTAATTCATCAAGATGTACAAAAGTAGGTAAATAAGAAACAGTGACACCATAAGCACTCGCACGTTTAGCAAAAAATAAGCCTTTGTCTGTAAACTGATACGTGTTTTTCTTTTTATTAAACCATCCTAAGTGCGCAAAAAAGTCGAGTATTTTTTTAAAACTCTCCGGGTTTTTATGGTATTCTTCTGCCGTAAAAGAGGCTTCCATAAAATATTTATGAAATAAACCATTGACCCCTAAAAGCACAATAATAGGTGCGACAATCACACCTTCAATATGCTTTAAAACTTGAAACGCTATCGATGAGTCATCTGAAACATCTAAGCCATAGTTGGCTTCAAAAGCCTTAAAGTTTTTCTCCAAGGCACCAAATGCGTCAGGTCCAATTTTTTCCTCTGGAAAACGCACAGAATACTGTAAAAGCTGAACGGCCTGTTCATAAAGAGGGATGAGTTGAAAGGCTTCCGCACTTTTTTCATTCGTTTTATAGGTAACGCTATTATTTTTATTATCTACTACTTGATCAAGCCAACCTTGTGATGCTAAAACTCGCAAAGCGACATTAAGATACCCATTGTTCGCTTTGAATTTGGTTGCTAAACTGTCAATATCTACTTTTTGTTGCTTGAGCAGATCCTCCAAAACACCATTTTGATACAAGCTGAATGCCGTTGTTGCTGTGGCAATACCATCGAGGTGTCTAAAGATCGTGCCTCTAAAATGTTCTTTGTCGGTTTTGGAAAGCATACTCGTGTAATGTTTCCTATAAATATAAAAAATCCATCAATAGTGCGATGGATTTTAGGAAAGGAATTACCAAGTTATTGTTTTATCAGGTGGTGACAAGGCATTACAATGCACATTAACCATTTATGCTGTTAAAAGGTTCATCCAATGTGGTGCCATTGAAATGCGATTATCGAAGTTTTGGAAAGTCGGTAGGACTTACTTCATTCATAACATGATAAACGGCTTCGAAAATGTCTTCAGCAGATGGCTTTGAAAAGTAGTCTCCATCTGTACCATAGGCAGGACGATGCGCTCTAGCCGATAAGGTTTTAGGTTGGCTGTCTAAATATTTAAAGGCATTTTGAGTATTCAAAACTTGATCTAAAATGTAAGCGGAAGCACCTCCAGGAACATCTTCATCGATGACCATCAAACGATTTGTTTTCGCCACACTTTTTACAATATCGTGATTGATATCAAATGGTAATAAGGATTGCACATCTATCACTTCCGCATCAATACCGACCTCTAAAAGCTCTTTCGCTGTTTGTTCGACAATTCTGAGTGTAGAGCCGTATGATACCAAGGTAATATCCGTCCCTTCTTTGATGGTTTCAACAACACCAATGGGCGTTTTGAACTCGCCAAGATTGTTTGGCATTTTTTCTTTTAAACGGTAGCCATTCAGACATTCAATAATTAACGCAGGTTCATCACATTCTAGAAGTGTGTTATAGAATCCTGCCGCTTTTGTCATATTCCGAGGAACTAGCACATGAATACCTCTTACCAAATTAATAATACCGCCTAACTGTGATCCCGAATGCCAGATACCCTCAAGTCTATGACCTCGAGTTCTAATAATAAGTGGTGCTTTTTGTTTGCCTTTCGTTCTATATTGTAAGGTGGCAAGGTCATCACTCATGATTTGCAATGCGTACAAGATATAATCCAAGTATTGGATTTCAGCTATTGGTCGCAATCCTCTCATAGCCATGCCAATGCCTTGTCCTAAGATGGTCGCTTCTCTAATGCCAGCATCCGCAATTCGCAATGCACCAAATTTGTCTTGAAGCCCCTCGAGTCCTTGATTAACATCACCAATGTTACCTGAATCTTCACCAAAAATCAAGGCTTCAGGATACTTACTGAAAATAGCATCGAAGTTATCCCTTAAAATGAGTCGAGCATCTACGGTTTCTGCGTTGTTATCATAAGACGGCTCTTTTTCAGACGCATTTAAAACCGATTTTTTTGACGCACTATGTAAATGTGAACTATAATTTGGTTGAATGTTCGCTATATAATTGTTGATCCATTGTTGCAATTCTGCTTTTTCATTCGAAGTTTCTCCAACCAAATAGCGTAAAGCTTTTCTCGAAGATGCAATCACATCTTTTCTAATAGGCTCTTTGATATCCTTTAAATCATTAATGATTTTAGAGATAAATACTTTGTTAGCGCTCGTATTTGCTGCAGCTGACAATAATTTTATTGCTTCTTGTTGCTCATTCAATATAGGTTCAAGATATGCATTCCAAGCAGCCTTTTTGCCGTCTCTAACATTCTTTTTTATGGATTTTTCTAGCGTCACAAGCGCTTCTTCAGTAGCGATATCATTGTTGATCATCCAAGAGCGCATTTGCGCAATACAGTCGTATTCGGTTTCCCAATCTAATCGCTCTTTACTTTTATAGCGTTCATGAGATCCAGAAGTGGAATGTCCTTGAGGTTGTGTAAGTTCTACAACATGTATCATCACAGGAACATGCTCTTCTCTAGCAATTTCTTCGGCTCTTTGATATGTTTCAATAAGTGCAGAATAATCCCAACCGTTTACTTTTAAGATTTCATAGCCTTTATCTTCATTGGTTCGTTGAAATCCTTTTAAAATTTCTGAAATGTTTTCTTTGGTTGTTTGGTGTTTAGCGTGTACAGAAATTCCATATTCATCATCCCAAATGCTAATCACCATAGGGACTTGCAAAACACCTGCTGCGTTGATAGTTTCAAAAAACAATCCTTCACTCGTACTGGCATTGCCAATGGTTCCCCAAGCAATTTCATCACCATTTACTGAAAACTTGGTCGTATCGATACCTTTGACATTTCTATAAATTTTTGAGGCTTGTGCTAAACCTAACAATCGTGGCATTTGTCCTGCTGTAGGAGAGATATCGGCACTAGAGTTTTTTTGAGTGGTCAAATTTTTCCATTCTCCTTTTTCATCCAAGCTATGCGTACCAAAGTGGCCACCCATTTGTCGCCCTGCGCTCATTGGGTCGGCATCGATAGATGTATGCGCATATAATCCTGCGAAAAATTGTTGAATGGTGAGTTCACCAATAGCCATCATAAAAGTTTGGTCTCTATAATATCCAGAACGGAAATCGCCATTTTTAAAGACTTTGGCCCATGCCAGTTGTGGCACTTCTTTACCATCACCAAAAATACCGAATTTAGCTTTTCCGGTAAGTACCTCACGTCGTCCTAATAAACTACACTCTCTGCTGGTAACAGCAATTTTGTAATCATTTAGAATTTCACTTTTAAAATCTTCAAAAGTGATATCAGGAGATACTTGGGTTTGTGTGGACATAGCTAAATATTTAAGGTACAAATTTAGCTATTTTTTGCTAATGTTACAACGTTGGATATTGTTATAATATTAGGAATATGTCAAAAAATAGCAGTGAATTTAGATAATATAACAAATAATTCTAAAAATAAGCAATTTCATTAAGAATATTTTAATACCATTTTCTGCGGAAAAGTCCGAAAAGAGCTTGAGGATCAACGGTAAATTTGATTCTTATTTTTTGATCATAATTCGGTTGTCCGATTTCCCAACCTAGATTGGAATACACCGGAAAGTACAATTCAAAATAATCGGTGACCAAATCCACTTTTATTCCAGAGTCATAAACAAATGCTGGATTTTGATTTTTGTTTTTTAATAAACCGATATCACCATAGGCTTCAATATATTTCCAAATGGTAGTACTCATATTTGCAGTAGTCATCCATTGATTGGCAAACGGCGTTTCCAATTTTGATTTAAAACCACCTTCTGCAATAATAATTTGCTGACTAAAAATACCTGAGTCTTCGGAGCGACCTAAATAATTATAATCGAACAAGTAATCGGTTGGTCTGTCCAATGCAAAACTAAAGTAATCGGATGCTGGATTGGTATTGTTATATAAAAAGGCACCAGCAAATAATCTCAGGTTAAACTGTCTGTTGCTTTCAGAAAGTTTACGATATTCATAATTCACTGATATTTTTCCAAATTTGTTGGCTACTTGTGCATCGTAATACCAACGGTTAAAGTTCACGAGCCCAGGTTTAGAGTTGATGTAACGTAAGTTAAGAACACCATAATCAGGTTCTAATAAGTCTTCGATAATCGCATTTTCACCAACTTCTCTTTGGATACTGATATATCGCAAATTCAAAAATCGCGACTTATCTGATCTAAAATCATCATTATCGCGAAACAGAAAGGACAAACTCGGAGTCAGGATGGTCACAAAGGAGTCTTCGGCAAAGGAATTATATTTAGCAATAATACCATAAGTAATATTATACAAGTCTGTGCCTTCTAAAAAATGGGTATAAAACACACCACTTCCTCCAGTAAGTGATTTTGATTTCGTCGCATATACTGGTGAAAAACTATAATTGAGTCGTTTTCTTAGGACCGTTTTGTTGTAAAATTTAGCACCTAAAGTGAGGCCGTCATAAATGTTTCGGAACTCCACTTGTGGCATTAAGAAAACTTGATTGTAATTAGGGTCTTCAACGTCTTTTATAAGTCTGAACTGAAAAGGTTTATTATTGAAAAAGAAGCCTTTCAAAGACTTGTAATTATCTCTTAAATTGTATTCAGGGATGGTGCTATCATAATTCAGCACCAATTTATCCAAACTGTCTTTAGCAATTGTAAGTGATTCGACACCGTGAATGTTTTCGATCCACCTTTTACTGAGTATGGAATCATTTTGAAGTGTAAACAATGACACAGGCATGCTATTGTCACGTTTGTTCTTTATGATAACGGTCACTGAATCCTCAGTTTTGTCAACACGCTTTATTTTAAAATCAATTTTCTTTCTGGAATCAATATAATCGGTGAAAAACCAGTCGATATCTTTAGGGGTTTTAGATTTAATTAACTGCTCAAACACTTTTGAACTTGTGATGTTTAATTGTTGATTATTCAAAAATTCTGAAATAGTCGTTTCCATAATATCACTATTAATGAAATCATCTAAGTATCTCAGGCCGAGTCCAGCTTTATACTTACCAGCAATATTGGCGTTGAATTTGATCAAGGAATCCTTGGAGGTGGTTAATGGTTGATCTCTATTCGTTCTGGCCATTTGCATAAAAAACAGATTGAATTGATCATTATAATCCAAGTCCGCAGCGTGAAATGAACGGATACCCCAAACATCAGCTAATTTTCCCAAAAGTTTGGTGTCCTGGTAATACGTGTCCACATATTTCATCAAATAATAAATTTGAATTCCGTCTCTTAACCAATAATCTTTTCTTGGATTGATGAGTAAGGTGTTCTCCAAATAATTATTTAAGGCTGTTTTCAGTAACTTTAATTCATATTGAAAATTATCAGTAAAGGGTAGAATGAAATCTGGTAACTGATTGAGCCCATAAAGTGGATCTTTTTTATAATCGTTTTGCGTAATAAGTAAGCGTTCATGAGGATATGCTCCAAGATTATCCGTAATAAATCTGGTAATCTTATCCGTTATTATGGCTTTTTCTTCGGAAGCTATGCCGTCGCTAGATAGATTGGAATAAATCGTGAAATCGTCCGTTTGAACAAATTTGAAATCTGAGTATTTTTTCAGAATCAAGAGCGTATTTACTCGGTTTTTGCCATGCAGGAAAAAGGTTTGTTTATTTTGAGTTTGCTTTACATCCAAAGTATTTAGTTCTGAAATAAGTTGGTAATTCAGTGGAAATTCTATTTGAATTGTCAAATCCGCTTTCGGAATGAAAAGATCATCTAAATTTTTATTACTGTAATACTGCCACTCACCGTTATAAACCGCAGGAGTAATGTACCAATACTTCAAATTGACGTCATAATTTGTACTAATGCCATATCCCGTAAAGCTATCAGAAGGCATAATAACATCATAAAATAGTTGAATATCGTATGATTCTTGTGGTAACAAAGGTTTTTGTAGTTGCACTTTTATAACGTCAGGATGTGCCTCCACATTGGAAAATGTTAGTTCGTTTTCATCTTCGTCAAGCATTTTAGTCACCACTGTAAATCCGCGTTGATCGCTTTTTGCAAAATGAAATTTGTCGCTGAATTCTTCCGTAAAACGTTTGGCTAAAGGTGTTTGCTTGGTGGAGTAGGCGTTATTCCAATCATTTAAATAGATAACCGATAAGGTGTCATTACTCGTGTTTTTATAGACAATCTGTTCATTGATTTTAATGCTTTTGTTAGCTATATCGAATTGGGCTTTAAGGTCAATTTTATTTTGTCCTAAAATCGTGTGATAGCTCCAAAAACAGAGTAGAAAAAATAAAACGGATTTTAATTTCAATGTGCTATTATGAATTTTAAAGGTTTCACTTGCAATTTTGAATCTGTAATATAATAGATGCCGTTAGCAAATGAAGCGGTATTTACAGGTATTAACGTATAATTAACGTCGAGGGTTTTTACTTGTTGTCCCATGCTATTATAAATAAAAAGATGCGAGTTATGCAGTAAGCTGGCATCTGCTTTTAGGACGAGTTGTTGATCTATCATATTTGAACCCACGATGGTCATACTAGTTTCTGAAAACGTCTCTGGAATTCCAAGTAGAGTTTGGTTGGTTGCCAGTTCTAAAGTCACGGGTAAATGATCACTAAAATTATGAAGGGCATCTCTTAAAAAGAAGGGATAGTCTGATCCATCACAATCTGAAGAATTAATGGCCTGATTATAACAATTTGGGTTGGCATTATTACCATAAACTTGGTAACTATCTTGTACAAAATATAACTCAGGATCAGCGTTCATATTTTCTGAAGTCATGATGAAATCAAATCGATCGTCAAATCCTCCAGTCGTACCACCTAATCCCGTTTGTGTTCTTGTTGATTGCGTCATTACATCCACATAATTCGGATTGTTATGCCAGCTTCCAATACGGTTCGCGGGATCTATAAATTTGATATTGTTATTGTTATCTGCATCCAAAAATTCTTGAAATGCAGGTTCTGACTGTGTATAAACGTTGAAATCTCCGGCTAAAACCACATGACTATTTGGAGGGAAGCCGTTTAGATAATTTGTTAAATCTTCAGCCATTTGGAGTCTATAAGCTTGGTTGTCAATGCCACTAGACGCTTTTAAATGACAAACGATCACATCGACATACACAGGATTATTTATTTGGTCTGTCGTATTAAGTTTTAATTGATAGTGGTTAAAATCTCTAAATATGGTCGTAACAATAGTTTGACTTTCGAGGATCAACTTTGAACTGTCATAATAAATAAGTTGTTGCAGGTCATTTTGATCGCTAATGTTGTCATCAGACGTATTTAATTCAAATACGGCACTTTGATAGTCAGCATTTATAAATTGAAGAGAGCTCAATAGCGTATTAGCACCTTCACTATTATTGAGCTCGCACACCATAAAAAGGTCTGGCCTATAATCATTTAAAATCAGTTCCAAATCCTGTAAGCGATTGGGTACAGCGTTTTCCAAAGGAAAGTTTAACAGATTATAAAACATAAGCTTTACATGGTCTTGAGCAAAACTGAATTGACCTGTAAATAGGGCACAAGTGATAACCAGCAGATGTAGTCGCTTAATCATTTATAATATTTAGGTACTTGAAATTAGTTTAGAAATTCGGACTTAAGCCATATTCTTTATAGAACTTATCTAAAATTGAAATCACTTCGTCAGCTGTGTCGACCACATGTATCAAATCGAGATCTTTTTCGCTAATGTTATTGTTGGCTGTTAAAAGGGTGGTTTTCACCCAATCGATGAGACCTTCCCAAAAATCAGAGCCTACAAGAATGATAGGGAATTTTTCAATTTTATTTGTTTGAATAAGGGTTATCGCTTCAAAGAGCTCATCGAGTGTTCCAAATCCGCCTGGCATGACCACAAATCCTTGAGAATATTTAACAAACATGACTTTTCGAACGAAGAAATAATCGAAGTCTAAGCTCTTGTCGTTATCGATGTAAGGATTGTCATGTTGTTCAAAAGGCAAATCAATATTGAGGCCTACCGATGTTCCACCAGCAATATGTGCACCCTTATTTCCTGCTTCCATAATCCCAGGACCTCCACCTGTAATGACGCCGTAACCATGATCGACAATTTTAGTGGCTACTTCCTCTGCCAATTTATAATATTTATGGTCTGGTTTTGTTCTTGCCGATCCAAAAATAGAGACGCACGGACCTATTTTACTTAGTTTTTCATAGCCATTAACAAATTCACCCATGATTTTAAAAATGGCCCAAGAATCATTGGTTTTAATCTCATTCCAACCCTTATGGTTTTGTTCTTTTCTCATATATCGATAATTATTTACAACTTGTCAAAGTCACAAATTTAAAGGAATTCAATATAAAAACCGTTACTAATTAGTGAATTAGTTGTACGAGTTATAAACAAAAAAGGCAGCTGAATCAGCTGCCTTATCTATATGTATTACTTGTTATTACAATGGTTTTCTTCCCGTTATAATATTGTACAATATCACAATTACTGCAATTACCAGTAAAATATGAATTAAATTACTTGTTCCTAATCCAGGAATCACCCCTAGAAATCCTAACAGCCACGCGATTATACAAACCACGGCTACCAGCCAAAGAATACTTTTCATAATAGTTAGTTTTTATGTTATAGTACTAATTTAATGAAAATAATGATTGAAATTACATTTTGAAGCGATACGGCAAACAATATAATCAATAGAGGACATATTCCTGCTATTTCCAGAAAATGCTTAATACAGCTCTTTTTTTAAGAATTTTGCGGTGTAACTTTTCTTATCCTTCACAATCTCTTCAGGCGTACCTTTGGCTACTATTTTACCGCCACCTTGACCGCCTTCATAACCAATATCAATTATGTAGTCACACATTTTTATCACATCCAAGTTATGTTCTATAATCAATACTGTATTCCCTTTGTCTACCAGTTTGTTCAGTACGAGCATCAAAACTCTGATGTCTTCAAAATGCAAACCTGTGGTAGGTTCATCCAAGATGTAGAAGGTGTTTCCAGTATCGCGTTTGCTTAACTCAGTAGCTAATTTTATACGCTGTGCTTCACCACCAGATAAGGTTGTACTTTGTTGTCCTAAAGTGATGTATCCAAGTCCAACATCTTTGATGGTTTTTAGTTTTTTATGGATTTTTGGAATGTGCTCAAAGAAATCGACGCCTTCATTTATGGTCATGTTTAAAACATCGCTTATCGACTTCCCTTTGTATCTAATTTCTAAGGTTTCTCGATTAAATCGCTTCCCTTGGCAAGTTTCACATTCAACATAAACATCAGGGAGAAAGTTCATTTCTATGACTCGTAAACCACCGCCTTGACAGGTTTCACAACGTCCGCCTTTTACATTAAAGCTGAAACGCCCTGGTTTGTATCCGCGAATCATCGCTTCTGGGATTTTAGCAAATAAGCTTCGGATTTCACTGAAGACACCTGTATAAGTCGCTGGATTACTTCGAGGAGTTCTCCCTATGGGTGACTGATTGATATCAATAACTTTATCGCAATGCTCAAGTCCTTTGATGCTTTTATAGGGCATTGGTTTTTTTACACCATTGAAATAATGGGCATTCATAATAGGATATAGCGTCTCATTTATCAAGGTAGATTTACCACTCCCTGAAACTCCTGTGATACCAATCATTTGACCTAACGGCAGTGTTACCGATACATTTTTAAGATTATTACCAGTGCAGCCCTTTAACTCAATCGTTTTGCCATTGCCTGTTCTACGTTCTTTTGGAACAGGTATTTCCCGTTTACCGTTGAGGTAGTCTGCCGTTAAGGTATCGTGTGTCAATAATTCTTTTGGACTTCCAATACTTATAATTTCACCACCATACTTTCCGGCTTTCGGACCTATGTCAATCACATAATCGGCACGTTCAATCATATCTTTATCATGCTCTACAACAATCACTGAATTACCGATATCTCTCAGAGATACTAAAGAATTTATGAGTTTTTCGTTATCTCTTTGATGTAAGCCAATGCTTGGTTCGTCTAATATGTAAAGCACACCAACCAATTGCGATCCAATTTGGGTTGCCAGTCGGATACGTTGTGCTTCACCACCTGAAAGCGATTTTGAGCTTCTATTCAAGGAGAGATAATCTAACCCAACATCTAATAAGAATTGAAGACGCGATTTTATTTCTTTAATAATCTCCTCAGCTATCTTAAGTTGCTTATCACTCAAATGCTTGCTTAAATCGAGAAACCATTGCGATAAGTCTACAATATCTTTATTGGCCAAATCGGCGATGTTGAGCTCATTGACTTTAAAGTACAGTGACTCTTTTCTTAGGCGAGATCCTTCACAAGTTGGACACTGCACCTTGTCCATATAATCTTTCGCCCAACGCTTTAGAGAGGTTGTTTCAGCATTTTTATACTGACTTTCAATAAAGCTAGCAACACCTTCAAAATCAATTTTATAGTCGCGAGTCACGCCTAAAGTTTTACTTTCTACGGAAAACTTCTCATTACCACCATACATGATCATCTTTCTGGCTTCCTCAGGAATACTTTTGAAGGGATCACTCAGACTAAATTCAAAACGCTGAGCGATGGTTTCAAACTGTTTGAAAATCCAGCTGTTTTTTTGAGGTCCATGTGGCGCTAAGGCACCTGCCTTAATAGATATCGAATCATCAGGTACAATCTTTTGTTCATTGACCTGATATAAAGTTCCAATACCATTACACGTTGGACATGCGCCTTTAGGTGAGTTAAACGAAAAATTATTGGGTTCGGGATTGGGATATGAAATCCCTGAAGACGGACACATGAGGTTACGACTAAAATAACGAGTGTCGTTCGTGTCGTGATCTAAAACCATCAAGACATCCTCACCATGATACATGGCCGTGTTGATAGTTTCAGAAAGACGTTTATCGTTATCGTCCGTATCGTCAATTTTTAATCGGTCAATGACAATCTCTATATCGTGGGTTTTGTAACGATCTAACTTCATGCCTTTTACAAGATCACGAACTTCGCCATCCGTTCTAACTTTGACAAAGCCCTGTTTCCCAATCTGTTCAAATAATTCTCTGTAATGTCCTTTTCGAGAGCGAATTACAGGCGAAAGAATATTTATTTTTTTTCCTTTGTACGATTCCTTGATCAATTCCTTGATTTGCTCATCACTGTAGCTTACCATTTTCTCACCCGTATTATAACTGTAAGCATCACTAGCGCGCGCGAATAATAGTCTTAAGAAATCGTAAATCTCGGTGATAGTCCCAACCGTAGAACGAGGCGATTTGCTAGTTGTTTTTTGTTCTATCGCAATCACAGGTGAGAGTCCATCGATTTTATCTACATCAGGACGTTCTAAACCGCCTAAAAATTGTCTTGCATACGCTGAAAAGGTCTCAATATAACGACGCTGGCCTTCCGCATAGATGGTATCAAACGCCAATGATGATTTTCCGCTACCTGAAAGTCCAGTAATCACTACTAATTGTTCTCTTGGAATGGAAACATCAATGTTTTTCAGGTTATGGACTCTGGCTCCTTTAACCTCGATGGCGTCGTTAAAATGACTCATAAATATTTTGGAATAACTCTTTTGGTTTGCAAAGTTGCAAAGGTACTGATTTTGAGTTTAAAAAATAAGTTAACTGTTCTTGTGGTTTTGTTAAAAGTAACACCTAGGTGATTTGTAGAATATTCTCACAAAACACTCATTTTTTTATGTGTAAATATCTAATTATCAATTAAATATACGTAGAACTACGTATGGTATCATGCTTCCAATTAGTATACTTTTAAAGAATTAACAAAATCACATTTATTATGAATAATCAAAGACATCACGGCAGACATAGTTTTGTCGGAAAAAATGAATTGTGTTCAATGAGTTCTTATGACAAAGAACAAATTGGACGTTTTGGTCGTATGTTTCGGTCGTTATCACCTTTATATTTAAAACCGAAAAGTCTCGAAGCCTTAGGTAGCGCAGATGGTCCTATGTTATCTAGTGATCCAGCTAATTTTACCAACGATATTCCATTGGGAATGATCTTTTTTGGACAGTTTATTGACCATGACATTACTTTTGATACTACGAGTAATTTTTTCAGTATCAACAGTCCAACTGAGATAGAAAACACGAGGAGTGCTAATTTGGATTTAGACTGTGTATTTGGTGGAGGACCAGAAGACGAACCTTTTTTATATGACAATCCAAATACTAGAGGGCTATACCTTCTTACAGGAAAGACCAACAACAATCAAGGTCAAGGAGTAGCACTTGAGAAACATGATTTACCCAGAACAGGAACAGGGACTGCGATTATTGGTGATCCTCGTAATGACGAAAACAGAGTGTTGTCACAATTACAATTGGCAATGATTCGATTTTATAATGCTGCCTATGATAATTTGAAGTCAGCTTATGCCGCGAATAGTATCAGTAAATCTTCAAAAGACATCTATGAAGAATCTAGAGAACTCGTGACATGGCATTATCAATGGGTCGTCATTAATGAATTCTTACCAGCGATGTGTGGTCAAAAAATTGTTTCAGATATTTTAGGAAAGGGAAGGCAGTTTTACAAACCGTGTGACACAGGCTATATTCCAGTCGAGTTTTCAGTGGCGGCTTATAGATTTGGTCACTCGATGATCGCAGAGAATATTAAATTGCAACCTACAGGTAATGAAGGAAGTATATTTTCTCCAGCTATTGGTATGGGATTTTCTCCGATAAAAAACAACAATCAAATTATTGAATGGAAATCATTTTTTGATTTTGATGGGACACATCAAAAAGCAGAACAACTAGACACGAAATTGGCCAAAGCTTTGTTAGATTTAAAATTTATTAATTCTACTAATCCAGCTGATCGCTCACTAGCCACAAGGAATTTAAGACGAGGGCAGAGCTTTTTGTTACCTTCTGGTGAAAGCGTCGCTGAATATTTAGAACGTCCACAGAGTGAAATCGACGATGTAAAAAACCTCATAAATAACATAGCTCAAACACATGACATTGATTTGTCTGCAGGCACACCATTATGGTTCTATATTTTGGCAGAGGCTGAAGAGATTGGAAAGCTGAACGATTCAGGTGGTTCAACTCCAGGAGAAGGTCTGGGACCAGTAGGAGCGATTATTGTGGCCGAAGTAATTATCGGACTTTTAGAATTAGATCCGCATTCATTCTTAGGTAATAATAGAGATTGGACACCTTCCTTCGGAAATGGCAATGAATTTACTATGAAGGACTTATTGGAAATGGCAAATACGGCTATCGAGTTATAGCCATTTTTATGTGTTTACTCTTAATTTTTTAGAATCCAATTTTCTTAAGGTATAAGGGGTTTGTTGTTATGATATCGAGAATAGTTATCGATAAAATTTCAATAACAAAATGTAAATAATTATACTTGTGTAAGAAATTTAAAGACGAAGCATATGCAATTATTAGGAATAGGATCTAGAATAAACCATAAGGACTATGGAAAAGGCGTGGTGACTAATGTTACCTCCAAACATTATTGGGTCACTTTTATGGAAAGCGGATTAGAAACCATTGATATTGATAGCGAATTCGAAATCATTGAGGCCTGCGAAGATGACGTAGATACCGTAAGTTTTGCTGAAGTAGAAAGTAGTTTGGTCCATATTTTAAAACGCTGGAGCGATGTTAGTGAGGTGGTTCCGATTGGCGAGAAATGGAAAGGTGGACAAATGATCTTGGAGCCTGGAGATACCGATTTAAAAGGAAAAACCATACCTATAGATCAATTTTTTCACAAGATTACGATGGTTAGAGATCGTTTACGAGTTATGGAGCAAAAAATCAATTCGAGTAAGAATTTAGATGAACAGGAAAAAATAGATTTGCAACAGTACATCACAAGGTGCTATGGAAGCTTAACGACTTTCAATGTGTTATTTAAGCTAAAATCGCATCAATTCGTAGGTCAAAAGAGTTCCTAGTTTATCTATTCGACATGATAAAAAAAAGCCTTTCTAATATTTAGAAAGGCTTTTTTAATAAGCTGTGAAAGCTCATTTATTTAGATTAGTCTTTTATAACTCTAATCGTTTTATTAGCATTACCTACAGTAACTCTAACAAAATAAGCACCTGCTTGTAATCCCGACATATCGATAGTTGAATCTGTTGAATTAGGAGTACTAGTTAGTACGTTTTGTCCAAGCAAGTTCATAACAGTTACATTAGAAATTTCATTTTCAGAATGTAATACCAAATCATCTTTTACAGGGTTCGGATAATATGTAAACATATTAGGGTTGTCAAGATCATCCACACTTAATGATGCACAGGTAACTGATGCCGCCCAACCTGTTTCTGACACTGAACCATCAGAATTAAATTCAACGGTTAAAGCTCCTGATGGATCTGTAGAGGTAAAAGAATCACCAATATTTAATTCACTGGTACCTACACTTGGTACACCACCATCACCACTTTCTTCACCACAAAGTGTCTGAGCCAATACTGGGAAGGTATTGTCTGGACCATCATAAATAGTTAGGAAATCCCAACAACCATCTTGACTACCAGCACCCGTTGCAGTTTCAATATCTACATATGTAAAAGTGATTGTTACTGTGTTGCCAGCAGCATCTGGAAATATAGTCGTTGTATAAGATTCATCGTCAGAATAAGTACCAGAGTTACCTCCAGTATCTAAAAAGATCCCAGTGGTACAATCTGCAGGAACAGGGACATAGGTGGTGCTAAAAGAGAACGGACCAGCCCATGCAGAAACACCATCCACGCCACAATCTGCTTGCACATAATACTCATAGATATTATCACCTGCTAAGCCAGAAGCCGTGTAAGGATTACTTACGCCAGTTACTGTAGCAGTTCCAGTGACGGTTCCTCCAGCAGTAATATCAACAATTTCTAAGTTCCAAGATGTAGATGCACCGTTTTCGGTCCAACTAAGATCTGCCGAAGTTTCAGCGATGTTTGATGCTGTTAATGCAGAAGGAGTAGGACAAGTCTCAATTGTTGAGAAAGCAAATGGTCCAACCCATTCGGAAACACCATCAACACCACAATCAGCTTGAACATAGTATTCATAATCGTTGCTCTCGGTTAATCCACTTAAAGTATACGGATTAGTGACGCCACTATCTGTAGCAGTTCCTGTAGCAGTTCCGCCAGCAGTTACGTCCACTAATTCAATATTCCATGAAGTTTCTGAGCCTTCAGCTGTCCAACTTAAATCAGCAGTGGTATCTGTGATATTTGCAGCTGTTAAACCCGAAGGATTAAAACAAGAAGGTGCTTCACCAAATACAACCGTATCAATAGCGATATCACTCTCAAAATCTGGTCCTCTAGTTGCTCTAAATGTCACTTGTACTACTGATCCAGCGTAGGCTGATAAATCAATAATTCCTGTAATAAAAGGGTCGTTTTCAAGTTGTTGTTGTCCTGAAACTGAAAACTCAAGATTACCATTGACTAAGACGTCTAAGGTACCCATATCACCACCAAACATGTGATAATCAAATGATACAGAAGGATCGGTTAAAGCAGTTAAATCTACTAATGGCGAAAATAACTCTGTTATGGCACCAGCACCTGGTCCAGTTGCTTCTGTGAATAGATAATTACCATCACTCACGCCAGGTCCAGGACCTGTTCCACCTGAAGAAGTATCAGTAGTAGCTGCAACCTCCCAGTTGTAACTATCAGCACTTTCATTGGCAGACCAGCAGTTTTCAGAAAGGAAACTCGATCCAGCAACCGTAAATGTTTCAAAGGTTTCAGTATATGGGGCTGCAAACACATCACAAGCTGTTCTAAATGCAAATGGACCAGCCCATTGGGATACTCCATCAACACCACAATCTGCTTGCACGTAGTATTCGTAGTCGTTATTAGCCGCTAAACCACTTACTGTGTAAGGATTTGTAACACCTGTATCTGTAGCAGTTCCTGTAGCAGAACCACCAGCCGTAATATCGACAATTTCAATATTCCAAGACGTTGCTGCGCCATTTTCAGTCCATGACAAGTCTGCATCCGTATTGGTAATATTTGCTGCCGTCAAATCGCTTGGTGTCGGACAACTTTCAATAGTGGTAAATGCAAAAGGTCCAAACCATTCAGACACGCCATCAGCGCCACAATCAGCTTGCACATAATATTCATAATCGTTCACTTCCGTTAATCCCGTTACCGTATAAGGATTGGTAACTCCTATATCTGTAGGTGTTCCTGTAGGTGTTCCACCAGCAGTGATATCCACAATTTCAATATTCCAAAGTGTTTCAGAACCTCCAGCAGTCCAGCTTAAATCAGCCGTTGTATCGGTAATATTGGCGGCATCTAAATTAGTAGGCGTAAAGCAAGAAGGTGCTTCATCAAAAACAACCGTGTCGATAGCAATATCACTTTCGAAATCAGGTCCTCTAGTCGCTCTAAATGTCACTTGTACTGTGGATCCAGCATAAGCTGATAAATCAATAATTTGAGTTATAAATGGATCGTCTTCGAGTTGTTGTTCTCCGGAGACTGAAAATTCAAGATTACCATTGACCAAGACCTCCAGTGTTCCCATATTGACACCAAACATGTGATAATCAAATGATACAGAAGGATCGGTTAAAGCAGTTAAATCTACTAATGGTGAAAATAATTCTGTAACCGCACCAGCAGCTGGTCCAGTTGCTTCGGTAAATAGATAATTACCATCACTTACACCAGATCCAGGACCTGTTCCACCTGAAGAAGTATCAGTAGTTGCTGCAACTTCCCAGTTGTAACTATCAGCACTTTCATTGGCAGTCCAGCAGTTTTCAGAAAGAAAACTCGATCCAGCAACGGTAAATGTCTCAAAGGTTTCAGTATATGGCGCGATAACTGCAGCACAAGCTGTTCGCAATGCAAAAGGTCCCACCCAATTGGAAGTACCATCAACGCCACAGTCTGCCTGAACATAATACTCATAGTCATTATCCGGAATTAAACCAGTAGCCACATAAGGATTGGAAACTCCTATATTCGTAGGGGTTCCAGTAAATGTGCCACCTGCGGTAATATTAACAATTTCGATATTCCATAAAGTTTCTGTATTTCCAGGAGTCCAAGTCAATTCGGCAGTCGTATCAGTAATATTTACTGCGGTTAAATCCGTAGGATCAATACAAGCTGGAGGTGCTTCTGATGTAATTGTTGGAGACTGAAAGCAGAAGCCGTAATTATAATCAGCACCAGCTGGGTCATCGTTATAGCTAATTCTATAGCGGAACCCTGATAATTGTGTCGCACTAAATCCTGAAATATCAAGGATTACGGTCGTATAGCTTTCTGGAGTCGCTGCACAATAATCATTGGTAGGGGCTCCTGCTGTACCAGCATCAAACTCTGGTCCCCATGCTAACCATGTGGCGCCATCAGCGTCCCAATATTCAAATAGTAGGGCATCATTGGCTAAATATCTATACACATAATCACCAGATACAGTAAGCCAAGTTTCACCAGCATTAAAAGCAGCAGTTAAATCGATAATTGGAGATTCTGCCGCAATGTCATTGTCGACACCGCTTCCTGCATCATCATCATCAAAGGCAAAGTTAGCGTCGGTAGTTGTTGGATTCCCTTCTAAGATATCTGGGTTTGTTTCACCAGCATCAGACCCAGTGAGTGTCCATGCCGCGTTGGGCCAATTGGCGTTGTCGTTTAAGGTTTGCGCCCTGACTTGAGTCATGATCATCAAGCAAAACAGCAAAAAAGTAATTTTTTTCATAATTTTTTCGTGTTAGAATTAATTAAATTAATTGGTGTTTAAAAATATTAAAATTTAATCGATTAACTTAATCTTAAGACGATAATTTCTTATGTTTTGTAACGAATTAAATTTTTGTAAATGTTAATCTTCCATAAATTTCGTTTCGATTTGCTCTAGCTCCAGTCCGAACATAAAAAATTTATGAAATGTTGGTAGTTGGACACCTGTGTTGGTAGTCGTCCAGTCTTCCCAAGTTGCTTCGAGGCCATCAATAGGAAGAATATCTACCCACATTTGAAAACTTTTTGGTTTTCCGTTAGTGTCTAAGTGCCATAGATAGGAGTCTCCTGGCGTAGAACCACCAGTTGTGTAAGTAACTAGTAAGGCCTCTTTATTGTTTTCAGTTGTTACAAGTCGGCGTTCAACACCTTGATCAAAAACCTTAAAAGGGCCCACAAGCCAAAAGGTATCATTGTTGAATAAATTTTGAGCTTTTTCAATAAGTTCAACAGCATCCTCGTGGTCTACGAGAAGTTCATTTTCAAAAGCCTCACTAGTTAAAGGTGTCGTCAGATTTAAATTCACTTTATAATTTTTCCAATAGACCTCGCAAGTATTTTGGGATTTGTTCCATTTAAAATGATGTCGTTTTTTAAATGTGAACTCTATATAGTCTGTGGCTTGATAAGCCTCGTAATTTAAGGATTTTAGCATCTTTTGCGCCAACTGGTCTGCGGCTTCACCTTGTATGCCTTTCGGGAGTTCTTCGTTGTATTTTACATACATAAAAGCAAAGAGAAGTAGGGTAGGTAGCGTAAAGAAAATGATGATACCGCCTATTATTTTTAGAATTTTTTTTGGTTTTGGCACTATTGTTATAATTTATAATTATTGAATATTATTTAACTTCTGTTTAATACCATTCGCTAGTGTGAGCGCTGCATCGTTATGAAATCGAAACCACAATTCAGGCTCAATGAGTTCTAGTTCAGAAAGTGCAATGTGTCCATTATTATCCTCGAAGATATCTACCCTCGCATATATAGGAAGTTCAGGACAAGCTTGAACCGTGAGTTCTGAAAATTCAATTTCATCATTTGTAGGCAGGTAATGATGTACCGAACCTCCAAAATCGTCTTGCACTCTAAAATCACCTTTTTTAGCCTTTTTCAGAATAGCATAGGAGAAGACACCGTTGAAAACCATCATGGATACTTCTCCTTTTTTTACAATATTATGTTGAAACGGTTGAAGCATCATGGCTTCATTTCGAATTAATTCCTGAAAAATGTGTTCATGGCTTTCGAGTGTTTCAAGATGTAATTTGTAAGTATGTCTTGCAGCACCTGAAACACAAGGTTTTAAGACAGTGTCATTCCAACCTAAAATATCATGTAATTGAACAAGGGTCACTTTAGCACCCTTTTCTATGAAATGACTTTCAGCAATATGTATCTTTTTCTTTTGAAGATATAATAGATAGTGTTTGTCTAAGTTCCAACGAATCAGCGCTTCAGAATTAAAAAGGATGGTTTGAGTAGCTACTTTTTCTAACCAGTTTGAAAATTCCTGAAAACGATCAAAATAGTCCCATGTTGTTCGGAACAGTACAGCTTTTGTAGTAGACCAATCAAAAAACATATCATCCCAAGCTAACCGAATGGTTCTCAAACCCAATTGTTCTAGAGCGTGATAGACCAATCGGTCTTCATGGTATACATTGTGTTTGTAGATATCTGTTTTAGAATCATTGAGATAACGATGATCTGTTAAGATCACGACATCATAATTTGTTTTCAATTCAATTGTCGTTTTTGTAGCCATCTGGACGCCTTGATCTTATAGGAGCCGCAGGTTCTGGCATTAATTCAAATTCATTGTTTTCAAGTTGTTTCAGCGCTTCTTCAACAGCTCGTTCCAACTGTGGATCTTTGCCTTCAAGTACTAATTTTGGATGTTGAATGACTTCAATATCTGGAGCAATACCTTCACCTTCAACCGCCCAATTGCCATCAACATCATAAAAACCACCACGAGGCGCTACCATGCGACCACCATCAATAAAAAGTGGTGTATCCCATGTCCCTACAAGTCCTCCCCAAGTTCTCGTGCCTACTAGCGTACCGAGATTAGCTTCTTTGAACATGTAAGGTAGTAGGTCGCCTCCAGAGCCTGCACGTTCATTTATGATCATGACTTTTGGCCCCCAAATTCCTGCCATTGGAGTGGTCCATGGTCTATTGCCTTTCGTTTTACTATTAAAGTAACCAAATAGTTTACGTGACATGATATCAATCATATAATCAGCAGCAGAACCACCACCATTATTACGTTCATCAATGATAGCTCCTTTTTTATCCTGTTGGGAGAAATAATAGCGATTGAACGATGTAAAACCGCCACCTCCTGTGTTAGGCACATACACATAAGCTAATTTGCCGTTAGACAATGCATCTACTTTACGTCGGTTTCCTTCAACCCAGTCCACATAACGGAGTCCTCGCTCACTGCGAATCGGCCTAATTAATACCGTTTTAGCGCCTTCCATCGTAGGCTGGTTATTTACCGTGATATGTATTTCTCTATCTGCAGTCTGTTCTAACAATTGATAAGGGTTTTGATTCGTGGACAAAGTCATACCATTTATGGCCAGAATATAATCACCTTCATTAATGTTCGCACCAGGTTGTGCTAGAGGCGCATCAGTTCCTGGGTTCCATCGTTCGCCCGTGTAGATTTTTTCAATTTGATAATAATTTTTGGTCGCTTTTAAATCGGCACCCAATAGTCCAACAGGCACAAAATCAACATCGGGTAAATCTCCTCCCGATACATAGGAATGACCAACTGCAACTTCACCACTCATGATGTCGACTACATAATTTAAATCGGTTCTATGACGTACGTGATCAATCCAAGGTGCATACCATTCATAGACGTCATCCCACGGTGCACCATGAACATTACTAACATAAAGGAAGTCACGCATATAGCGCCAGCCTTCCTTAAAAATTTGATGGTATTCCTCTTTGGGGTTAATTTTTACCTTGAGATTGGTATTTATTTTATCTTTAGAAAAATCTGGTTTCCCCTTAGTATTGGAAATGGCCCATTGTCCGCCTTTATTTAAGAGCACAGATTTTCTATCGTCAGAAACAATCATATTTTGGATGCCATCAGCGAAATCGTCAGCTTTATCTTTTTCCAAATCATAATCATGAATTTTCATCCCATTGCCATTTTCAATGGCTTCAGCAATAAAGACATGACCTTTTGGAGCTTTTGCGAGACCAACATAATTGCCATCAGGTAAGCTCATTGCAACGGCGCGATCAAAAAGGCCATCCGTGTCAATGGTAACCAAACTGTCTTTTTTGTCTCCATTCTCTTTATCTTTGTCCTTGTCCTTGTCCTTGTCCTTGTCTTTGTCTTTGTCTTTGTCTTCCTCTTTCTTATCCTTTTCTTCGGAACTTTCTTCGTCTGACTTTAAGTGATTTGGCGCTTTATCTTTTGAGTTAAGAACAATGGTATAAAGACTGCGTGTTGTTTCTGGATCATAAGAACTCATGTCAAGCCAGCCTGTCGCTAAACCATAATTGGTACTTGCTAAGGTATATAAATATTTGCCAGACGCATCCCAAACAGGACTGATTGCATCTGCAATAGGATCTGTAATCGGAATGATTTTTTTAGAATCGATATTGTAGGCATAAATGGATTTAAAGCTGCTGTTGTTTTGTTTTGCGTAGGCTATCCATTTGCTATCTGGTGACCAGACCGGATTCATACTACGATTTGGATGAGCATAGCCTTCCGTATCGGCAACATAGGCTTTTTTACTTTCCAAATTGATAATCCATATGTTGAAATCGGTATCTGTATAAGCAAGATGCGTCCCATCTGGAGACCAATCTGGTTGAAAATAAAACGTGTGATTAGGAAGTTTAATAAAGGTTTCATTTTTACCATCTTGATTGGCAACAACCAACTCATACTCGCCGTTTTTATCAGAGAACCAAGCAATTTTATCACCTTTAGGAGACCATATTGGTGTACGATCTGCAACACCGGAAGAGTTTGTCAAATTTCTCCAAGTTCCGTTTTCTTTTGGTACGGTGAAAATTTCTCCACGATGTTCAAAAATCGCACGTTTACCATTCGGCGAAATGTTAGGATTTGACAGTTGTCTTCCAGTGACATCTTCCCATCGTGTACGTGCAAAATTTAAATCAGCTTTCACTGTGATGTTCAATTTTCTGGTGGAATCATCGTTTGGATCTAATATATGCAAAGAACCACCTTGCTCATAAACTATATGCTTATCACTTGCATCTAAAGATTTTACGTCAAACTTTTTGTGAAAGGTATGTTGTTTTTCAGTCTTTGTTTTAGGATCGAAAGACCAGATGTTACTGGTGTAATCACGTTCAGATAAATAATAAACAATACCATTCAACCAAACTGGATAGAGATGTCGTTCTTTATCTAATTGAGGCGTTCTGATTAAGTCTTTGGTTTCTAAATCCACAATCCAAATAGGCATCGCTTGTCCACCTCGATAATTTCGCCATTCAGGGTCCCATGAGGTGATTGGAGTGTAGGCAACCTGTTTGCCATCAGCAGAAATTTCGCCATAAGCCGCTCTAGGGATGTCCATCGAAACTGGCAGTCCGCCTTCAACGGAAACCGTGAAAAATTTATTGGTTTGGGTAGGTCGACCTTCTCGATTTGAACGAAATAGGACACGTCCGTCAGGTGTCCATCCCTGAACAATATCTGCGGAAGGATTGTACGTGAGCCGTTTCGGTTCGCCTCCAGTAGATGGTATAACGAACACATCAATATTGCCATCATATTGGGCTGTAAAAGCAATCCAATTGCCGTCTTGTGAAAAATGAGGACTGGATTCGTAGCCTTCATCACTTGTAAGTCTTATGGCTGTTCCACCGTTAACTGACGCTTTCCAAAGGTCATTAGCGTACACAAAGACCACGTCATTGTTATGTAAAGTAGGTTCACGTAATAATTTTGTTTGGGAGCTTACGCCTAATGTGACTAGGCTCATGAGGATTAAAAAGTAACGTTTCATAAAATGGTTGGATTATTTAGTACCTAAAGATACAAAATAGAAATAGCAGTATTTTGAAAAAACACAAAAAAGAATTACAACTTAAGAAGTTAGAATCCAATGGCTGTATCATCACCTCGATAATCGGCACCACCTTCTAATGTGCCATCTTCTCGAATAAGAATAGCATCAACCTTTCCAATAATAGGTGTTCGTTTCGTATTAAGATTATAGCCCTTTGAAATAAGCGCATTTAATAATTCTGTATGGAATCTTTGTGGTTCAATTCTAATTTCTTCTGGCAGCCATTGATGATGGAATCTGGGTGCATCGACGGCTTCTTGCATGCTCATATTAAAGTCGTACACATTGATAATTGTTTGAAAGACAGAAGTGATTATGGTAGAGCCACCAGGAGTTCCCAGAACCATATACAATTGGTTGTCTTTCTCAACAATTGTTGGTGTCATAGCACTCAACATTCGTTTTTGAGGAGCAATGGCATTGGCTTTACCACCAATGAGACCATAGACATTTGGTACGCCAGGTTTACTGCTAAAGTCGTCCATTTCATTGTTGAGAAAAAATCCTAAATCATCAACGAATAATTTTGAACCATAGGCACCATTCAGGGTTGTTGTCACAGATACCGCATTACCGAATTGGTCAACAATAGAGTAGTGGGTGGTCTCTTCGGGTTCTTGATAATGTCTATCTTCGGTAATTTCCATGGTGTAATTTGGAATTGTTCCATAGGTAATAGCTTCGGAAGGTGTTTTATAATCAAAGCTAAAATCTTGCATTCGATTTTTCAAATAGGTATTGTCCAATAAGTCTTGAATCGGGATATTGACAAAATCGGGATCACCCAAATAATAACTGCGGTCGGCATACGCTTGTTTTTCAGCTTCTACCATGATTTGAATCGCTTCTAAGCTATTGTGTTCATATTGACTCAAATCAAACGGTTCTACCATTTTCATAATCTGTGCTAAACATAAACCACCAGAGGAAGGTGGTGACATAGACGTGATTTTTAAATCTTTATAGTTAAACTGTATGGGCTCGCGCCACTGCGCTCGGTAGAGTGCTAAATCTTCCATGCTTATGATGCCACCTTTATTCTGAAGGAATTCGACTAATTCCGTGGCAGTTTGCCCTGTATAGAATTCATCTCTTCCAAATTTAGAAATGCGTTTTAATGTTTTAGCGAGCGCCAAGTTCTTGCAGATGGCTTTAGTGCCAACATCCTTATTTACCAAAACTTTTTTACCATTCACTGCGGTAATAATACTGTCGTATTTAACGAAGCGTTCCTGTTGTTTTTTGGTTACGACAAAACCTGTTTCCGCTAATTGTATCACAGGTGCTAATAACTCTTCTACAGGCAAGCTTCCAAATTTTTCATGCGCAGCAAAAACACCTGCAACAGTGCCAGGAACACCAACAGCCATGGCGCCAACGATACTTTTATCAGGAATGACATTTCCGAGGGAATCCAAGTACATATTTTTATGCGCTGCAAGAGGTGCTTTTTCACGATAATCAAGCGCACCTACTTCACCAGTATGGAGTCGATAGACCATAAATCCACCACCACCAAGGTTTCCCGCATATGGATACGTTACTGCTAAGGCCATTTCTGTGGCAAACATCGCATCAAAGGCATTGCCACCTTTTTCCAAAATTGCGCTACCTATTTTGGAAGCTTCTGATCTTGCAGAGACGACCATAGCATGATCTGAAATCACGCCAAGTTTTGAGGTAGGCGATTCTCGACATGAAAAAATGAGTAGCCCTAGTAGTATGAGACTTTTAAATTTCATTTTGGAATTGTATATCAATAGCTTGTAATTTGTTTTCGGAAAAGGTGATAAGTTCTGAAAAGAAGCGTGTAAATTCAGATTCAAATTCTGAATAGAATGCTTTTAATTCATCAGTGGCTGTATGCATACCAGACTTATTTTGGGTTCGACGATTCATACCATCTAACACTTTCTGAATACCTTCAATCTTAGCGTAACTCAACAACCAATTATCAGCAATCATATGCGGTAGCATCCGTTGAATTCTATTTGGAAGAATATCGAAATTATCTTGAAGTAATGCGTAAAAATTTTCCACGTATGCTGCCAATGGAACCTCAGAATAATGCCTCCAATTTTTGGCTAAAAAATGATCGTATAAAATGTCGACGATCACACCACTATAATGACCATAGTTTTTGTGCAATCGTTTGGTACTTTTTCTCACGATAGGATGAGCATCTGTATACGTATCAATTTGTCGGTGTAATAGAATTCCCTTTTGAATGCCTATTGGGAATTTCTTATAGCGTTTTCCACGTATGCCATCTGCGATAAAATTACCAATGGTGATTTGTTGGTCGTTATTGGAAAGATAAATATGGGCTAAGAAATTCATTCAATAAATATATGTATTTTTGAATTCAAAATATTCAATCTTGAATAGATTACCGAATTTAGACCCTTTACGTTTTCTGCTGGCTTCATTGGTAATATGTTTCCATATTCCACAATTGTGTAAAAACCAAGGACTTCCATATGTTCCTGATGTTCCGATTTTTAATCGTGGTACTGAAGCGGTGTATATGTTTTTTGTTCTCAGTGGCTTTTTAATTATACGATTAATTTATAAAGCCAAACAAAAGGAAGTGTTTTCTATTCGTAAATTCTATATGAGACGGATTTTAAGAATTTTTCCATTGTATTTTTTTGTGGTGATATTCGGGTTTACATTCTATTGGCTGATGTTGCCGTTACTCAACATCCCTTTTGAAAATAACTATGAGCTAACTGAGGGTTTGGCTCTTACCATCTTCTTTTTGCCGAATGTATTTGAAAAATTATACCATCCTGGTGGCATTTTAGAAGTCCTTTGGTCTATCGGTATCGAAGAGCAGTTTTATTTACTTATTGCACCTATCTTGTTTATTACAAGTAAACATAAAATACTTAAAGTACTAATGCTTTTGACCGCTGTTTATTATGTGATTTTTCACCTCGACAGTGCCCATATGTTGAGACACTATAATTTTGTTTATTTCTTATTATTTTCTGGTGGCATAGTCGCCATTCTTGAAGAGCAAGGCAAGCTTCAATTATTAAAAAAATTCCGAAGCGTTCCAATCATCATTGTTATCGCTACAATAGCCTATTTTACGACGGATATTTTTGTATGTGATAGTGCAATACTCCGTAACGGCATCACCATGGTCTTGTTTGCTTTGTTCATTCATGTTTTGGCATATAATAATCTAGGTAAAACGATAAGGAACCGACTTTTAATTTATTTAGGACAGATCTCCTACGGTATTTATTTATTACATGTGATTGCCTTGAATGCTGTGGTTTATATCATGTTAAAAATCGATCAACTTGAAATTTTTAATGATACTATAACAATACTTTTAATTTATATTTTGACATTTGCATTAACAATTGGTTTAGCTCATTTGAGCTATAACTATTTTGAAACTTACTTTTTAAAATTGAAATCAAAATTTAGAGCATGACATTAATAAAATCAATATCTGGAATTCGTGGAACTATTGGAGGCGCTGTGGGTGATAATCTAACACCAATTGATGCTGTAAAATTTGCGGCTGCCTATGGTGCTTGGGTGAAGCAACAACGTCAGAAGGAACATTATCGGGTTGTGGTAGGGAGAGATGCACGTATTTCTGGTGAAATGATACAGAATTTAGTGATGAATACCTTAGTTGGTATGGGCATCCATGTGATAGATTTAGGCTTATCTACCACACCAACAGTTGAAGTTGCTGTACCTATGGAACACGCTGATGGTGGTATTATCCTTACAGCAAGTCATAATCCAAAACAATGGAATGCTTTAAAGCTTCTAGATGCCAAAGGAGAATTTTTAAATGCTGCGGAAGGTGCTAAGATTCTATCGTTTGCTGATGCAGATGATTTGACTTTTTCGGATGTGGATAGTTTAGGAGAAATTACAACGAACGATGCTTATATCGATATGCATATTGATGAGGTGTTAGACCTAGATTTAGTCAATAAAGCTGCTATTGAAAAAGCAAACTTCAAAGTGGTAGTTGATGGTGTTAACTCCACGGGTGGCATTGCTATTCCTCTGTTGCTAGAGCGTCTAGGCGTGCATGCCGTAAAATTATATTGCGAGCCAAATGGACATTTTCCTCATAATCCAGAACCGCTTAAGGAACATTTAACTGATTTGTCCCAAGCCGTGATTGACGAAGGTGCTGATTTTGGAATTGTCGTTGATCCAGATGTAGATCGTTTGGCATTTATGGATGAAAATGGTGAGATGTTTGGAGAAGAGTATACCTTAGTCGCTTGTGCTGATTATGTATTGAGCAAAACACCGGGTAATACGGTGAGTAATATGAGTTCCACTCGAGCCCTTCGTGATATCACTGAAAAACATGGTGGGTCTTATGAGGCCAGCGCTGTTGGTGAAGTGAATGTTGTTAATCTCATGAAACAAAACAAAGCTGTTATTGGAGGAGAAGGTAATGGAGGTATCATTTATCCAGAACTTCATTATGGTAGAGATGCCTTGGTAGGTGTGGCATTATTTTTAAGCTTATTGGCTGAAGGTTCTATGACGGTAAGTGAATTAAGAGCCTCTTATCCTAATTATTATATGAGTAAAAAGAAGATTCAACTCACACCAGATTTAGATGTCGATGGATTGTTGAAAGCTATGGAAGATAAATATGCTCATGAGACACTAACAACTATTGATGGCGTCAAAATTGATTTTGAAAATTCTTGGGTACACCTAAGAAAGAGTAATACGGAACCAATTATTAGAATTTATACCGAAGCTCCTAGTCAGAATGAAGCCGATTCTCTAGCGGATACGATCATTTCTGAAATTCAAGCTATCGCAAAAATTTAGTATCTTTGAACAAAGTTTTTCTATGATTTCTGCAGAAACAACCGTGTCTAAACCCTCCGAGCTCGAATTGTATTTCAATCAATTTAGGAACCACATCATTGGTGTTGATCAAGAATTTGTGTCGCCTTTCGGTAAACAAAAAATCATTTATACCGATTGGACGGCTTCAGGACGATTATACAGGCCTATAGAAGAACGGCTGTGTAATATATTCGGACCTTTTGTTGCAAATACGCACACCGAAACGACAGTGTCTGGGACAGCCATGACCAAGGCTTATCACGAAGCGAAACACATTATTAAAAGTCATGTGAATTGTAACGATGATGATGTTTTGATCGTTTCAGGCAATGGGATGACTGGCGTTGTAAATAAATTTCAAAGAATCTTGGGACTTAAAGTGCCAGAAAACTTAAGAAAATATACCGATGTTCCCGATGAGATTAAACCTGTGGTGTTTGTTACCCATATGGAACATCATTCTAATCAGACCTCTTGGTTAGAAACGATTGCTAAGGTTGAAGTGATTCCTCCTGATGAGAGTGGATTATTTTGCATGAAACATCTCGAGGAACTGCTAGAAACGTATAAAGATCGACCTTTAAAAATTGCCTCTGTTATCGGAGGTTCTAATGTGACCGGACTTCAAACACCTTATCACGATATTGCTGAATTAATGCATCAACATGGTGGTGTCTGTTTTGTGGACTTTGCTTGTTCAGCGCCTTATGTAGAAATTGATATGCATCCTGAAAATGAGCTTCGTAGTTTAGATGCCATATTCTTTTCTCCGCATAAATTTTTGGGAGGTCCTGGTACTTCGGGTGTATTAGTGTTCAATAAGAAATTGTACAAGAATATGATTCCTGATTGCCCTGGAGGCGGAACCGTGAGCTGGACAAATCCTTGGGGTGAACACAAGTACATTGATAATATTGAAGATCGAGAAGATGGTGGTACACCAGGTTTTCTTCAAACCATCAAAACGGCCTTGGCAATTAAACTCAAAGAAAAAATGGGTGTGCCAAATATTCTCGAAAGAGAACATGAATTAGTTCAAACAGTTTTTAATGAACTAGGCTCCGTAGATAATATTAATATTCTGGCAGGCCAGCACCAAAACCGTTTGGGTGTCATTTCATTTTACATAGATGATTTGCATTATAATCTAGGCGTGAAGTTGTTAAATGATCGCTTTGGAATACAAACGCGTGGTGGTTGCAGTTGTGCTGGTACTTACGGACATTATTTGTTGCATGTTGATCAACAAATGAGCCATGAATTAACCAATCAAATTTCAATTGGAGACCTAGTGCGAAAGCCAGGTTGGATACGAATGTCAATTCATCCAACAACGACCAATCAGGAAATGGCTTATGTATGCGATAGTATTAAGACATTAGCCAAGCATCACAAGGAATGGGCCGAAGATTATGTATACCAAGGAAAAACCAATGAGTTTATTCATGTGTCCTTAAATGGTTCACCAGCTTCTGATGAAAACCTTATCAAAAAATGGTTTGATTTAGATTAAATTTATTTGTAATCTTCAGGAGAACGATCTTTATATTTCCAGCGCTTATGAGTCCACAGGTAGTATTCTGGTGCTTCATAAATTTGTGCTTCCACTAGCCTTAAGAACATTTCAGTGATTTCGTAATCGGCATATTCTTTTGGGTTCTCGGCTAAGGTTACAAAGGACGTTTCGTAATAACCTCGTTTTAAGCGTTTCACTTTAAAAAACACCACCGACATATCCAAGCGTTTTGCTAGCATCTCGGCACCTGTGTGTACCGGCACTTTTATGCCCATGAATTCAGTCCACAGAAAAGCTTTCCATGGTCTCGGATTTTGATCAGATACAAATCCATTAACAGTTGTAACACCTTGTTTTTGCAGTTCTGTTAGAACAGGTATGGTTTCTTTAGTAGTGATAAGATGGCTATTGTATTTTGCTCGTATACGCTTTACTAAGCGGTCAAAATATTTATTTTCAATGCGTTTATAAACAGCATTTCCGCGGGATTTGATATAGGTTTGTAGAATAAAAATCCATTCCCAACTACCGTAGTGAGCACACATCAATACGATGCTACGGTCTCGATTTTCTATGTTTTGCATTAATTCCACATTCGTAAATGTGAATCGTTTTTTCATTTCAGCTTCTGAAATGGTCAGCGCTTTTATAGCCTCTACCATCATATCACATAAATGATGATAAAACTTTTTAGTGATTCGTTTGATCTCTTTTTCATCTTTATCAGGAAAGACGAGATTCAAATTACCAACTACGGTTTTTTTTCTATAACCAAAAACACGATAGATAAAAAAATACAAAACATCTGAAAATGCATATAACAATCTAAAGGGAAGAATGGAGATGAGCCATAAAAATGGATAAACTATAATGTAGATTAGAAATTGCATTTATTAGTATTAGATTTGCAATGGCAAATATAAATAATTAAAGTCTATGGGTAATTTTAGTTTGTTTACAATTATCATTATTGCAGCAAATGCATTAATTTCTTACAAAGGGTTTAATGATTACGGCTTTTTTGAGCGTTACAAATTCAATGTTGGAAGCATTAGACGAGGCGAACAATATAGAATGTTCAGTTCTGGATTTCTTCATGCTGATAGTGCTCACTTAATATTTAACATGATCACCTTATACTTTTTTGCTGATCGTGTAATTTATCATTTGGGGAATTTCAATTTTCTTTTATTATATATAGGGAGTTTAGTCTTAGGAAGTTTACTCTCTTTATATTTCCATAAAGATGAATATCATTACAGTGCCGTTGGCGCAAGTGGTGCCGTTATGGGAGTTCTTTATTCAGCTATTTTATTGGAGCCACAACAAGGTGTTTATTTGCTATTTATTCCTTTTGAGATACCTGGCTATATCTTCGGCATCATATATCTACTGTATTCCATTTACGGCATGAAGAACCGTATAGGAAATATTGGTCATGATGCCCATTTTGGAGGTGCCGTAGGTGGTTATATGCTCACCTTGATTTTGACACCTTCTTTATTTGAAACAAATTTATTGATGGTGGGCTTGTTGGCTGTGCCTATCGTTGTTTTATTGATCATGCATAAGTTGGGTAAAATATAAAAAACCCACAAGCTATTTGTTAGCATGTGGGCTCCATGTTTTTTTGTGATAGTATCTGATTAATCTAATAACTCAGCAATTTTTGCCTCTAAAGCAGAACCTCTTAGGTTTTTAGCAATAATGACACCGTTTTCATCCAAGATATAGGTCGCAGGAATGGATTTTATATTATAGGCTTTTGCTACGGGATCATTAAAATACTGGAGATTAGAGACATGATTCCAAGCTAGTTTGTCTTGTTCTATAGCTTTCATCCACAAAGCTTTTGGGTCTTTCTGACGAGGCGTTCCATCCAAAGACACACCAATAATTTCTAACCCTTTGTTATGGTATTTATTGTAGACCTTCACGACGTTCGGGTTTTCTCTTCTACAAGGACCACACCAAGACGCCCAAAAATCAACGATCGTCACTTTGCCCAGCGCATCATTTAATGATAATTGTTTACCATCTGGTGTAGGTGCCGCAAAAGCTGGAGCTTTCTTACCAATTTCAGTAGCACTTAGAAGGGCTTTTTCTTTTTTGAGATTTTCAATATTTGCACTGATCGTTTTTCCTTGATTACTAGATTTCAAAGAAGGATCTAAGGCGTTAAACATGGCCGATAAGTTGTCGAGATCTGCGTTTCTAGCTTTTAGTTGGTTTTCTAATAACACTAATGAATACAAGCTATTTTTATGAGTTTGAATATAAGTCTTAGGGAGATCTGTCAACTGTTGATTTAAAGCTGAATACTCCTCTGAAAGTTTTGTTTTTTCAGCAGGATCTGCGGTTGATCTCATTTTTGTGGTGATGGCTTTACTTTGTGCCAGTAAGTCTGTAAACTGATTGTTGTAGTCCATTAATTCTTCATTGGCTTTCGATCCTTCAACCTTTGAACTATTTAAAGCATTGATGTCTACCGCAACCGTCATCGCTTGGTTTTCTAAAATCATAGGTAGCTTACCTTTAACGCTATTAATAGTTAAACCAACCAATTGCGGACTGTCTACTTTTCCTTCGAATACAAAACGTTCATTTTGCACAATTGCTGTGTCCAAATAAATAGTGTTTCCGCGCTGGCCTGGAACTTCAAGATAGGCTCGAATTCCATTATAAACCCCTGGAGCATCGCCAGTGATTCGATAGCCATCTAAAGGTTGTTCTTCTGTTTTACAGGCAAAAAATAAAGCGCCAATTAGTACTATTATAATAATCTTTCTCATGTGCTAGAATTTAATTTGAAACATTTTAAAATCATATGACTCCTGTTGCATGTGATATTTACAACAATGTTACAAATATAATAAGTATGTTGGAAGAAGAAACATGGAGAATCTGAATAAAAACTCAAAGATGTGGATTCAAACATCTTTTTGTCTCAAATTTCCAATATTTTTGCATAAAGAACGAATCTATGACACATCAAGATACCATTGTCGCATTAGCTACTGCATCGGGAAATGGTGCAATTGCAATAGTTAGATTATCAGGAGATGAAGCCATTTCAATGGCTGATGCGTGTTTTCGGTCCGTTAAAAGCGGAAAAAACCTGAAAGATCAAGCGACGCATACCATTCATCTTGGACATATTGTAGCCGATGATCGTGTATATGATGAAGTATTAGTTTCAGTTTTTAAAAACCCTAATTCTTATACAGGTGAAGATGTGATTGAAATTTCCTGTCATGGTAGTCCATATATTCAGCAAGAAATTATCCAATTATTTTTAAGGCAAGGTTGTCGAATGGCAAATCCTGGTGAGTTTACACTAAGAGCTTTTTTAAATGGTAAATTAGACTTATCTCAAGCAGAAGCCGTGGCTGATTTGATAGCAAGTGATAACGAAGCCTCTCACCAAGTAGCGATGCAGCAAATGCGCGGCGGATTCTCTTCTGAAATCGCTAAGCTAAGAGAGGAATTACTAAATTTCGCTTCCCTGATTGAACTAGAACTTGATTTTGCGGAAGAGGATGTTGAGTTTGCAGATCGGACACAATTCAAGGAATTGATAGAGCGGATTATATTTGTCTTAAAGCGTTTGATGGATTCTTTTGCCGTTGGAAACGTCATAAAAAATGGTATACCAGTGGCTATTGTTGGTGAGCCTAACGTTGGAAAATCGACACTCCTTAATGCGTTGTTGAATGAAGAACGTGCTATTGTATCGGAAATTGCGGGTACGACCAGAGACACCATAGAAGATGAAATATCAATTGGAGGTATTGGATTTAGGTTTATTGATACCGCTGGAATTCGTGATACCAAGGATGTTGTTGAAAGTATTGGAATCAAAAAAACATTCGAGAAGATTGAGCAAGCACAAGTTGTGGTTTATTTATTTGATAGTGCGAAAGCCTTATCAGAATTGAAAATAGTTCAAGTTGAAATTGAAAAGATTAAAAACAAATATCCTCAAAAACCATTATTGATTATTGCGAATAAAATAGATCAATTGACAGATGAGCAATTAGCGTTATTACAATCGCAAATAAAAAACGTCAAATTATTGTCGGCAAAAACGGGATTTGGTGTTGAACAATTGACCAATAGTTTATTGGATTTAATTAATACAGGGGCTCTAAGAAATAATGAGACTATCATTACGAACTCACGACACTACGATGCATTACTCAAGGCATTTGAGGAAGTGCAAAAAGTAAAAATTGGTCTAGATACTGATCTTTCTGGTGATTTATTGGCGATAGACATCAGACAAGCCTTGTACCACTTTGGAGAGATTACCGGTGAAATTACCAATGATGATCTTTTGGGGAATATTTTTGCTAATTTTTGTATCGGAAAGTAGTTCATTCTCCAGTTCTAATCTGTCATGTTCCATGAATGTTATCTAGTTGCTGGATTGTATGGAAGGCTATCTATTTCTAAGGAGACACCAAATTCCTTCACTTAAAGTTAGGTAAAAGAGACCTATCTTAACAGGCTTCTTTGTAATCTGTAATATTAGTCTTATTTTGTGTTGATAAACCCTAACGATGCCTTTTAAGACACGCTTTCATATGCCGAAGAAAACGAATTCAGCAATTCTAATGTTGTTGCTGTTGTCCTTTATGAATTTAAAGGCACAAGAGATCTCACCTATTCAAGTATTTACTGCTGAAATGTATCATGCTGAGAATCAAAATTGGGCAATTTCTCAGGCTGATGATAAACATATTTATGTTGCAAACAACAAAGGTTTGTTAGAGTTTAATGGTGCCAATTGGAAGCTTTATGAGACGCCTAATCAAACCATTCTCAGATCCGTGAAAGCAGATGGACAAAGAATTTACACGGGCTGCTATATGGAGTTTGGATTTTGGGAGGATAATGGCCTGCATGAATTGGTTTATACGTCGCTATCAAAAGATTTGAAGGAGCAGATGCTGGAGGATGAGCAAATTTGGAATATTATAAGTATGGATGGATTTGTATTGTTTCAGTCTTTAAATAGAATCTACAGTTATGATACTACAGAGAAATCCTTCTTTATAATTGATTCTAATACCACCTTGACCAAAATGGTTCAAGTAAAAAATGCCATTTATTTTCAGAAAATAGGTGAGGGCTTGTTTAAAATTGAAAATGGCGAAGATAAATTGGTAACCAACGATCAGAATATCCAATACAATACGATGGTCGATGTCTATGATGTTGATGACCAATTAATTGTGCTTACGAATCAAAAGGGGTTTTTTCTAGTCGAAAATGGAAAAATGAGCCAATGGGATTTTCCTGCAAATGAAGCCATTTCTAAATTCACTATTTATAGTAGTTTGAGATTAAAGGATGGTAGTTTTGCGTTAGGAACGATTTCTAATGGTATTGTCCATTTAACTGAAGAAGGGCAAATCGATTATATTTTAGATCAGGATAAAGGCTTGAGTAATAATACCATTCTTTCTGTTTTTGAAGATGAAGATCAGAATATATGGTTGGGACTAGACAAAGGTATTAATTGTGTTAATCGCTCGTCACCTTTTAAAATTTATGATGACAAAAAAGGGCATCTTGGAGCGGTGTATGCCTCTATTGTGCATAATGGAAATTTATATTTGGGAACGAATCAAGGTTTATTTGTTCGGTCTGAAGTTACTAATGAACCTTTTAAATTCATCGAAGGCACGAAAGGCCAAGTCTGGTGTTTACGTGCGTATGACAATACTTTGTTTTGTGGTCACAATTTAGGCACCTTTATTATTGATGGTTCCGGCGCAAGAATTATTTCTGATGTGCAAGGGACTTGGGATATCAAACCAATCCCGAACAAACGAGATCTTTTACTACAAGGAAATTATAATGGCTTGCACATTTTAGAAAAAACGGACACCGATTGGAAAATCCGCAATAAAATTACCGGTTATAATATGTCCTCTAAATATTTCGAAATTGTTGATAAGCAGCAAATTCTTGTGAGTCATGAGTATAAAGGGGTTTTTAAGTTAGAGGTAGATGATAATTTTGAACGTAAGTTAAAATTATCAAGAGAGACAACGGTAGCGAAAGGTGCCCACTCAAGTCTGGTCACCTATGATTCCGACGTATTATATGCCTATGATGAAGGCGTTTTTAAATATGACAAACAAGGTAAAATTTTTGTTAAAGATAGCGTGTTGAGTGCTATGTATATGCCAGAAACATATGTGTCTGGAAAAATGGTGGTTACAGGAAACAAGCTTTGGAGTTTTTCCAAACGCAATATTAATTATGTATCACCCGGATTACTCACAAATATGCCACAAATAAATAGAGTACCGCTATCAAGTGGCTTGAGGCAAACTATTACCGGATATGAAAATATCATATTAGTGGATAAACAAAACTATCTCCTAGGGACGTCTTCAGGATACATAATGATCGACTTAGAAAAATTGCGAGAAACCACTTACGAAATAGGAATCAATGCTATTTATAATTATGCACTTAATTCGGAGAAACAGTTGTTAGAGCCTTCAATGAGTACGACTTTCCATAATAGAAAAAACAACTTTGAGTTCACTTATAGCATCCCTGAATTTGACAAATATTTAGAGGCAGAGTATCAATATAAATTAGAAGGGAATTACAGTAAATGGAGTGAGTGGTCCAAAAATTCCAGTGAACTTTTTAAAAACCTTCCATTTGGTGATTATAAGTTACATGTGCGTGGTAGAGTAGGTAATCAAGTCACAAAGAATGTTGCAACGTATAGTTTTGAGATAGACAAGCCATGGTATTTAAACAATTGGATGATTGCCGTGTACATGCTGTCTGTTATTCTATTTTCCATCATGATGCATACTATTTATAAGCGAAAATATAAGAAACAAGAGGAAAAATTATTGATTGAGGCCGAGCGAGAATTGGAGTTAAAGCAATTGGAAAATGAACAAGAACTCATGACGGTTAGAAATGAACAGTTAAAACAAGATATTGAGAATAAAAATAGGGAGTTAGCAATATCTACGATGAGTCTTATAAAGAAAAATGAGTTTCTTAATAATATTAAGGATGAACTCAAAAAGAATATTGATCACTCTAAAGGGTTGAATTCGGTGATTAAGATTATTGATAAAAATTTGAATAATACCGATGATTGGAAATTTTTTGAAGAAGCGTTTAACAATGCCGACAAAGATTTTCTAAAGAAAGTAAAAACGAAACACCCTTCCTTGACACCAAACGACTTAAAATTGTGCGCTTATTTAAGACTTAATTTATCTTCAAAGGAAATAGCTCCTTTATTAAATATTTCACCTAAAAGTGTCGAAGTGAAGCGATACCGATTACGTAAAAAGATGGATTTACCACATGAGGCTAGCTTAACAAATTACATTTTGGAAATATAGCAACTATACAAAGGTTAATATCACCACTACATTACCACTACATTTGTACATTTAAGGCTTCTACAACGTTGTAATTTTGATAAAGCAGAGCTGTTAAATCGCTGTTAAATGCTTTATTAAATGAGGATTTGTTAAAAATCTACCTATTTTTTTATCATGTATGTTTTTTGTATTGGTGAATTTTGATGAATTCTTAATTACATGTCATAAGTTTACATTATAACAATGAAATAATATGACAACAAAAATTTTTACCTTGTTCTTTATGATTTTTACTTCGGTGGCTTTAGCCCAAGAAGTAGATGTCACAGGAACAGTTACAGATCAGGCATCTGGACTGCCATTACCAGGTGTAAACGTATTAGTAAAAAATACAACGAAAGGTGTTTCGACCGATTTTGACGGTATTTTTGAATTGAAGAATGTTGAGGTCAACTCAATTCTTGTCTTTACCTACTTAGGTTATAAAACTCAAGAGGTAATTGTCAAAAATGGAGATGCTTTGACGATTCAACTTACTGAAGATACCGAAGCTTTAGACGAAGTCGTCGTTATTGGATATGGTACTCAGAAAAAGCGAGATGTTACGGGAGCCGTGTCTTTGGTAAGTTCTCAAACCTTAGATGAAATTAAGCCGGTAAAAGTAGAGCAAGCATTACAAGGAACTGTTTCCGGTGTTAATGTGACTACGCAATCTGGAGCTCCTGGTGCTGGTTTAGATATTAGGATTCGAGGTATCTCTACAAATGGCGCAAATGGTCCGTTGGTAATAATTGATGGATATCAAGGAGATTTAAGTGTCTTGAATCCAAATGATATTGAGACTATTACGGTATTAAAAGATGCACAAGCAGCTATTTATGGAACGGTTGGAGCCAATGGTGTTGTTCTGATAACTACAAAAACTGGTAAGAAAAACTCAAGAACCAAGGTGTCATATAATGCCTATACTGGTTTTCAAGAAACCTCAAGAAAATTACCTTTGTTAAACGCCACCGAATATGCGTTACTTTTAAATGAAAGTTATGCCGCAGGAGGACAACCAATACCTTTCCCGAATGTTTCAGGATTAGGAGTTGGTACCGATTGGCAAGACGAAGTATTTAATGAAAGCGTGCCATTGATTAGTCATGATTTTAACGTCTCAGGTGGTTCAGAAAAAATTGTGTATAGTTTAAGTGGGTCTCACTTGTACCAAGAAGGAATTATCGCTCCTAAAAAATCAGATTTTAGAAGAAATACAGCAAGATTGTCTATTGGAGCCGACATTTCAGATAAAATTCGCGTGAAGGCCAATGCAATATATACCTATATTGACCGAGATGCTATTAATGATTTCGGACTAGGATCGGTGCTTTTCAATGGTTTAAATTTACCAGCAACCATTCCTGCTTATAATGAAGCTGGACAACCAACATTGATTCCAAATTCACCAGGCTTAGGTATTGAAATTATTAATCCGATAGCACAAATTCAAAATACTTATAACGATTACGACTTAAGAAAATTAAATGGTACAGTCGCTTTAGAGTTGGATTTACTTAAGAATGTTATGTTAACGACCCGAATAGGTTTTAATACTTCTAATAGCGAAGGAAAAACCTTTGCCAAGCAAGTAGATTATGGAGGTAAAGTTTTTGACGTACCAAGAAGTAGTGTGTCTCAAAACTCTATTAATGATAATGATTATACATTAGATGTTTTTGCAACATATGACAACTTATTTAACGAGCTGCATAATGTTAAAATAACGGCAGGAACTACAGTTTATAAGCAATTTGGAAATGGACTATTCGCAACAGGATACGATGTACCCAATAACTCTTGGGATTTTGCTGATATCGCATTAGCATTAGGTACAAGTGAAGGACGCGATGTCGGTTCTTACGCTTATGACGAAAGACGATTATCATTTTTTGCAAGAGCCGAATATGACTTTGATGGTAAGTATTTATTGTCTGCCATGATAAGACGTGATTTGTCAACAAGATTTGGTCCCGAGAATAGAGTGGCATATTTTCCTTCTGTGACAGCAGGATGGATTATTTCCGACGATTTCAACTTAGAGGACTCTATACTTAATTTCGTGAAACTACGTGCTAGTTATGGTGTTTTAGGAAATGATCAAATTGGAAATAACGGTTATGTTAGTTTGTTAGATGGAGAAGCAACCTATGTGTTTGATGATGCTTTAGTGCAAGGCCAAGCTATTGGTGTATTGCCTAATTCAGATTTGCAATGGGAGGAAGCCAAGAAGTTTGATGTTGGTTTAGATATGAGAATCTTTGGAAATAAATTAGACATTACCGCAGATTATTTTATTAACACTAGAGACAATCTTTTAATAACCAATATACCTGTCTCAGGAATTACAGGAGTAAGTGCTCCAGGAAGTGGTTCACCAACGGTTAATGCTGGTAAGGTTGAAAACAGGGGTTTTGAATTAGCCATTGGTTATAAGGATGATTTGTCAGACGACTTTAGCTTTGGTATTAATTACAATTTGACAACATTGAAAAATGAAGTTCTAGAAGTGAATAACAGTACAGGCTTTCTTGAAGGTGGAAGTTTTGGTGTCGGTCAGCTAGCACCATCTCGTATGGAAGTAGGTCAGCCAATCGGTTATTTTTATGGATTACAAACAGATGGGATATTTCAAAATCAAGCAGAAGTGGATGCACATCCAGCGCAAAATGATTTAGGGGCATCTGCTGCACCAGGAGACATTCGATTTGTGGATGTTAACGGTGACGGGAATATTGATGCTAATGACCGTACGAATATTGGTGATCCAATTCCAGATGTGACGATGGGACTTAATTTAAATTTTAAATACAAAGGGTTTGATTTTGTTGCCTACACATTTGCATCTCTAGGAAATGATATGGTCAGAAATTATGAGCGAACACTTACAGATGTGAACAGATTGAACTATGTCTTAGGACGCTGGACAGGAGAGGGTACTAGTAATACAGTTCCAAGAGTCACAACAGCAGCCACAACAAATAATGTGTTTTCTGATTATTTTGTGGAAGATGCTTCTTATGTCAGAATTCAAAATGTACAATTAGGCTATACATTGCCTTTAACGCTCACTGAAAAATTTGAACTTTCAAAAGTGCGAATTTATGCAGGTGTCAACAACTTATACACATTTACAAAATATAGAGGATACGATCCAGGAGCTTCAAGTGGTGCTCCAATTGGTGGAGGAATTGATTTCGGTTTCTATCCAGTGCCAAGAACCTATTTAGTAGGCGTAAATCTTAACTTTTAATCAATGATGAAGATGAAAAATAATTTTATAAAAATAGTAACGGTTTTTACGGTAGTTTTCGGTTTGTCTGGTTGTACAGACGATTTTATAGACCGACCTATTCCGTATTCGATAGATTCTGAAAATTACTTCAATTCTGAAGACGATTATTACAATGCCTTGATTGGTGCTTACGATTTGTTACAAGCTACGTATGCCAATGCCATTGTAGGAGAAATTGCATCTAATAACACATTGTGTGGTGGTGAAAGTGCTACCGATGTGATTGGTTGGCAACAAATTGATGATATGATTCATACACCTGTGAACAGTAACCTTAAGGATATCTGGAATTGGATGTTTGCTGGTGTTAATAGAGCGAATTATATTTTGGAGTTTCAAGATAAAACGGATTTTGAAGGTAAAGAAATTATTATTGCCGAAGCACGTTTTTTAAGAGCTTATTATTACTTCGAATTAGTAAAATGGTTTGGTCCAGTACCATTAAAGGAAACAAGGTTTTCATTAGGTGATGAAACGACAATACCAAGAAGTCCTGTTGAAGACGTGTATGCTTTGATAGAAGCTGATTTGATATTCGCAGCGAATACACTAGATTATACAGCTCCTCAAACGGGTAGAGCTACTAAAGGGTCTGCTGAAGCGCTTTTAGGTAAAGCCTACCTTTATCAAGATAAATTTTCTGATGCAGCCATTGTATTGGAAAACCTAATAATGAATGGTCCATACGATCTGGTTCAAAATTATGATACCATCTTTGAAGATCAAGGCGAAAATAATATTGAGTCCGTTTTTGAAGTTCAATATACGGATGTGGAAGGTGCTGGTTTTGGATGTTTGCAATGTAGCGAAGGAAATGTGGCTGTGGGATTCAGCGGTATTAGAAATTACTCTGGCCCTACATTTACCTCAGGATTTAGTTTTAATGTCCCAACACAAGAAACTTACGAGGCCTTCGAAGCTAACGATGTGAGACAAGATGTTGCCATTTTGGACATTGAAGCATGGGCAGCTGCAACGGGTGCAACATACGGTACTGGTTATGAGCATACAGGATATTTCAATAGAAAGTACTTACCTAGATTACGTAGTTCAGAAGCTGCAGGTGATTTGAACTTAACAAACCCTAATAACTATCGAGCTATTCGCTTTGCCGATGTTTTATTAATGGCAGCTGAAGCTTTCAATCGTGGTGGTATTGATGATGACAAAGCAAGATTGTATTTAAATAGAGTAAGAACAAGAGCAACCTTACCAGATGTAACATCTTCAGGAAATGCTTTGACAGATGCTATCTATCAAGAGCGACGTGTAGAATTGGTAGGGGAAGGACATCACTTCTTTGATTTGGTTAGAACCGGTAGAGGTAATCAAATTGATGGTTTCACCTCAAACAAAAATGAATTGTTTCCTGTGCCTTTTGAAGAAATCCAATTCTCAAATGGCAATTGGCAACAAAACCCTGGATATTAAAAAATAAAAATTGATGAATATGAAAATTATTAAGTATGTTTTTGGAATTTGTCTCCTTGCATTGGTAGCTTATACCTGTGCTGAAGATGACGACAACACAGATTATGTTAATGGCATTGCCGCTCCTACGAATGTTTCAGCTAATGTAGTTGTAACTCAAGACAACACAGGTTTAGTGACCATCACACCATTAGGGGAAGGTGTCACTAGTTTTAATGTATCGTTTGGTGATGGCTCAGATGCTTCCGAAGGTATTCAACCTGGTAATAGTGTCAGTCATACCTACGAAGAAGGTACCTACGAAGCAACGATTACCGCTAACGGTTTAAATGGATTATCAACCACTGTGGTTCAACCAATCGTTGTGTCTTTCCAGGCACCTCAAAATTTAATGGTAAGCATTGAAAATGATACAGCTGTTTCCAGACAAGTGAATGTTATGGCTTCAGCAGATTTTGCGCTGTCCTATGAGGTTGATTTTGGTGAAGCAGGATCAACACCGATTATGGCTAATATAGATGAGCCAGTTTCGTATACCTATGAAACGGCTGGGACGTATACTATAACCGTGACCGCTTTTAGTGCAGCTGTTGAGACAGCAACATACACCGAAGAGTTTTTGGTAACAGAAATATTACAACCTTTAGCAGCGGCGCCAACGCCTCCTAACAGAGCTGATTCTGACGTGATCTCGATGTTTAGTAATGCTTATGCATTAGATGTTAATGTGAGTTCTTGGAGATCAGATTGGAGTACTAGTGTACTTACAGATCTTCAAATTGAAGGGAATGATACCAAATTTTATGCAGATGCCGATTTCGTTGGTGTTGAATTTTATGGTGACGACGCAGTGGATGCAAGTCAGATGGATGCATTTCACCTAGATTTTTGGAGTGTTAATGCGACGACGTTTAGAATTAAACTAGTAGACTTAGGAGGTACAGCAACGGAAGCTGAAATTGTATTCGAAGGGCTTCCTCAGAACGAATGGGTGTCTATCGATATTCCTATGAGCGATTTTACAGATGCTGGTATGACGTCTATTAATTCGATTCAGCAATTAATTTTCTCAGGAATACCTGTAGGAACCTTTGATTTCTTTATTGATAATGTCTATTTCTATAAAGCGCCTAGTAATGTTCCTGAGGGATTAGAAGGAACTTGGAGAATGGCTGAAGAAGCAGGATCTTTAGGAGTTGGTCCAGCACTAGGAGATACAAGCTGGTATGCCTGTGACGCTGCATGTGTCGTAGATAGAGCTTGTTATTTTGACGATACGTATGTCTTTGGATCTGATGGCTCTTTTACAGTTAATCTTGGAGCTGAAACTTGGATTGAAGGATGGCAAGGAGGAGGTGATGCCTGTGGTACACCTGTTGCTCCTTATGATGGTACAGGTTCCTATACCTATGCCTATGATGATGTTGCAGGAACAGTGACAGTCAATGGTACAGGTGCTTATATTGGTTTGCCAAAGGCTAACAATCAAGGGGAATTACCGAATGTAGCGGTACCAACCTCCATTACTTATAATGTGACACTTACAGGACCTAACTCCATGGATGTTTATATCGAATCTGGAGCAGGTGTATTCTGGCAATATAAATTAGTTAGAGATGCTGTAGACTCTAGTCCGTTAGAAGGAACATGGGTGATGTCTTCTGAAGCTGGCTCACTAGGAGTTGGTCCAGCACTAGGAGATACAAGTTGGTACGCTTGTGATGCTGCTTGTGTGGTAGATAGAGCTTGTTATTTTGATGATACATATGTCTTTGGATCTGATGGGACTTTTACAGTTAATCTTGGAGCAGAAACTTGGATTGAAGGATGGCAAGGAGGAGGTGATGCCTGTGGTACACCTGTTGCTCCTTATGATGGTACAGGTTCCTATACCTATGCCTATGATGATGTTGCAGGAACAGTGACAGTCAATGGTACAGGTGCTTATATTGGTTTGCCAAAGGCTAACAATCAAGGGGAATTACCGAATGTAGCGGTACCAACCTCCATTACTTATAATGTGACACTTACAGGACCTAACTCCATGGATGTTTATATCGAATCTGGAGCAGGTGTATTCTGGCAATATAAATTAGTTAGAGATGCTGTAGACTCTAGTCCGTTAGAAGGAACATGGGTGATGTCTTCTGAAGCTGGCTCACTAGGAGTTGGTCCAGCACTAGGAGATACAAGTTGGTACGCTTGTGATGCTGCTTGTGTGGTAGATAGAGCTTGTTATTTTGATGATACATATGTCTTTGGATCTGATGGGACTTTTACAGTTAATCTTGGAGCAGAAACTTGGATTGAAGGATGGCAAGGAGGAGGTGATGCCTGTGGTACACCTGTTGCTCCTTATGATGGTACAGGTTCCTATACCTATGCCTATGATGATGTTGCAGGAACAGTGACAGTCAATGGTACAGGTGCTTATATAGGTTTACCAAAAGCTAACAATCAAGGGGAGTTACCTAATGTAGCGGTACCAACCTCCATTACTTATAATGTGACACTTACAGGACCTAACTCCATGGATGTTTATATCGAATCTGGAGCTGGTGTATTCTGGCAATATAAATTGGTTAAACAATAGAGAAAAAAAATCATATGAAAAATTTAATAAAAATAGCTTGCCTCATTCTTACAATGACTTTGGTTTCCAATTGTCAAGATGATGATGCAAGTATCGGAGATATTGTGGCACCTTCCAATTTGCAGATTACAGCAGAAGTCTTAGGTGTAGATGCGGATAATCCTTTTGGGGACGGAAGCGGATTAGTGAAATTAACGGCTACGGCAGACAATGCTTTAAGTTATAATTTTCAGTTTGGAGATGGACTTCAAGGTGTTGTTCCTTCAGGAATGAATACGCACAGATATAGTCTTGTGGGTGTGAATACCTATACAGTAGTGGTAAGCGCCGTCGGTTCTGGAGGAACTTCTACTACAGGAACTATTGAAGTGGAAGTCTTTAGTTCGTTTGATGATCTCGAAGCTAAAGAATTATTGAGTGGTGGTGTAGGATCTTCTAAAACGTGGTATTTGGATGCTTCAACTCCAGGACATTTAGGCGTTGGTGGTACTCCTGAGATTGCTGCGGATGCCTTTTGGTTTCCGTCATTCTATGCAGCACAACCCTTTGAAAAATGTGGGATTCCTATTTCAGATTGTTTGTGTAATGATGAATTGACTTTTAGCTTGGATGCTAATGAGCAATTGACGTTTGAGTTGAATAACAACGGACAAACATTTTTTAATGCAGCACATCAAGGAGTGATCGGAGAAAATGCTGGTGAAGATGCTTGTTTTGATTTTGATACTTCAGGAACTAGTATTGTGTCCTTGGCACCATCATCTTTTGATTGGTCAACAGTTCCAGATCCAGATTTTAACGCAAGAGGTACTACGATGAATTTTTCTGACGGAAAGTTTATGGGTTACTATGTTGGATCTTCTTCATATGATATTATCGAGGTCACTAATAGTACACTTTATGTGCGTACACTAGATGCTTTAAACCCAGTTTTATACTGGTACCATAGATTTACCACAACCTTACCTTCCGAAGAATTTAATAGCATTTACAACAATCTTGTATGGGCAGATGAGTTTGATACCAATGGAGCTCCCGATGCAGCGAACTGGACCTATGATTTAGGTGCTGGTGGTTGGGGTAACCAAGAGGTGCAAACCTATACAAATGATGCTGAAAATGTGATAGTGGAAGACGGAATGCTTAAAATTACGGCTAAAGCTAATGGTAGTGGATATACGTCGGCTAGATTAAAAAGTGAAGATTTATTTGAGTTTACCTATGGAAGAGTGGAAGTTAGAGCGAAACTTCCATCTTCTACAGGTACATGGCCAGCCATTTGGATGCTTGGAGCAGATTATCAAACCAATACTTGGCCTGCTTGTGGTGAAATAGATATTATGGAACAAACGGGACAAGATAAAAACACAGTTCTTGCTACAGTTCATCATCCAGCGGTATCTCCTGGTGCCGGAGATTCTTCTAGTACAGTTTTGACAACTTCAACTACAGAATTTCATAATTACACAGTAGAATGGACACCAGATGCTATCACATTTTTAGTTGATGACAATGTTTTCCATACGATTGTGAATTCACCAGATTTGCCTTTTGAAAGTGATTTCTTTATGATCTTGAATATTGCCATGGGAGGAACGTTGGGAGGAACCATTGATCCAGGGTTTACCGAAGACACTATGGAAATTGATTATGTAAGAGTTTATCAATAAATATCAAATGAGATTCAACAAACATTCATATTTTAAGATTTGTGGTTTTGTAGCACTAATGTCAATCACGTTATTGGCTTGCAACAAAAGCACATCGAATGATTTGGCCATGAATAGTGATTCTGAGATCCATTCTAACATTGAGAATATCGAGAGTAAGGTCTCAGAACTACTTTCTAAAATGACTTTAGAAGAAAAAATTGGTCAGATGAATCAATACAACGGGTTTTGGGATTTAACTGGACCCGAACCTGAAGAAGGTGCTGCTGCTAAAAAGTATGAACACCTAAAAAAAGGGTATGTTGGTTCGATGCTCAATGTGCGAGGTGTAGAGAATGTCAGAGCTGTGCAAAAAATAGCGGTCGAAGAAACAAGACTAGGCATTCCCCTAATAATTGGTTTTGACGTGATTCATGGCTATAAAACCATAAGTCCAATTCCTCTCGCAGAATCTGCTAGTTGGGATTTGGACGCTATTAAACTTTCAGCAGAAATTGCTGCTGAAGAAGCTGCCGCTGCTGGTATCAATTGGACGTTTGCGCCAATGGTCGATGTTTCTAGAGATGCCAGATGGGGACGCGTAATGGAAGGTGCAGGTGAAGACACCTATTTGGGATGTAAGATTGCTAAAGCCCGTGTAGAAGGTTTTCAGGGTACCGATTTAGCAGCACATAATACCATTGCAGCCTGTGCCAAACATTTTGCAGGTTATGGTTTTGCCGAATCAGGAAGGGATTATAATACAGTAGATGTGGGTACATCCACATTAAACAATATTATTTTTCCACCTTTTATTGCTGCTAAAGAAGCAGGTGTTCGAACTTTTATGAATTCATTTAATGAATTAAATGGCGTACCTGCTACCGGAAATAAATACTTGCAAAGGGATATTTTAAAGGAAAAATGGAACTTTGATGGTTTTGTAGTTTCAGATTGGGGTTCTATTACAGAAATGATTGCTCATGGTCATGCTAAAGATGGTGTTCAGGCTGCCGAGATAGCGGTGAATGCAGGATCTGATATGGACATGGAATCTTACTTATATGTTGAAAAATTAGCTGGACTCGTAAAAGAAGGAAAAGTTGATGAAGCACTTATTGATGATGCGGTGACTCGAATTTTAAGAGTGAAATTTGAATTAGGACTCTTTGATGATCCTTATAAATATTTAGATGAAGAACGAGAGAAGACAGTTACTGGTCAGCAGAAATTTCATGACGCTGTTCTCGATGTTGCTAAAAAATCGATTGTACTTCTTAAAAATGACAAACAATTGTTGCCATTGAAGAAGTCAGGTCAAAAAATTGCCTTAATCGGTGCATTGGCCAGCGATAAAACAAGTCCGTTAGGAAGTTGGAGAATTGGTGCTGATGACAGTACTGCGGTTTCTGTTTTAGAAGGGATGAAGCAATACATTGGTAATAAATTGACCTATGTCAAAGGCGCTGATGTGAGTATTGGTAAAACTGAATTTGCAACTGAACTTACTATTAACACCACGGACAAAAGCGGTTTTTCTGAGGCGATATCAATTGCTAAAGCATCTGATGTGGTAGTGATGGTTCTTGGAGAACATGGATTGCAGAGTGGAGAAGGGCGAAGCCGAACTGAATTAGGGCTACCTGGTGTTCAGCAAGAGCTCTTAGAAGAAGTATACAAAGTAAATCCGAATATCGTTTTAGTCTTAAACAATGGAAGACCTTTAACAATCACTTGGGCAGATGAACATATCCCATCTATAGTTGAAGCCTGGCACTTAGGAACACAAAGTGGTAATGCCATTGCTCAAGTATTATACGGTGACTATAATCCAAGTGGGAAGTTACCAATGACTTTCCCAAGACGCGTAGGACAAGTACCCATATATTACAACTACAAAAATACAGGAAGACCATCATTACCAGGTCCCGATGTGGTTTTTTGGTCGCATTTTCAGGATGTAGAAAATACAGCATTATATCCGTTTGGTCATGGTTTAAGTTATACCACATTTGAGTATGCTGATTTGGTTGTTGATGTAGTAGCTTCTGATGAGGTTAAAGTGACTTTCAAATTAACCAATACTGGCAAGCTGAAAGGTAAAGAAGTGGCACAATTATATATTAACGATATGTATGCTAGTGTGACGCGACCTGTAAAAGAATTGAAAGGATTTGAGTTGATAGAATTAGCGCCTAATGAGTCAAAGGAAGTAACAATGACATTGACGAAAAAAGAATTAGGTTTTTACAATAATCAAGGTGAATTTATACTGGAGCCTGGTGAATTCAAAGTTTTTATAGGTGGAAGTTCAGATACGCAGCTAGAAAAAACATTTAATCTTAAATAATGAAACAGTCGCTAATTATATTATTTTCAATACTGTGTTTTGCCTCTTGCAAGTCAGAAAAAACATTCATTTTAAAAGAGGATTTTAATGGGACAAATCTCAATGAATCCATCTGGAATTATGAGTTAGGAGATGGTTGTCCAAATCTTTGTGGTTGGGGAAATAATGAGCGACAAACATATACAAAAGACAATGTTAAGGTAGCGAACGGACAATTAATAATAACAGCTACCAAGGATTCTTCATCGTATTATTCTGGAAGAATCACTACTAAGGATAAATCGGAATTCCAATATGGAACCATAGAAGTTAGAGCAAAGTTACCTGAAGGTAGCGGTTTATGGCCTGCTATCTGGATGTTAGGCAATGATATTGACGACAAAACATGGCCAGCTTGTGGAGAGATAGACATCATGGAATACGTAGGCAAGGCACCACATGAAATTCATACAACGTTGCACACGGCAGATAGTTACGGGCAATCAAAAAACACCAAAGTAACCACTATCGAAACAATAGAAGAAGGGTTTCATGTTTATAAATGTGAATGGAATGAAGCCGCAATCAAATTTTATATTGATGATGAATTGGTTTACACGTTTTCTCCAGAAATGAAGGATGATAAAACATGGCCTTTTGATAAGCCATTTTATGTGATTTTGAACATGGCTATTGGAGGAAATTTCGGTGGACCTGAAGTAGATGATAGCATTTTTCCTAAAGAATTTATTGTAGATTATGTCTACATTTATTAATTTATTAATGATTAACAAATATATTTTACTATGAAAAAAAACTACATTTTTATGACTATTCTGATGTTGACTTTTGCGCCATTAATTGCACAGACCAACATTAATTTTGATGCTACTAGCTTTAGTCCTGATCCAACCGGTACAGGTTTGGGTTTTATGAACGTAAGCAACTTGCCTGCTCCAGATGGAAATGGTGCTTACGAATTTGGTTCACCATGGGGAATTCCAGATCTTATTGCTATTTTGGATACAGGTGGAAATACGTTAACACTTAAACCAAATAGAATAGGAGATCCAGCCCCTTATTGGCAAGGTGATGGAACCCAATTAAGAGGGAACAAAATCATGGATGCTAACTTATACATTCAAGATCCTGCTTTAAATGGTACTAATTTTACGTTTAGCGGTTCTGTGAGTTCAAATACTTTGAACAACACAGGTATTGCACCTTACGATTTTCAATTTACGGCATTTATTAAAGTGTTTTCAGCAGATTTTGGAACGGTTCTCGCTTCTGATATTGTTGATTTATCAACGGTTTCTGGTGATTTCACTTTAACCATGGATGCTACAGGGTATACAGGTTTGGAAAACATTCAATATGGTTTCCAAATGATTGGCCCAAATATTAATTTAGATCCAAGTTTTGATGCCGCTTATGATGCATTAGGTAGTATTGTGATTCAGCCAGCGACACTTAGTGCCAATGAGGTAGCGGCTTCTGAGTTCTCTATCTATCCGAATCCAACATCTCAGGTTTGGAACATCAAAGCTACTTCACCTGTGAGTTCAGTTAAAGTATTTGATGTCTTAGGTAAACAAGTCATATCAAAACAAGTCAATTCTGATCAAGTGACCATTGACGCGACAGCTTTAAAAACAGGTGTTTACATCGCAAGAATCCAATCGGAAGACGCGATTAAAACATTTAAGTTGGTAAAGGAATAGTCCTTTATTAATACAACAAACAGATGCCGCATTTGCTTGTAGCAAATGCGGCATTTTTATTTCCATTAAATTTTAATACTATTTTATTATGAAAACAACTGCCCAATTACTCGTTATGCTATTCGCTATTTGCTCTTTTGGGCAGGTCATGCCAATAGATTTTTCTGACCCTTCAGATGCCATGAATTGTTTTGACTGCTCGTTCACAATAGCAGATGATGGCGGTAATCCCGTTGGCTCTATAGCTGGTGGCGGATTACTCTATGATACAGCACAATTAAACTTAGCTGAAAATCTGGACTTATCTGATGACGCTAACAATACCATAACCTTTAGAATGAAACCACTCGCAGACTATGGAACTCGAACACATTTGTTAAAATTTGAAGCTGGTACAGGACCTGATACCGAATTATCATTTACAACTTCTGGAACCGACTGGCAGATTATCACCTTAGATTATGGTGCCGGACTTGGAGATTATAGTTTGATGGTGTTTTTTCCAGATTTTAATAACAATGATGTCGGTACTTATTTAGTGGACGATTTTGCTGGTGGAACGAATGTCACGCCAGTTCCAGAACTTGAGACACCCTCTCCAACACCTACAACACCCGATAATGAAGTATTGAGTATCTATGGAGATACAGGAGGTTTCACGAATATATGGACCAGTGATTACAGTTTTGGAGTCACCACTGTCGTTGATACAGATCCGAGTGCTGCTGTCAATAATACCTTAAAAATGGATTTTTCAGTTGCAGGTTATGGTGAAGGAACTAATCCTGGCACAGTGACCGATGTGAGTGCGTACAATTACTTTCATTTCGATTATTGGACATCCAATGCGACTCAAATTCGTATGATTTTGATTGAAGAAGATGGAAGCGTTTTCGAATATTTTTATGAATTACCTACACAAGAAGCCTTTGTGTTTGATACATGGACCAGTGTAGATATTCCCTTGAGTTTCTTCACAAACCAGGGTTTTAGTACTGATAAATTTTTCCAATTTAAAATTGGAACCGAATCTGATCTAAATACAGGTATTGCGTATTTTGATAATCTCTATTTCTCAGTGAATCCAGGAACAAATCTTAGTGTCACAGACTTGGAATTGAATAATATGACCGTATATCCAAATCCTTCGGAGAATCATTGGATCTTGAATTCGAATAGTATCTTATCGTCTATAGAAATTTACGATGTACTTGGGAAGCAAGTATTACTCATTAATCCGAGCTCAACAATGGTAGAAATTGATGCATCAACTTTAAAAACAGGATTGTATTTTGCTAAAATCCGTTCAGCAAATGGCGGTAGAACATTAAAATTAATTAAAAAGTAGGAATAGCTTTTTAAAATAAGAATAAAAGAGTGTATTTTTATACAAGTACACTCTTTTTTATCTTATAAAGCACATGGTTACACTGAAACAACTCGCTGAACAATTGAATGTTTCCGTATCAACGGTCTCTAAAGCCTTACACGATAGTGATGAAATAAGTCCTGATACGATTGAACGAGTGAAGTCCTTAGCTAAACTTTTAAATTATAAACCCAATAAATTAGCGGTTAGTTTAAAAAGTAGCAAGACCAATACCATTGGTGTGATTATACCAAATATTTTAAATCATTTTTTTGCGAAAGCATTGTATGCTATTGAGAAAGAAGCATCAGACAAGGGTTATAACATTATTACTTGTGTGTCTAATGAGTTGCAATCTAAAGAAATTGAAAGTCTTCAGTTATTATCTAATGGGAGTGTAGATGGCTTCATTATGTCCATCGCTGAAGAAACTCAAGTGGCGAATGATTTTGATCATATCAATATACTAGCTAAGCAAAATATTCCGGTCGTTTTATTTGACAGAGTTTCAGAAAACATCGCCTGTGACAAAGTGATTATTGATGATTTTGGAGCTGCCTATGAAGCGACAAAGCATCTGCTTTCGGAGGGTAGAAAAAACATTGTTCTCTTTAGCGATATTGAAGATCTCAGCGTAGGTAAACTCAGAACCAACGGTTATACAGAAGCATTAGGTGAAGCTGATGATTATGGTCGCCAACCAAAAACGATCATTCTAAAATCAGATGATGCTATCGAAGCCGTCATTGAGAAAACCTTACAAGACGATGACTCGATTGATGGTATCGTTGCTATTGATAACGTTTCTGGTGTAATTGCGCTTCATAAAGCGTTGAAATTGGGAAGAAACGTTCCCGAAGATTTATCCGTTATTGGTTTTTCCGATGAAAACATTCTAAAATTTACAAATCCAAAACTTTCTACCGTATCACAACACACCTTGGAAATCGGAAAGAATGCTGTGGCTTTATTAATAGATCGCATTAACAATAAAGGCGTTTCTCAGCCAATTACTAAAACTATCCGAACTAATATTGTTCTTCGTGGTACGACTCGATAAGTCATATTGGGAGGAGCGTTATACCTCAGGGAATATAGGATGGGATTTAGGATCAATATCGCCACCCTTAAAAGCCTATGTTGATCAATTGGAGGATAAAAACCTTAAAATTTTAATTCCAGGTGCCGGAAATGCTTATGAAGCCGAATACTTATTTAAAAAAGGGTTTAAACAGGTGTATGTCGCCGATGTCTCCAAAACAGCATTAAATAATTTAAAAAAAAGAGTTCCAGAATTTCCCGAAAGGCAGCTATTACACAAGGACTTTTTTAATCTTGACCTCAAATTTGATCTTATTATTGAACAGACTTTCTTTTGTGCATTAGACCCTAAATTACGATCGAAATATGTCGAAAAGATGCAAGCGATTTTAAAGAAAAACGGACAATTGGTAGGCCTTTTTTTTAATGTGCCACTAAATGATGATCAACCACCTTTTGGAGGATCTAAGAGTGAATATATCGAGCGATTTACGCCTCATTTTCAAATTAAAGTCATGGACATGGCATATAATTCGCATCCATCTAGATCTGGTAGAGAACTGTTTGTTAACCTTCAAAAAAAATAATTCTAAAAAAAGATCAGTTCATGACAATTGTCATATTTCTAAGAAACGTTGTATTGTAATTTTACACAAGTTGATTAATACTTATTTAAGTTTCTTATTATGATTGGTCAGAATATCGCTTTATACAGTTCAAATATTACAGTGATTATGGTAGCCATATTTGGATTCATATGTTTAATACTCATTGGGTTTTTGATAAAGTTTATGACCAGTGGTGATAAAAATAAAACCGATACAACGGAGTAATGTCTGTTTATTAGTTAGTTAAAAGGAGCGCTTTTTATGAGCGCTCCTTTTTTAAGTATTGTTCGTTTGAAAATTAAGGGAGATGCTCGATTCGCAGGAGTTATTTAAAAAAATTGAAAAATTTTGTAACAATTGGACTGAGTTTACGTCCTATAGGTGTTCAATCAAAATAATCAGATCATGAAACAAGATAATCAACTTATTGTGTTGACCCATTTAAGTCAGCTGTTGACATTTATTACTGGCTTTGGTGGATTGATCGTGCCGCTTGTGATTTGGGCCACACAGAAAGAAAAAGTTTATCAAATGGATCAGCAAGGCAAAAATATTGTCAATTTTCAATTGAGTATACTTGTCTATAGTTTAATCTGTATTCCTTTAGTTTTTGTATTGGTAGGAATCTTTGGATTATTGGCTTTATGTCTCTTATCCTTTATATTTCCTATCATCAACGCGATCAAAGCGAGTCATGGAGAAACACCTAAATATCCTTTATCTCTTAATTTTATTAGTTAGTTATTTTTATATCAAGAGGTAATAAAAACGCTCACTGAAAAGTGAGCGTTTTTTAATGTTATTATGAATTCTGTTCGTTTCCTATAGCGTCAATATCATCCTTAATAGCTTTCTTTTTTGAGGTCCATTTGATGCCATATTTAAAGCAAATAAATCCGAGAAACATGGCAAAAACAATAGCCATAACAAGTTCAGAAGGTTCTGGGTTAGATAGACGTTTTGAACCAAGTATAAGTTTCACAACATTTCCAAGAATACTCAAAATGGAGAATACGCCTAGCAGCAACAAGAAATAGCCGATGATTTTCTTAACCATGGATTAACTGTTCAACATCACAGGCATCACCAACATGGTCACATGTTCGCCATCATCTAAACCATCAATAGGCGTAAGGATACCAGCTCTATTCGGTAAACTCATTTCTAATTGTACGTCATCAGCATTTAAATTATTCAACATTTCAGTCAAGAAACGCGAATTAAAGCCAATTTGCATATCATCACCTTGGTAATCACAAGTAAGACGTTCTTCAGCTTTATTAGAATAATCGATATCCTCTGCAGAAATATTTAATTCTGCTCCAGCTATTTTTAAGCGAATTTGATGTGTTGTTTTGTTTGAAAAAATACTAACACGACGCACAGAATTCAAGAACTGTGTTCTATCTATAGTCAATTTGTTTGGATTCTCTTTTGGAATCACGGCTTCGTAATTTGGATATTTTCCGTCGATCAATCGACATACCAATACGCTATTTTCAAACGTAAACTTCGCGTTGGAATCGTTGTATTCGATCGTAACATTGTCATCATTCGCCGCTAAAATACCTTTTAAAAGATTTAACGGTTTTTTAGGCATAATAAATTCAGCGACTTGATTCGCTTTAATGTCTTCTCTAGTATATTTTACTAGTTTATGAGCATCTGTAGCTACAAAGGTTAAACCTTCGGTAGAAAATTGAAAAAACACTCCACTCATTACTGGGCGTAAATCATCGTTGCCAGCTGCGAAAATAGTTTTGCTAATCGCAGTAGCCAAGATGTCTCCAGAAATGGTTGTGGTACTTGGGTTGTCTAATTCCACAGCTTTCGGAAATTCATTGCCATCAGCATAGGCTAAGGCATACTTACCATGATTCGAACTGATTTCAACCGTGTTATTGTCTTCCACAACGAAAGTAAGCGGTTGTTCAGGAAATGTTTTTAAGGTATCTAATAACAAACGAGCTGGTAAGGCAATACTACCATCATTATCGCTTTCTACATCCAAGGTAGACGACATAGTCGTTTCTAAGTCACTAGCAGATACGGTTAATTTTGAGTCTTTCAACTCAAATAAAAAATTATCTAAAATAGGTAAGGTGTTAGAACTATTTATGACACCTCCTAAAACTTGTAATTGCTTAAGAAGATAGGTACTAGATACTATAAATTTCATGTGTGATAATTGATTTTTTTCAATGTTGCGATAACAAATTACGCAATACAAATATATCCCAAAGGGATTGTTTTATAAAACAAACTTATTAACAAATTAACGCTTTAAAAAATTCTGAATTTACGCGTATATTCACCTTATTTTGTATACCTCTTTTTTCTGAAGAAGTTAAATACAAAACCAAAAACCCCTAATAATATAAGCGGTATTGCGATATTGACCATTTGCCAAGTCGATTTTTCATCTTCGATTTTTTCAGTATCTAAAAAGGCTAATTTCACCTCTTTTGTTCGAATGTTTATAAGTCCGTCATCATTTAAAAGGTAATTCACAGCATTTTCGAGAAACTCTTTATTTCCGAATTTTCGTTTACTTAAAAACTCAAAGCCTAATTCCTGTGGCTGATTGCGTATCACTTCATTTTTGATAACATCACCGTCAGCGATGATAATCATTTTAGTTGGTGTACTCTGAGTTTTGTCATCAGAAATTTTAAAAGGCTTTATGCGCTTATCATAAGCAGATGTAAAAGAGCCTTCAAGCAGGACGGCTAAAGTCTGATAGGGTTCCTTATAAGTCTCTGGATTCGGCTCTTTTGTAACAATGTCTAAACTAATTTCTCGAGGAACACCCTCTAGTTTTGTTAGTTGAGAACTTCGTAACAGGATGGTTTTGTCAATGCCGTTTTTTAACGTGTCTATCTGACTCGCAAAATCAAATTTGACAGGGTCGAGATTGGTAGTAATGGGATGGTTTGGATTGCTAGCCGCTAAGGGCGAATAGGGCCATCTTAAAGGTTGAAACTGGGAATTACTGCCTTCTCCTATAGCGAGTGTAATGGGAGCAGAGTACATGTCGTTGACAATGACTGGATTTACTCTTACACCATATTTAAAGAAAAAATCATTGAGATTCAAATCTTTTATCACGGCAAATCCTTTCCCTGACTCATTCATTAAGCTGTCGCGATCCATAATGATACTTTCGGTAAGCCAAAGACTTTTCCCACCGTTCATGGTATATTGATCCAAAACGTATTTCTCTTCTTCTGTAAAGGCAACACTCGGTTTTGCTGAAATAATCAAGTCATAATTCTCGATGTCCTTCAAGGTCTTTTGAGGATTAGAGGCAACGCTATCCAAGGTAAATGGAGCCAAAAAGTAATGCTGTCCTAACTTTTTTAATAAGTCAGCCACATAAATGTCACTTAACTGACCGTTACCTTTTAAAATGGCTATTTTCTTTTGCTTCGGTCGAATCAACTTTTTAAAGGCTTCTGCAAAAGCATATTCTAAATTTTGTATGGAGCCATTTACGAGTTCCTGATCTGTCGCTCCAATTTTATTTTTTATAAGTGGAACAACGACCGTCTGCTCATTATAACTAGCCAATGCCCAAGGGATGATAACCTCCTGACTTGTTTTTCCATTCTCCTTAATATTAATTTGGAACGGTTGCATGCCACGCTGCGCTAATTGCTGTAAGTTTTGGTTACGCGTCGCTTCTTCGGCTAAAGGATTGATAAATTCGAAAATGACGTTGTCATTATAAACCTTGAATTCCTCAAGTAATTGCTGGGTTTCATCGCGCAACCTTCGGAATTCGGAAGGAAATTCGCCTTCTAAAAACACATCGATTACGATGGGAGATTCGACGTCCGAAATCGTTTCTAAGGCAGCTTCTGAAAGCGTATACCGACGATCTTGTGTAAGATCAAAGCGTTGGTAAAGTCCACTTGATATCACATTCACCACAACGATGATAACCAATGTGGCAGCGATGATCATTATATTTTTTTTATTCTTTAGCATCGAAAGTTATAGTTTCTTTATAGGGATTAACAATCGTGACGAGGCCGTCTGTAAAAACAACTTCCAAACATTCCTTTTTTGTATTAAAGGCGCCTGGTTCAATACCCAAGCTATAATTCCATTTGTTCTCGTTATGTGCTTTGGCGTCTTCATTCCACGAAAGCCATTCGGCCTTTCCTAAGAGATTTTTAATCTCTTCTTTTGTCTTTCCTATAAGTTTTTCCGACGAAATTAAGTCGTCCGATAGTTCATAACGCAGTGCAGGTGCCTCTTGCCATAATTCCATCGTAAAATGTTTTTGATGATGGAAGTTCGTAAAAATATTTATCATGGGATACACTGCATAAAAATAAACGAGCGGTGTTAATACTAGACTGACCAAGATGGTAAGCCACTTCCGTCGGTCTATGGTTTTTACAAAAAGGAAAACCAAGGCAAACACCACACACATGATTATGACTAAAGGGATGGTAATAATCATTGTTTCGTCTGTTTTAGATTGAGTCTCGTTAAAACTATAAAGAAGCCTGTCATACTCAGAAAATACACAATATCTCGAGTGTCTAACACACCACGACTCATACTCTTAAAATGCGATTCCATGCCTAACTTCTCTAGGTAAAAAGCATCTCCAAATAGGTTGTAATTAGATAAGCCTTCGAAACCAAAATAAAAAATAAAACAGATAAAAACAGCCACGATAAACGCCACAATTTGATTATCGGTTAAGCTGGATGAAAATATACCAATGGCTGTGTAAGAGGCGATCAAAAATAAAAGTCCGAAGTACGAGCCCATAACACTACCAATGTCAAGATTTCCTTCAGGGTTTCCTAATTTGGAAATAGTGTATACATACAACAATGTAGGAATCAAGGCCAACACAATCAGTACGAACGCCCCAAAATATTTACCCATCACAATTTTAAAATGGCTAATGGGTTTGGTGAGTAATAATTCTAAGGTGCCCTGTTTTTTTTCGTCTGCAAAACTACGCATCGTTACTGCAGGTACTAGGAATATAAGTATCCAAGGTGCTAATAGGAAAAAGTTAGAAAGATCCGCAAATCCGTTGTCTAGAATATTAAACTCTCCTTTAAAAAGCCAAAGAAAGAGTCCGTTTAATAATAGGAACACAGCAATCACCAAATACCCAATGGGTGAGGCGAAAAAGGTGTTAATTTCTTTTTTTAAAATGGCGAACATTAGTGGTGACGTTTCTTTTTGATATGAGTTTTAAATTTTATCCATTTGATACCATAGAAGACAATAAATGTAAAGCTAAATACGCTAGCAAAAAAACTCACGGTTTGTGACGTCGGTTTTTTAGTACCTAAGCGATTAAAAAGTAATGCAATAACAAACAGAATCATCCATACGATAACCGGAGTTATTGATTCTTTTTTTAGGTATTTTCTTTCTTCGTAGGTCATGATACCGTTTTTTACGACAAGCTATGTAGCTTATCAACACTCCAGGCTTCTGGTTTTGCGTTAAACAAAGGTTTGGTCTTGGACCAGATGTGTCTAAACAAATCTGATTGTCTATAGGCTTCTAACCGACTTTCATTTTGCCAATAACTATATGTAAAAAACACATGCGAATGCTCTTTGTCTTGATAGAGTTCCAAAAATTCACAGCCATCAAAAGCTCTAATTGCGTCTTTATTAGCCTCAAAATTATTAAGAAAAGTGGTAATATTGGAAGGTTCGAAACTCATTTTAACAATTCTTACAAACATCTATATTATAGTTTTGAAAAATTAACAGTGACGGTGTCTCTAACTTTTAAACCCATGAGACTAGAAGCACTTCCTACACTCGCATTATCACTCTTATAAACCGCAATCTCTAAGTATCCCGAACTATTGAAAACCACTAATCCTTTGCCTTCATCATAGCGTTTATCTTCAGGAATATCAAAATTAATCACGTCGCTGTATTTATCATAAATGGTTTTAAACTTATAACTGCGCGCTGAAATTTCATAGTCGCGCGTTTTTTGAACACTCTCGAAAAATTTGCGTTTAATATTTGTAATAACATTGCCATAGTTATCAATATAAATGACGCTACCTATTATTTGATTTTTTTCATCATTCACAAAAGGGTTTAAGTTTTTGATAGGTTTTATATGATCTATCAGTTTACCAATGACTTCCAAAGTGCCACCACGTGCAATGTGGCAGGCGACATTCACAAAGACATCCAATACAGGAAAACTGGTACCTACACGATCGTGAATATTAATTTCTACAATTTTTTGCGGCGCGATTTCAGAACAAATCATGCTCATAATCCCATTGTTGGCACAAATAAAATAATGATCATCTAATTTTACGGCAATGTGTTTATTTTCAGGGTTGAGTTCAGAATCAATACCAATCACATGAATAGTGCCTTTCGGAAAGCTACTGTAAGCATTCTGAATAATGTAGGCGGCTTCAGGAACATTAAAAGGCGCTACAGAATGAGAGATATCAACAATTCTCACATCCGGCAATTCACTATAAATCGCTCCCTTGATGGCGCCAGCAAAGTGGTCTTTCTCGCCAAAATCGGTTGTTAATGTGATGATTGCCATGTATTACTTGCAGAAATTTTAAGGGTGATTTAAGCTCTTTTTTTAAATGAAACAAAACTGTTAAAAACTAATCATATTTTAACCTTAAGGACACCTTAAGAATTAAATAGTTTAGTTATTTTTGATTGTAATGTTATGAAAACATCGCTATTTTGTTTCATCACAAAACTAATAAAAGAAAACAGATTAATTTATAATTCTTACCGCTTTTGAACGAACTTATTTTAGAACTAGAAGAAATTACTCCTAAAGAATTTTTTGGAGCCCAGAATGCCAATATCAAAGTACTAAAAGAATATTTTCCCAAACTTAAAATTGTCGCGAGAGGCAATAGTATAAAAGCCTATGGCGATGAAGACTTACTCGAAGAGTTTGACCGTCGTATGAACATGCTTATGGAGCATTTTGGGAAATACAATAAAATAGATGAAAACGTGATAGAACGAGTGCTTACCAGTCAGAGTAGTGACGATTATACCACATCAGATCAGAGTGGTGAAGTTATCGTTCATGGCGTTAGCGGTCGTATTATAAAAGCGCAAACTGTGAACCAACGAAAACTGGTTGAGAGTATGCGTAAAAATGATATGGTTTTTGCCATTGGTCCTGCCGGTACAGGAAAGACGTATACTGGCGTTGCTCTTGCAGTAAAGGCCTTAAAAAACAAAGAGGTTAAGCGTATCATTCTTACGCGTCCAGCCGTAGAGGCAGGTGAAAATCTTGGGTTTCTTCCTGGGGATTTAAAGGAAAAATTGGATCCGTACATGCAGCCATTATACGATGCGTTACGCGATATGATTCCTGCCGAGAAATTGGCGCATTTCATTGAGAACGGTACCATTCAAATTGCACCATTGGCCTTTATGCGAGGAAGAACCTTAGACAACGCTTTTGTGATCTTGGATGAAGGGCAGAATACCACACACGCCCAAATGAAAATGTTTTTGACACGTATGGGTAAAAATGCTAAATTCTTACTAACAGGAGATCCAGGACAAGTCGATTTACCACGACGTACGATTTCAGGATTAAAAGAGGCGCTGCTGGTCTTGAAAAATGTCGAAGGTATTGGCATGATTTACTTGGACGACAAAGATGTCATTCGTCATAAATTAGTGAAGAAAGTCATTGAGGCTTATAAAAGTATAGAGAATAGAGATTAATTTTTTTTAGAAGCTTATTCCAGCTGTCGGCAGTCGCTCTCGTTGAGGAGCTTCAACAAAGCCTCCATCTGGGCTAGGGTTTAGATCATCACAAAACACCTAATTATTCGTGGCAAACCAAAAGCATACCATCACCGAATCAAACTTCAAGTTTCCCAACCAAAAAAGTGTCTATAAAGGGAAAGTTCGCGAAGTTTACAATATTAATGACCAAGAACTTGTCATGATCGCCACCGATCGCTTATCCGCATTCGACGTGGTGATGCCTAAAGGCATTCCCTACAAAGGGCAAATCCTTAATCAGATTGCGACCAGTATGATGAAAGCCACTGAAGATTTAGTGCCTAATTGGTTAACGGCGACACCCGATCCTAATGTGGCTGTCGGACACCTATGTGAACCGTTTAAGGTAGAAATGGTAATACGTGGTTATATGTCTGGTCATGCAGCAAGAGAATATAAGGCAGGAAAACGTTTGTTATGCGGAGTTGCTATGCCAGAGGGTATGAAGGAAAATGATCAATTCCCTGAACCTATTATTACGCCTGCCACAAAAGCTGAAATGGGTGATCATGACGAGGATATTTCTCGAGAGGATATTCTAAAAAGAGGCATTGTGTCTGAGGCGGATTATGTCGTCCTTGAAGATTATACTAGAAAGTTATTTCAACGTGGTTCTGAGATTGCTGCAAAACGCGGACTCATATTAGTTGACACCAAATATGAATTCGGAAAAACAAAAGATGGCAAAATTGTGCTTATTGACGAAATTCACACACCAGATTCGTCGCGGTATTTTTATGCCGATGGTTATCAAGAACGTCAAGATAAAGGTGAACCACAAAAACAATTGTCTAAAGAATTTGTCAGACAATGGCTCATCTCCAACAATTTTCAAGGGTTGGAAGGTCAAAAAGTTCCAGAAATGAGCGACGCGTATATAGATACAGTAAGTGAGCGCTACATCGAATTGTACGAGAATATTATGGGCGAACCATTTGAAAAAGCAGATGTATCCAATATTCAAGAACGCATCGAAACTAATGTGTTAGCCTATTTAAGGGCGCATTGACTTGATGACACTATTTGACAGGTGAGTTTTACAAGAATATACCTCCTGAGGCTTCAATACGCTGACCATTGATCCAATGGGCATCTTCTGAACATAAAAAAGCAACAATCCCACCGATATCGTCAGGTTCACCAACACGTCCCAAGGCAGTGGCATTGGAAATGATGGCACGCTTCTTTTCATTGGTTTTGTTTTCACCGCCACCAAAATCGGTAGCTACAGCACCAGGTGCTACGACATTCGCCGTTATTTTTCGATGAGCTAATTCTTTTGCTAAATACCTAGTAAACACATCCACAGCACCTTTCATGGAACCATAGGCTGAAGAATTAGGAAGCGTAAATCGCGCCAAACCTGATGAAATATTGATAATTCGACTGCCATCAGCAAGATATGGTAGCGCCTTTTGAGTTAGAAAATAGACGCCTTTAAAATGCACGTTCATTAGTTCGTCAAATTGTGCCTCAGTGGTTTCGGTAAACGGCTGATAAATACCAATACCAGCATTATTGATTAAAAAATCAATCTTGGAAGCCTGCATTTTAGACGATAAGTTTTTGGATAACGATTCAAAAAAAGCGTCAAAGGTGTTTGTCTTTCCAGTATCTAACTGCAAGGCAAATGCTTGCTGTCCCATGCTTTTGATTTCTGAAACAACAGCATCTGCAGCTGCCTCATTTGAATGGTAAGTGATCACGACATCAATTCCTTGTTTTCCTAGTTTGATAGCCATATCCTTACCGAGTCCACGACTTCCTCCTGTGATTAAAGCGATTTGTTGTTTTGACATATAATTTGATTTAATTGTTTTTACAAAGATGCTTACAATAGTTTGGTGACTGGTAGTGAAATACGTCAAAGTTGTAATGCATTCCGAAAAACGTAAAGTTAGTTTTTTCTGTTGAACCTTTTGATCAATTTTCGTACAACATTATATACAAAAGCGTTCGTTTTAGCGTAATGGAATGACATGAAACACACAATTACCATAAAACCGATAGCTCCAATAATAGCTTCAGCTGGCGTTAAGGATTTTGCATAAAAATGCTTCAGTCCCAAACCTGTAAAACTTCCGAAGATAATAATGAGGTGAATGAAGTAAATGTAAAAGGTTTTTTGTCCGATTTTGCTGATAATGGTACAATGTAAATGGTTGCTGTAGAATATTCAATCACACTGTAAGTTATTGATAATATGGTTGTTGGTGGTCAAGATAGAGTTTGTTTAATATATGATAAAATATTAATTTCATTATATTGCAACCGAAAGTCATATATAGGGAGCGGCTTTCTTTTAACTATTGTAAGATGAAAAGATATATTTGTACATTACTTTTAATTTCAGTTACTCAAGTGTTTTCTCAAACCTGTGGAACAGGAAACTTTACACTCACAACTCAAGCCGAGGTTGACACTTTTGTAGCTACGTATTCTGGTAGTTGTGATACCGTTAATAGTCTATATATTATAGGAGCAGATATTACAGATCTTTCTGGTGTAAACTTTTTAACCACAGTTGTAAGTTACTTGAGAATCGTAAACAATCCGTTGTTAACAAATTTGAATGGACTTCAGAACCTCACAACGATTGGAAGTTTTCTTGACATCAGGTATAATGCATCTTTAACTACACTGTCGGCATTATCAAACATAGTCAGCGTTTCAAGTTATATATTTGTCGAAAGCAACCCAAATATAGTTAACTTATCTGGTTTTGAAGGATTAACCTCCTTGGGTGGTGGGACTACTTCAAGTATTAGAATTATAGGAAATAATAGTCTTGTGTCATTAGAGGGATTGAATAATATAGAGCGTGCACCAAAATCTGTAGTGATACTTTCAAATCCTGTACTTACAGATATTTCTGCTCTAGAGACTCTCAATTTGGTTGGAAGTGAATTTACATTACAAGCTAATCCACAGCTTAATGATTGTTGTATTCTTGATGACATTAGAACTGGTCAATTATCTATTTTAGGAGCAATAACTATTAATAATAATGCTGTAAATTGTTCGTCATTATATGATATTGTTCTTAGTTGCTCCAACTCAAGATTGGATACAGATTCGGATACCATTTTAGATTCTGAAGATAATTGTGTTAATACTGCCAACACAGCACAAACAGATTCTGATGGCGACGGCGTTGGAGATGCATGTGATAATTGTCCAAATGTGGCAAATGCTACCCAAATCGATACGAACAATAATGGCATTGGAGATGTGTGTGAGAATGATGTTGGACTCAATACGGGCTCGGATAATGGAGGTGTTGGTATAGGTACAACAAATCCGCATTCAATATTAGAAATTGCCGATGGAGATATCTTTTTAAATAATCCTTATCGCGGTGTGATTTTGAAATCGCAAGACGGTAAGTGTTATCGCTATCAGGTAAATAGCTCAGGGCAACTTATCGGAAAAGAAATAACCTGTCCAGATAATTAAAGATAGGATGATAACAAGTGATCACAACTAAATTTAGTGGTCTACGCGATGCTTCTTCTTGTTTTTAATAGCTCTCACAATTGACCTAACACCATTATAAATAAAAGCGTTGGTTTTGGCATAATGGAATGATATGAAACACACAATTACCATAAAACCGATAGCTCCAATAATAGCTTCAGCAGGCGTTAAGGATTTTGCATAAAAATGCTTCAATCCCAAACCTGTAAAACTTCCGAAGATAATGATAAAGTGAATCACATAAATCGATAAGGTTTTTTGTCCGATTTTACTAATAATGGATTGTTTTAAAAAGGGTTCGGCAGCATAAAATACACCAAATAGCCATAGGACATTTCCGAAGCGTGTAAATAGATAGTTATAATAAGCAGCCGATTTGAAAAGTTCGGTATCGGTCCAATGATACAATGTCATTAGTCCCCAAGAGGAGTATTCGATGAGTAGCCACCCGACGACAAAAAATGATAGGATGGTGACAATTCGAAATCGCGAACGATGCACATGTGAAAAAAATACCGTTGCCAAAAAGCCACCAAACGCTGTAAAACCAAACCAAGGCAAAATGGTGAAAATTGAGCCATTTGCTTTGGTCATATAATTCGCAAAAACTAAGGGCACCTGTTTTAAATCCAATGTCCGATATAGAGGCTCTGTAACAAAACATAAGCAACCTACTATCAATAATAATAGTGATAGCCAGCGTACATGGTTCCGAAGTAAGACATAACAGCCAATCAATAGTAAGAGAGAAAGACCTATGCATTGTAAGACATCTATAACAAGCACATAACTATTAAATTCGCCTCGAAACCAACCAAATACATCAACACGCAAGAGATAACCGATGCCAATGAGTAATAAACCTCTGTAGCATCCTTTTCGAATTCTTTTATAGTCTTCACCTTTGGTTTTGGCACGAAGTAGTAAATACAGAAATACTAATCCTGAAATTGTAAAAAACGTGGGCGCTGTTATGCCTCTAAAATATGACCACACCTGGTATAGCTTATTGATTTCATCTCTATAAATAGGATTAATGAGTGTGTCTATAAAGTGCCCTTGCAACATCATGAGGATGGCGAAGGCGCGAACAGCATCAATAAAATAGAGTCGGTTGGCTTTCAAAAGGTGTTCAGTTTGGCGTAAAAATAAAAGATTAATTTTTAAGCTACACGAAGTTTAATATCTTAGACCCATCATTCTATACCATTAATGGAGCAACTAAAAGAATTTACTGCGGCATTTTCGTCATTGGCTTGGGGCTTTCCATTATTAGTGCTGCTTATTGGAGGCGGACTTTATTTACTCGTAAGATCTCGCTTTTTGCCTTTTCGTTTTTTTCGGCACGCCATACAAGTTTTAAAAGGCACCTATGATGATCCCAATGATCCAGGTGAGATTAGCCATTTTAAGGCATTAACTACGGCCTTGTCTTCAACTATTGGTATGGGAAATATCGCAGGTGTTGCTTTAGCCATATCTGTAGGAGGGCCAGGTGCTATGTTTTGGATGTGGGTAAGTGCCATTGTTGGTATGGCAACAAAGTTTTTCACATCCACTTTGGCGATCATGTATCGTGGCAAAGACAGTGCAGGCGAACTACAAGGTGGTCCGATGTATTTTATTAGAGAAGGACTTGGGAAACGATGGAAATTTATGGCTATTATGTTTTCTGTATTCGGGATGTTAGGCGCATTGCCTGTTGTTAATGTGAATCAATTAAAGCAAGCCATTAATGATATTGTATTGATTCCAAATGGAGTAGAAGTAAGTCATACATCTAATATAATTATTGCGATCGTGCTTATGGCTGTTACAGCTATTGTCATTTTAGGTGGCTTGAAACGAATTAGCAATATCGCTTCCAAAATGGTGCCGTCAATGGTGATCTTATATTTTATTTTGGTGTTGATTGTTTTAGGGATTCATTACGATCAGGTGCCTAGGTATTTGCTCTTAATAGTAACAGATGCTTTTGAAGCTCATTATATGAAAGGCGACGCTGTTTTTGGAGGGGTTTTAGGAGCCTTAATCATTCAAGGAATAAAGCGTGGTGCATTTTCAAATGAAGCGGGAATCGGAACAGCACCAATGGCACATGGCGCGGCTAAAACAGATGAACCAGTTAGAGAAGGTTTAGTGGCAATGCTAGGTCCTGTCATTGATACCTTGGTGGTTTGTACACTCACGGCTTTGGCTATATTAGTGACAGGCGTTTGGGAAACAACCAGTGATAATGGGGTGAGTTTGACAGCTTCTGCATTTCAAAAGGCCATGCCTGGATTTGGTCAGTATTTATTGATGGTATGTGTTTGCATCTTTAGTGTGTCCTCTTTATTCTCATATGCCTACTACGGAAAGAAATGCCTGTCTTTTTTGATAGGAGCAGAGCGTAAGCATTGGTACAATTACCTCTATATTTTGAGTATTTATCTAGCGGCAACTACGCAATTTGAAGTTATGATCAATTTTATAGATGGCGTATTTGCGCTCATGGCAATACCTACGATGATAGCAACGATTATCATGGCACCTCGAGTGGTTCGAGAAATTAAAGCTTATAAAAATAGATTGGCATCAACAGACACTTAGTATCCGTTGATGCCAATATAACAAGGTTGGTGCTTTTACTGTTTTTTCAGTAAAATCTTTTCTTCTGTAAATTGATGCGCTTCATCCAAAAATGCGATCATTTTGTTCCAGTTTTCTTTAGGTTCAAAATTGTGTTTGTACTGTTTAGACGTCTTCACAATAAGTTGATTGCTTTCCATGGTCGCAGAACTAATAAATGCTCCTGTTTCATTGTCGACGTTTTTCGTCAAGTTTTCCAAACCAGAAACGGTATAGCCTTCAGGAATATTGAGCTTTATAGTATAATTAAAGCTTCTAGGGTAAGGCATGTGAATATCTGCAGTTCTTTGTCGCTCTTTCTCGTTTAAATCGATTTGACCACCAATTAATTGCCCGATTTCAACAATCACATTTGGTCCAGCTTTTTTTATCAATCCATCCTTCGCACTAAAACTTTCAGTAAATGTAAAGTAATCATCAAAACTAAAACGACCGTTCTCATTAATATTGAAAGCGTAATCTTCTATATTTTCGACACCGTATTCGCCTTTTGTGGCATTTTCAAAGCTTTCCTTTTGTTTGGTTTTTAACTTATCAATTAAAGCGTTTATTTCCGTTTGATATTTTTCTTTGTGCTTTTTTCTCACCAGATCAATCCATGTCTCAGTCTCATATTTTTTATAATCCTCATAAACATAATCACTGAAAATAAGTCGGTCATACAACTGATCCGTTTTTTCATGCCCCTTATAACTGTTGACAGACTCGATTGCAACTCCAGAAAAATCATCGTTCAATGTAACCGTAACCACTTTCTTGGTCTCATTATCATTATAGGTCGAGCTTGGAAGCTTACCATTCTCTACGACATCAATGATGCGCTTGGTTTTCTCCGAGGACAATAAGAATACCTCGGTACCTTCCATTAAAGGAGAGAATTCATTGATATTGGTGTGCGGACTAAAAAACTTGGCATATAATGGAGTAGCGGTATTGACTTTAATAAGGACTTCCACATTCTTTTCAATAAGCAATTCATCCATGGTGCCGTCATAACGTTTTTTACCAACAACGATATCATAATCTATCTTTTGACGCTTTAAAAACTCTGTAAAATGACGAACAAACTGTTTCTGATTCTGAATAAAAATAACGTCATTCCCATAAACCATAAAAGAATAAGGAGCGATAGAAGCCTCTTTGGCATAAAAAGCTTCGATGTAACGTGTGAGATAATAATGTCTCATGTAGTAGTAAGCCGCTTTGACTTTCTCACTATCGTTATTGAATGTTTTATTTTTAAAATAATCTTTGACATCACCAACATCGCCATCGGGTTTAAAACGCTTATCGTAAAGATCAAGTACTTCTTCTTTGGACACCTTCGTTTTTATGATGTCTTCTTTTTCAGGAAGAAATGCCAAAGCACGATCTTCAAATTTTCCTGATCGCGCAAAATACACCTGGAATTTATAGGAAGGTAGCTCAACTAAAGGATAGAACCATCTTGTATACTCACTTTTCGGAATATTATTTTCCGTGAGTTCATAGCGTCTCATATTGCGTTTTTCGGTTGGAATTTCCTTTAAATCTGGAGCGCCATTAAACGAATTAAAATTGATGAAAAAGTCATTTTCGGTTTCAAAGAATAACTTGTATTCCATGATTGGGTAATCTTCTGCTAAAGGCTTTTCTACAGGATCAAAACCAAAAGCATAAGTACTTTTAAAAGGTTCTCTTTTGTAGTAGTAATAATCAATTATATCACCAACTTCAAGATTTGAAATGGCTAATTTTGTTTCTCCATCGACTTCAACCGCTTCTTTATCGACATCAATTTCTATTTCGGTGCCATCAGGTTTTACGATTTTTATGCCTACTAAGGTGTTACCTTTTCTAGACAACCAACTAATTTGACCTTTAGACGAATAAAAACGCTTTCGAAATGAAAATTCTGAAAACTCTTCAAGTGCGGCTTTATCTAAAAGTTTAAATCGCTTTCTTATCGAGGTGGTATAGGTGACGTTTTTTCCGAACTTATGAAAATCGTAGTTTTCATTTTTATAAATGATCACAGCAGATTCGTTGTGCCATTCTTCAGGAATTTCGGTGGCATTTTTATAAGCGTCATTGGCTCCCCAAAAAAACTCTTTTGCTTCAAGAGCTTCCTTAGATTGTGATATTGACGAGAAAGTGATTAGCAGCGCTAATAGTGATAAGAGGTTACGCATAGTGGAAATATTAGTCTTTAGTTAGGATAATTTGTTCGTTGTAGATGGTATTGAGCTGGTTAATAAATTCATTCCATGCTTCAAAATCTGTAGTTTCAATTTTGGCATTCTTAATTTGAAAGGATTTTTTGTAAACAATTTTATTTCCTGTTTTAGAAAAACCAACCTTCATATCAAAATTAGGGTTCGAAATTTCAATGGCTTCTGGTAAATGAGAAATTTTGTAACCTGCTGGAATCGTGAGATTAGTAATCGATTCTAGATCTTTCTTAGAATTGAAAACGTAGTCTGTGTGACGTTCTTCCATGACGAAATTAGAGAGTTCTTTTTCTAAATCTAAATCTATATAAACTTGATTATCAAAAGAAGACACGGCATTTTTAATGGCAACATCATAAGCAATATTGATGTTTTCGTCGCGGTCTAATAAATCGGACGTTTCAATATTAGATACTTTTATATTGCTGTCACCTTTACTTAGGTAGCGTTCTAGAAATTCATCTTTTTTATCATTTTTAATAGTATTGAAATAATAGAGGAGACCAGACCTGCTTTCACCTTTGAACAATTTATCAACTTTTCCGGTAATAACGTCATCAGAAAGGGTCAAGTTATAGATAAACTGTTCTTTATTAAATTCGGCAGACGCACTAGGCACGTGCTCTAAAATAAAGTTTTCGCCATCCTCAATAAGTACTTGTTTCCCTTGAATGCGGTCGGCATATTCACCGAAGGCATTGAATTTTTCAGTGCCATCTAAAAATATGGGCTCACCATCTTTGAAAAGTGTACAAATCATATGGTTATCTACAGATAAGTTAGGCGTTGAGTAATCGTAGGCTATATGTTTGGTGCCAATCCATGTAAGTCGCGCATCAAATCCAGCTTCCACTAACATTTGCTTAGTCAGGTTCGCCATACCTTTACAATCACCGTAGCGTTTTTCAAATACGCTGGAAGCCTCATCTGGCTTGAAGCCAGCAATACCGTCTTCAAAGGCAATATACCTGATGTTATCTTGAACCCAATAATAGATGTTTTTTATCTTTTCTTCATCAGTTGTGGCATTTTCAGTGAGTTCCTTCACTTTATCCTTAATCTTGGAATTATCATTTTCAAGACTATTGACCAATGATTTGTACCAATTGTAAAGATCTTGTGTCGATTCAAAAATATTGACACGTGTGTTGTTTTGTTTATATGATTTCGCCAAGATGAGAATATGCGGATAAACATAGGTTGGACCTGGAGCATTATGATCTTTGTACATGCCTGATACATTTTTTAAAGTATATTCGTGGATGGTGGCATTCCCATTACGGCTTTCGCTTTGCTTTTTATCAATGTCATATCCTTCAAAATTCAGCTCTTTCAATTCTATATCAAGCCATTTTGGAATTTCTATGGAAATGGTTTTTAAGGCTGCCGGATAGTCGTTATTAAAATAGAGTTTCGTGAAATATTTAATGTCTTTGTAATCCTTTTCAATCATGGTGATATAACGGTAACCAAGTTGTGCAAAATCCATATTGGTGTATTTGACACGACTGTCATGATGAAACAAATCATCACTTTTGTAAGCTTCATCCTTGATATAAAAATTGGCGTCCTTGCCATTTCTAAATTCAATATCAAATGCTTCTATAGATGACTCGCCATCGTAAAAACAATATTTTTGGATATCAGCTCTAGGGACGATATTAATCATGTTATCCGTCATGACGTGTTTTACAGTCACTTTATCTTCACGATTGTCGAAGTCAAAAGTAATGACATCCTTACTGCTGATGAGTGCGATATCATCATCAGGAAATTGTTCTTTTAGTTGTAAGGCTTTTGCACGATCTTCATCTGTAGGGTCTATCCGTTTTTGAGCAAAACTGGAGACATGGAGCATTACTAGAAGTAAAGCGCTCAGTATAAATCTAGTCATAATAGGGTGTTAAAGACGCAATATATTATTATGATTTAAAACTGAAAATAATTCGACTGGATTTTTGAAATTTTATCGCGCTACGACCTAAATATCCGACAGCTTACTGCTAAGTTTGATTTAATGATATGAAAAAGCAGATTGTTTAGTAATTGAAGCTTTGAATTCCTGAGGCGTCATGAGTTCCATCTTTTTGAACTACCTTTTGAAATAGCTCGTATTATTGAATCTAGAATTAAAAGCAGTGTCAGACATTCTGAAGTCTTTTCTATTCCTTTTTCTATGTTACTTTTTTTGATTTATTTTTTTATTTTTTGCTAAATTGATATATTTATGCTAAATAAATATATATGACGATAGATTTATGTCCTAATTGTGGTTCAGATCGATACATCAAGAGTGGTATAGTCAACGACAGACAACGCTATAAATGTAAAAAATGCCAGTATTATTTTTCTGTCAATAAGATGGGAAAAAAAATTGACGATTATTATGTTAACAAGTCATTGCAGCTGTATCTCGAAGGTTTGACCTATCGTGAAATTGAGCGAATATTGGGGATTTCGCATGTCAGTATTATGAATTGGGTGAAGAAGTACAATATCAAACGTCCTTATAATTCGAATTACCATCCTACCTATAAAATTTTAAGTACTTCCGAACTCGGAAATTTCTTTCAAAAACCAGAGAATATCAAAGGAGCGGGTGTTGTCGTCACCGAGCTAGGGGATAAATTCATGCTTATAAAATGGGAGCGTTTTAAAGATTAGTATATTAAATTAACGAAAAAATATAGTATTTTTTTGTTAAGGCGTGGTTTTTAAGAGCTTAGTAGTGCACACAAAATCAATTTTATTACTAACTAATCTTTTAAACTATGAGAAAACGCATCTTTTTGTTGATCGGACTCCTAATCAGTACCGTTCAATTTATGAATGCTCAAGGATCTCCGGATTATACTGGAGGTTTGAAATTCAAGCTCAATGAAGACGGTACAAAATACCTCCGATTGATATCTTGGGCACAAGTTCAAGCCAATTATGACATGGAGGAGTCCTTTGATGCCAATGGCAATGAAAACGGTAAGTTGAATTTCAACTTACGTCGCGCACGTGTTTTGATGTTTGCACAAATTAACAAAGACTTCCTCATTTTAACACATTTCGGTTTGAACAGCTTAACGAGTACCACCCTGAGTCCAACTGGAAAAGGAGATGGCTCTCAATTGTTCTTTCATGACGTGTGGGCCCAATACAACCTGGGAGAGGATCACACGATTGGTGGTGGACTTCATTATTTCAATGGTATTTCAAGGCTCAACAACCAAAGTACCTTAAATATGATGACCCTCGATAACCATCGTCAATCTTGGGCGACTATCGGACTTTCCGATCAATTTGCACGACACTTAGGGGTTTTTGCCAAAGGAAAATTTGGAAAACTTCAGTATCGTGTAGCAATCAATGATGCCGCTGTGGCAACCTTAGACAATCGTGCAGCAGTAGCCGATGGCGCTGCAGTTTATAATGGTCGTTCAATGCTTGGTTCAAAGGATGCCGGTAAAACATTTGCCGGATATTTTGACTATCACTTTTTAGATCAAGAATCAAATTTCCTGCCCTATAAGGTAGGCTCTTACCTAGGAGGTAAAAAAGTATTCAATGTGGGTGCAGGATTTTTTATGCATCCCAATGGCGCAGTAATTGACGAAGGCACAGATGTCGCTCCCGATATCAAAGGAGAGAATGTCTCAATTTTCGCGGTGGATGCATTTTATGATGCGCCTATCGGTGAAGATGGTAGTGCTTTAACGGCTTATGCCGTTTTCCAGTCCAACGATTATGGCAAAGATTATTTGTTTAGTGCATATGGTACAGGAAGTATGGTCTATACCCATGTAGGCTATGTCTTTGCAGGTGATGCTGCCAAAACTAGATACCAGCCTTATGTCAGCTACGGAACACATAGTTATGATGCTGTCGATGACAATAGAAACACACTTGGTATTGGTGTCAATGCCTACATGAGTGGTCATAATTCAAAATTAACATTAGAATATAAAAATCAAAAATTTGGAGAGTTAGATGCTAATACCTTATCGCTTCAGGCTATGATTTATCTATAATACCAATCAATTATGAGTGAAAAACAAAAACACGCTACGGCGTATTGGAAAGAAAATATAAAATACCTCAGTATTTTATTGGCCATTTGGTTCATTGTATCCTATGGTTGCGGAATTTTATTTAGAGAGGAACTGAACGAGTTTCGATTAGGAGGTTTTAAACTAGGATTCTGGTTTGCACAGCAAGGTTCCATCTATGTATTCGTAATTCTCATTTTCGTATACGTAAGACTGATGAATAAATTGGATAAAAAATACGGTTTCGACGAGTAACCCTTAACTTAAAAAATAATATTATGAGCGTACAAACGTGGACTTGGATATTGGTAGGGGTTACTTTCGCCCTATATTTTGGAATTGCAATTTGGGCCCGAGCGGGATCAACTAAAGAATTTTATGTCGCTGGTGGAGGCGTGTCACCATTGGCCAATGGAATGGCAACAGCAGCCGATTGGATGAGTGCCGCATCTTTTATAAGTATGGCGGGATTAATCTCATTTATGGGTTATGATGGCTCTGTGTTTTTGATGGGTTGGACTGGCGGTTATGTGTTACTGGCATTGCTTTTGGCACCTTATCTGCGGAAATTTGGAAAATTTACAGTACCCGATTTTATCGGAGATCGCTACTACTCAAACACAGCTAGAACAGTAGCTGTTATCTGTGCATTGATTGTGTCGTTTACTTACGTAGCCGGTCAAATGCGCGGTGTGGGAATTGTCTTTTCGCAATTTCTGCAAGTAGATATTAATGTCGGTGTGGTCATCGGTATGACCGTGGTTTTGATTTTCGCTTTCCTCGGTGGAATGAAAGGAATCACTTATACACAAGTAGCTCAATACTGTGTGTTGATTTTTGCATTTATGGTACCAGCATTTTTTATTTCAATGCAAATGACCGGAAATATCATACCACAAATTGGCATGGGTGGAAAAGTAGAAGGCGGCGCCTTTCTCTTAGATAAATTAGATACGTTGCATACCCAACTAGGTTTTAATGAATATACCAGCGGCACTAAATCTACTTGGGATGTGTTCGCTATTACCTTGGCATTAATGGTTGGAACTGCAGGATTACCGCATGTTATTGTGCGTTTCTTTACGGTTCCTAAAGTGAAGGATGCGCGTAAATCGGCCGGTTTGGCATTACTCTTTATCGCTATCCTATATACGACTGCTCCAGCTATTGCAGTATTCTCAAGAACCAACTTAATAGAAACTGTAAGTAATCAGGAATATACTGAAATTCCAGAGTGGTTTAAGAATTGGGAAAATACGGGATTGATTGCTTGGTCCGATAAGAACGGTGATGGTAAGATTCAATATGTGGCTGGTAGCGCTCTTGATGGTAAAAAACCAGTGTATACAGAAGCACGAGGTGCTCATGGAGAACGCTTGATATCAAATGCAAGTTCTGCAGAAAATGAGTTGTATGTGGATCGGGATATTATGGTATTGGCTAACCCTGAGATTGCCAAATTGCCAAATTGGGTGATTGCCTTAGTAGCGGCTGGTGGTCTGGCGGCTGCATTATCAACGGCAGCAGGATTGCTTTTAGTGATCTCGACATCGATTTCTCATGATTTGATTAAAAAGCAGCTAAAGCCAAATATCTCAGAAAAAGGCGAATTATTAGCAGCGCGTATTTCTATTTTCATAGCGATCGTTATTGCTGGTTTGTTTGGTATTTATCCTCCAGGTTTTGTAGCGGCCGTAGTGGCGCTGGCATTTGGATTGGCAGCAGCCTCGTTCTTTCCCGCTATTATTTTGGGGATTTTTGATAAACGAATGAATCGTCAAGGAGCCGTTTCAGGAATGATTGTTGGAATTGTATTAATGCTGTTCTATATGATTCGTTACAAAACAGGTCTTATAGGCGTAATGGATCCAAGACCTGCTAGTGAATGGTGGTTTGGAACATCGCCTGAAGGTTTTGGAACCGTCGCTATGATCGTCAATGTGATTGTTTCTGTGGTTGTGTCTCGATTGACGCCGGCACCACCTCAAAGCGTCCAAGATATTGTAGAAAGTATTAGAATTCCATCGGGAGCAGGAGAGGCCTCATCCCATTAAAAGTTTGTTCTTAATTTAAATGTAAAAGGACATTTTTAATTTAGTTAGTTAAGTCAGCATTACTTTAAGTAGTGCTGATTTTCCTTATATTAGTATAACTTTTTTAAAATGAAGAAACGTCACGAACAAAAATTAATTATTCTATCCATCGCGTTGTTCCTTGTCTTCAATGTGCCGTTCGTGTTGGTCTTTAATGTTAACGGACAGATTTTTGGAGTGCCAATGTTTTACTTTTTGGTGTTTTCCGTTTGGATTTTGTCGGTTGTAATTTCATACATCGTGCTAAAACGTCATTATGAGTAATTATGCGTTAGTAGTCATCATCGTTATTTATTTGGCGGTATTGTTTTACTTAGCCTTTCTCGCTGAGAAAAAGCGTCAAAGTAAATGGGTTAATAATCCCTACGTTTATACCTTGTCTCTTGCGGTTTATTGTTCGGCATGGACTTACTATGGAAGTATTGGAATTGCAGCCAATTCAGGCATTAACTTTCTGCCTATTTATTTAGGACCCGTAATCGCGGCACCATTATGGATTGTCGTGCTCAGGAAGATCATTCGAATTTCCAAACAACACAAAATATCATCGATTGCTGATTTTATTTCCTTGCGCTACGGAAATCATCGTTTTCTAGGGGCATTGGTAACAGTGATTTGTTTATTTGGAACATTGCCGTATATCTCCTTACAATTGAAGGCCGTCTCCGAAACCTTCGAAATCATGTCTGACGATACGAGCTATGTTTCCACGACAGTTATAGACGATTCTACATTTTATGTGGCCCTATTGCTGGCGGTTTTTGCCGCATTCTTCGGAACCCAAAAAACAGACGCTTCCGAAAAACACAAAGGGATCATAGCCTCTGTGGCATTTGAATCTGTATTAAAACTGTTGTTCTTTTTGGTAATCGGTATTTATATTACCTTTTATTTGTTTGATGGGACAACTGATATTTATGCTCAAATTTCTAGCGAAGAAAATTTTCAGTCACTTGTCACGCTTAACGGATTGGAAGGTGGCTTCAATTGGTTTTTTATGATCGCCTTGTCGTTTATGGCTATTTTTTTATTACCCAGACAATTTCAAGTGTCAGTACTCGAAAACAATCGAGAGAAGCATCTAAAAAAAGCGATATGGTTGTTTCCATTATATCTTTTGCTGTTCAATCTTTTTGTGATTTTCATTGCGTGGGCTGGGAAGCTCACCTTTGGAACTTCTCAGAACGCTGAATATTACACGTTGTTATTACCACTTGAACAAGGCAATTCGTTTTTGGCAACCCTCGTATTTTTAGGAGGGTTTTCAGCAGTTATTTCCATGGTGATTGTATCGACCTTGGCGTTATCAACCATGGTGAGTAATAACTTGATTATTCCCTATGGTTTTCTGGATAAATTCATAAGAAATCAACCAGAGCGGAATGCCAAATACATTAAAAATATTCGGCGTCTGTCTATTTTTACGATTATTATCGCGGCCTATTTTTTCTACGTGTCCTTTTCAAAGGAACTGTCCTTGTACGCTATCGGATTGATTTCATTTGTGATTATTTCCCAATTGGCGCCTTCGTTTTTTATTGGTCTTTACTGGAATCGTGGCTCTTCAAAGGCAACCATTATCGGTATGCTTGTAGGACTGGTAATTTCAATGTATACCTTGGTGCTGCCGTTTGTGCTCGAAGCGTTTACGGGAAGCGATGACTTTGTCCAATACGGTTTAAATGGTATTGCCTTGTTAAAACCTTATGCCTTGTTTGGTATCGATTTTTTAAGTCCGCCAGCACATGCCTTCTTCTGGAGTATGAGTGCCAATGTTTTGTGCTATCTTATATTTTCACTCACCTCCAAGGGAAATTATCGAGAACGAAATTATGCTGAAATGTTTGTAGATAGCCATAACTTCACGAAACTTCAAGATAGCGCATTGGTTTGGAAAGGCGAGGCTTATGTGGCAGATATTAAAAATGTATTGGTTCGGTTTTTGGGCGAGCAGCAAGCTAATCGCGCTCTAAAGATATTTTTTACAAAGTACAAGTTGTCACCAGACACACAATTGGCAGATGCCCGATTGATTAATTTTTCAGAGAAATTACTCACAGGAAGCATTGGCAGTGCTTCGGCGAAGATTCTGATTGCCAGTGTGGTGAAAGAAGAACAAATCAGTTTGGTAGAAGTTTTAAAAATATTGGAAGAGTCTAAAGAGAATATTGTCAGTAATAAGGCCTTGTTGGAAAAATCCCAAGAGCTTTCTCAGCTGTCTTCGCAATTGCGAGACGCTAATGAGGAACTCATTTCCAAGGACAAGCAAAAGGATGAGTTTTTAGACACCGTCGCTCATGAATTGAAGACACCTATTACGGGTATTAGAGCAGCTACAGAATTGCTTATGGATGAGGAGGATGACATGCCAATGGCAATGAAGCAGCAATTTCTTAAAAATATTTTACAGGATTCCGATAGGTTGGGGCGTTTGATTAATAATATTCTCGACTTCGAAAAATTGGAAACGGGACGTTTAAATCTCGATAAATCAACCCATGATATCGCCAAGAGCATTAACAAGGCTATTTCTAGTCTCAGTCATGTCGCGGCTAAAAAAGAAGTGACGATTATCAACAAGAATCCGCACAGTTTCAAGTTACCCTATGACGAAGATAGAATTCAACAAGTACTCACAAATTTGTTGTCGAATGCCCTTAAATTTTGCGACACTAAAACGGGGAAAATTATTGTCGATTACCGATTGGGAAATGAATTCATTGAAGTTTCGGTAAGTGATAATGGTAAAGGCATTCCTGCAGAGGATCACGAGTACATTTTTGATAAATTTTACCAATCTCAAGACCAAAATACCATTAAGCCGCAAGGAAGTGGGTTGGGATTGGCCATTACGAAGCAAATTATAGAAAAGCACAATGGAAAAATTTGGGCAAAAAAAGGTGTGAAAAAGGGCGCAACGCTTGTTTTTAAGCTCCCTTTTAAGTAAATTGTAGGCTGTAATATATGAAGAGAAAAATTTTAATTGTCGACGATGAGCCAAATATTGTGATGTCGTTGGAATACACTTTCAAAAAACAAGGATTTGAAGTGTTTATAGCAAGGGATGGTAGCGAAGCCTTGGAGATTCTAAAACATGAAATTCCTGATGTTGTATTGCTGGATATCATGATGCCGAATGTGGATGGTTATCAAACTTTGGAACATATAAAAAATAATGACAGTTTGAAAAACACAAAGGTGGTATTTCTTACTGCAAAAAATAAAGCTTCGGATGTTGAAAAGGGTTTAAAACTAGGAGCTGATAAATATTTGACAAAACCTTTTTCAGTAAAAAAAATAGTTTCAGAAATTCTGGAACTCTTGACTTAAAGAATGTCTTTCGAGTCTTTTGAATATTGATTTTGTGTGCAAACAAACAATGTTTAATTTAAATGAAGAGACATGAAACTTCGCATGAACGCTTTAACGTCTGATATTATCATTAGTATCTACGTTGTTGTCACACTATTCCTCAGATTTAAGTTTGAAAATCAAACACCTATAAGTCCTGTGCTATCAATAGTAATGGGTCTGTGTTTTGTCCTTATAATTTGGGCGCTAATCAAGCTCAAGGTACTCAACCCCAATTGGTTCGGTTTATTTAATTCTAAAAAACCGAAGTCATGAACTATCATTCCTTTTATAAACAAAGTATTCAGCAACCTGAAGCCTTTTGGTTGGATCAAGCTAAAGCTATTGACTGGTATCAAATGCCTAAAACCATATGTTCCAAAGATCCAAATGACTATGACCAATGGTTTGAGGATGGACAACTTAATTTGAGTTATCTGTGTGTCGATAAGCACATTCAAGACGGCTATGGTCATCAAAATGCCATTATTTATGACTCTCCAGTTACTAATACAAAGCAACATATCACCTACAGTCAATTACATAACGAGGTTGCTAAATTGGCAGGTGGCTTACAACGTTTGGGACTTGAGAAAGGAGATACCTGTATTATCTATATGCCGATGATTCCACAAGCGCTTTATGCGATGCTCGCCTGTGTTAGGATTGGCGTTATCCATTCCGTAGTCTTTGGTGGTTTTGCACCACATGAATTGGCGATTCGTATTGATGATTGCAAGCCTAAGGCTATTATAACGGCGTCGAATGGCATAGAAATTGACCGTATCATTCCATACAAGCCTTTTGTTGATGAAGCTATTGTGAAAGCGGAAAGTAAACCTGAGCATGTCATTGTATTCGACAGGAAATTGGGTGTAGAGATTCCTTCGATGCCTTACGATATGGATTATACCGAACTCGTAGCATCAGCAACAGCTGCGGAAGCGCTTCCTGTGGCGTCGACACATCCATCGTATATATTATATACATCGGGCACAACTGGTACTCCCAAAGGAATTATTAGGGATACAGGAGGTTATGCCACGGCCTTGAAATTTAGTATGAAATATGTGTATGGTGTTGATGAAGGGGACGTTTTTTGGGCGGCCAGTGATGTCGGTTGGGTTGTGGGACATAGTTATATTGCCTATGGACCATTATTGAATCGAAATACCACTATTTTGTTTGAAGGGAAACCCATCAGAACACCTGATGCCTCCACCTTTTGGCGTGTGATTAGCGAGCATCGTGTCAAAGTTATGTTCACGGCTCCAACGGCTATCAGAGCCATAAAAAAAGAAGACCCTGATGGCATGCTGTTGAAACAGTTCGACCTCAGTTGTTTGTCCTATCAGTTTCTCGCGGGAGAACGCTGTGATGTCGCAACCTTAAAATGGACAGAGCAACAGCTGAAAGTTCCGGTAATTGATCATTGGTGGCAAACCGAAAGTGGTTGGCCTATGTTGGCAAATATGGTTGGCGTGGAGTTGCAGGAAGTAAAACCTGGTTCTGCTGGTTTTCCGGTTTGTGGTTACGATATCCAAATATTAAACGAAGAAGGGCATCCTGTGGCTAATGGTGTTGAAGGCTACGTGGCTGTAAAATTGCCAATGCCACCAGGCACGCTTAAAAATTTATGGGGAAACCCTAATCGTTTTAAGTCTGGGTACTTAGAGCGATTTCCGGGTTACTATTTTTCTGGGGATGGCGGTTATAAGGATGAAGATGGCTATGTGTTTATTACAGGTCGTGTCGATGATATCATCAATGTGGCCGGACATCGTTTGTCTACTGCGGAAATGGAGGAAGTCGTGGCTTCAAATGCGGCTGTCGCCGAATGCGCCGTATTTGGTGTGCATTGCGACTTGAAAGGTCAGAAACCACTCGGACTCGTAGTCCTGAAATCTGGAGCGCTTTTGGATGAAAGTGCCATTCAGAAAGACATTATCAAACAAGTGCGCAAAGAAATAGGTGCAGTAGCATCTTTCAAGGATGTTTTGGTGGTTAATCGATTGCCAAAAACGCGAAGTGGAAAAATTCTTCGTAAATTATTGCGTCATATCGCCGATGAACAGCAGTATAGTATCCCGTCAACGATTGATGATACTGCAATTATCGATGAAATTAAAGCCGTATATCAAACCCATCATATTGGAATTCATAATTAAAATAACTTAAATCATGAGTAATTACCATATCAAACATTTAGAAGAATACTATCAAGTCTATCGAAAATCGGTCAGGAATCCCGAAACTTTTTGGGAGGAAATTGCTGAAGAACATTTCCTATGGAGAAAAAAATGGGATAATGTCCTCAGTTGGGATTTTACCAAACCCGAAGTCAAATGGTTTGAAGGCGCAAAACTGAATATAACTGAAAACTGTATCGACCGTCATTTATATACACGTGGCGACAAAACGGCTATTATTTTTGAGCCTAATAATCCAGATGAGGAAGCGCAATATATCAGCTATAAGATTTTACATGAACGCGTTTGCAGATTTGCCAATGTATTAAAAAATCAAGGAATTAAAAAAGGAGATCGCGTGTGCATCTATTTGCCGATGATTCCCGAATTAGCAGTTTCTGTCTTGGCGTGCGCCCGAATTGGAGCAATTCATTCGGTCGTGTTTGCAGGTTTTTCGTCAACCGCTTTGGCTACTCGAATTAACGATTCCGATTGCAAGATGGTCATTACTAGCGATGGGTCTTATCGCGGAGCTAAAACTATCGATTTGAAAGGAATTGTTGACGAAGCTTTGTTGGAGTGTGACGGTGTCAATGCTGTTTTGGTGGCTAAACGTATCAATTCTGATGTACAGATGAAAGAAGGTCGTGACCATTGGTTACAACCGCTTTTAGACAAGGCTGATACACACTTCACACCAGAAATTATGGATGCAGAGGACCCATTATTTATATTATATACGTCGGGTTCAACTGGGAAACCCAAGGGGATGGTGCATACCACAGCAGGTTATATGGTGTATACGGCCTATACGTTCAAAAATGTGTTTCAATATCGTGAAGCCGATGTGTATTGGTGTACGGCGGATATTGGCTGGATTACTGGACATAGCTATATTGTCTATGGTCCGCTATGTAATGGAGCTACTACAGTTATGTTTGAAGGCGTGCCGAGCTATCCTGATTTTGGTCGTTTCTGGCAAATTGTGGAGAAACACAAAGTCAATCAGTTTTATACTGCGCCAACAGCCATTAGAGCCTTAGCCAAAGAAGGGGTAGAGCATCTTGAAAAACATGATCTGTCCACCTTAAAGGTTTTGGGGACGGTTGGGGAACCAATTAATGAAGAAGCTTGGCATTGGTATGATGATAATGTAGGTAAGAAAAAAGCACCTATTGTTGATACTTGGTGGCAAACTGAAACGGGAGGCATCATGATCACACCTATCGCTTTTGCGACGCCTACAAAACCAACCTATGCGACTTTACCATTTATTGGTATCCAGCCTGCACTTATGGATGAAAATGGACAAGAAATAAAAGGGAATCAGGTAGACGGACGTCTATGTGTGAAATTTCCGTGGCCGAGTATGGCGCGAACGATATGGGGAAATCATCAGCGCTATAAAGACACCTATTTTTCGGCATATGAGAACAAGTATTTTACAGGAGATGGCGCCTTGCGCGATGAAGTTGGTTACTACCGAATTACCGGTCGTGTAGACGATGTCATTATTGTTTCGGGACATAATCTTGGAACGGCACCTATTGAAGACGCTATTAATGAACATCCTGCCGTGGCCGAAAGTGCTATTGTCGGATTTCCGCATGATGTCAAAGGAAATGCGCTTTATGGTTATGTCACATTGAAGGAGACAGGAGAAAGTAGAAATCACGATAACCTTCGCAAGGAAATTAATCAGTTGATTACTGAGCAGATTGGTCCCATCGCCAAATTGGATAAGATTCAGTTTACTCAGGGGCTTCCAAAAACGAGAAGTGGTAAGATTATGAGACGAATTTTGCGTAAGATAGCCGGAAAGGACACCAGTAATCTTGGTGATACCAGTACGCTTTTGAATCCGGAAGTGGTGCAGGATATCATGGACAATGCGCTGTGAAGCCAGCAATTTTAAAGAAATGGCACCAGAAATGTTCTTGGTGCTTTTTTTTTTAAAATAAACGTCATATCCAGTCAAAGAAGTCCTTTAAGCGCAGTGATCCTTTCTTTTCTTTAAGCTTGGCGGCGAGTTTTAAAAACAAAAGCGCTGTCAAAAAAGCATCACCAGAGGCTGTATGTCTATCGTGCTTGGTTATATAGAATGTCTCACATAAATCATCAAGACTGTAATGTTTGTGGTCTTTTAAGTACTTGGTCTTTTTGTAGAGTGCACCTGTATCGATTATTTTGTTTTTGAGCTTGGGCAGGTGCATATGCTTGAGGGCCTCATTGATCATCGCTACATCAAATGCGATATGGTGGGCGACAAGTACGGCATTTTTAATATGATCCAAAAAGTGTTTGATTGCGTGTGATTCCTCAATTTTTGTAATGTTGCCAGATTTAAGAATGCCATGTATTTCTACAGTATTCGGATTGAAGTGGTCTTGCTTGATATAGCACTCCAATTGATCGGCAATATCAATTTGGAAATTGGTAATCCCAACAGTGCCAATTGACAGAAGGCGATCTGTTTGCGTGTTTAAGCCTGTGGTTTCTGTGTCAAACACAACAAATCTCGTCGATTCCAAGGATGTTGGTTTGCTTTTGAACGTTTCCAAATAGGATTCGTAAAAATCGGGATAGTTATGATTTTTGAACCAGTGCATCACAATAGTTGGGAGAGTTTAAAACGAACTTTGATTAATTCTTGAATGTCCTTCACGGGTTTAAAGCAGCCTTTTAATTTCAGTCGGTCAGATTTACTCAATCGTTGTACATCAATAAACCGACCTGAGTCTTTATGCTTAAGGCCTTGTTGTGTTCTAAAGCGTAAGAGAATTCTAAAGGCATCTATACAGGATTCGTAGAGGTCTTCGTTTTGGGGTTCCAGCGCGGCCATTTTTTTATAGCGTGCGATTGTACTGTTTATGTCTTTGATGTTTTCGGAAAGCACCAATAATCGCGCAGCATCCACTAAAGGCATGATGGCTCTGGCTTTGATATCAAATTGGTCTTTGTGTTCACCTGAATCTTCCACTAAAAAATTACGGAAGAAACTCAATGGAGGCGGATTCTTAAGTGCGTTTTGCCCCATGAAATTTAGAAATATTTCATAGCTATCAATCGCATCGAAGATGCTTTCAGACATATCTTCAACCAAGTCGTGGTTGCCATAAACCATGTCGTAATCAAAAAATATGTTGCAGAGCATTATTTTATCCTCATCGGGATGGGTTATCCAATTTCTGAATTGTGCTTTCCACTGCGAGACCGATAAACACCATTTGGGGTTGCTTCCCATCATGTTGGCCGGACAAAGCTCAAATCCGACGACATGGAGTTTCTTGTTAATGTTTTCAGCTAATTTTATAAAATACGCTTTTGCTATAGCGTCATCAGCAGCATCTTCGTAAACCAAGGCATTATCTTGATCGGTGAGCAGCAATTGTTCTTTTCGACCCTGACTTCCAATGGCTAGCCAAGCAAAAGTAGTTGGAGGTTGTTGATTGGCTTCTAAAATACTCAAATCGATGATGCGTTTGGTGATGGCCTCATTGATGGCTGAAATAATGTTTGCGATAAATGAAATGGGGATGTGTTGTGTGATATAATTTTGAAGTAATAACTGGGCCTTTTCTCGAATGTGCTTCAAGTATTCTGCCGAGGTCGCACGTTTGATTTCCTTGATTAAAACGGAAGGGTTATTTCCGTGAACTACAATAATATCATGTTCAGAAAGGATACCAACCAATTCCGATTGTACCGTACCGTCTTTGGTAATGCATAAATGGGAAATACCATAACGCAGCATGGCAATTTGTGCTTCGGCCACTGTTATATTTTCAGGAAACGTGATGACCGGTTGAGACATAATGGTTGCCACAGGTTCGTGGATGTGGTGCAATCCAGTCGCGATTTTATGTCTCAAATCCTTGTCAGTGATAATGCCTATGGGTCGTTTGTTTTCAGTAATGACAATAGAGCCCACTTGATGTTTCGACATCACTTTGGCGGCATCTTCAATAAGCGTATGGTTGTTGCAAGTTATGGGATTTTTGGAGAAGTTGGCTGATTGGACTTCCGTAAAGCTATCCTGTACGGAATGTAATATGGTTTCATTGGCGAACAAGGTGCCTTTATCATCTTTGGAATAAGGATTCCGCGTATTTGTTGCAAAACTGGCTATTAAAAATTGATTGGCTTCCGTATTATGAATGATGATGTCTTCCAAAACGTCGGAGGCAATGCTGTAAATGATACTTTCTTCAATGGCTCTGGCCTCTAGTAGATAAGTGTCTTTTCTAATAATTGCTCTCAATCCGAAAATATCACCTTCATCACATTGGTCGACCAGCGTAAGGTCTCTATAAACACCAATGGCACCATCTTTCACAACATAGAAAGCCTCATGAACAGGTTCATTTTCCTTAAAAACAACTTTGTCTTTTTCTAAATATATCACCTTGACTTGCGAGGCAATTTTAAATAGTTGCTCTTGTGTCAAGACCTCAAAAGGCGGAAAGTCTTTAAGAAAATCGAATATACGTTCGGCGATGGTATTCTTCATCTTACTAATGTATTGAAAATTTACACGAATCGATCTGAGATTTATCATCTAATTGCTAAAATGATATAGCTTTATGTCTCAGTGTGGCTAGTTTGAAAATGAATAGATTATCTAATGACATTTCAAAAAACTTGATTGCACGTCTTAAAATTGAAAGACTTTAAGAGAGAACTTTATTCCTTCTTTAGGATGAGTTATTTATTCCATTCGGACGATACCTGTCACAATCGGCAGTGAGATCATTGGAAGCACGATTGGAGCAATCTGACGTTGTAAAACTCCTAATCAATTAATTCCTGAAGAGTAAATGCTATTTACGCTCTAGGTTGTGACTTTCAAAATGTGGCGCCTTTGTTTTAAATATAGAAATATAATTAAGGACAAGATGCCGAAAATAGAGAACCCAATAAACAAGGGAAGTACCGAGGTTTTTACAAAACTTCCAATGTAATTCGCTATCGGTACAGCTAGGACAGTGGAAACGAAGCCGTTTATAGCAGCACCGATTCCAGCAATATGACCTAAGGGCTCCATGGCTAAGGAACGCAAATTTCCAAAAAGAAATCCAACGGCAAAGAATTGCATTAAGAAAAAGGTTACTAAGACATGAACACTTGGGTTCTGACCTGTATGAAACAATAGGACATACAGCAATGATATAGCTGCATATGCAATCGTTGCATAATAAGCAATATTAAAAGAGCCAAATTTAATAACGAGTCGGCTGTTAGTAAATGTGGCAAAACCCACGGAGAATGCTGTACTAGCAAAGATATATGGGAACATTTCACCCAATTGATACTGATCTTGAAAAATTTGTTGTGAGGTGCTCAAATACACCATAAATGATCCGGTAATAAAACCAGATACCAAGGTATAAGCCACAGCTTCCTTATATTTTAAAAATTCTTTGGTACCCGTAATGAAAATGGCAGGTCTAAATTTTACACGATGTTTTTCGTTTAGGGTTTCTGGTTGCCTTTTCCAGAACCAAAGCACAATGATTAAACCAATAATTAAGTTGGCATTAAATATAGCTTTCCAATCAAAAAAATCTAATAATAATTGTCCGAACGTTGGTGCTACAATGGGCACCAAAATAAAGAACATCACGATGATAGATAAAATTTTTGCCATAAAGTCACCACTATACGTATCGCGCGTCATTGAGATTGCGATTGTTCTCGGAGAAGACAATCCAATTCCTTGAAGCACGCGACCTACAATCATTATCTCAAAACTATTAGTATTAACGCAGATGATACTAGCAATCACAAAAAGCCCAAAACCAAAGTACACCATTGGTTTTCTTCCAAAGCTATCAGATAAAGGACCAAAAACTAATTGACCAAACCCTAAGCCTAAAAATATCATGGTAATCAATAATTGGTTATCATGATTGGTCGTAACTCCTAAAGATTCACCTATTTCTGGAAGGGCAGGTAGTAAGGCATCAATGGATAGGGCAACAATAGACATCAAAGATGCCATAAGCGCTATAAATTCAATCTTAAAGGAAGGCTTGTTTTGCATGCTGCAAAAATAGTTCAATTAGGACGACTATGGAATTGCTGCTATACAATTATCACATGTCTCTATAAATAAAATAGATCACTCAAAATTTTGAGGGAATCGTTTACAGTTAAATGAAAAAAAAGCTCCTAATTAAGGAGCTTTTTTTAAGATTACTTTTTTCTTTTATAATAAATTTCCATGGTTTTGGTTTCTTTACCTTCAGGGGTTACCATGAACATTTCGAATTTATGTTCGTCATCCGATATTTTGGTCAACACTTCTCGAACCCACAAATCTTTTCCAGTCATTGGATCGGCCATGGAGCCTTCAAGAATTAAGGTTTTTGATTCTTTGTCAAAGTCACCAGAAAGCATCATAATACCACTTCCAAAATTATCAATCCAAGTCGATACAAATTTCTTTTTGATGTTGTCATAGCCCATAATACTTTCACCATGGAATGGCATTTCTAACATCGTTCCTTTGTGACTAGAGCGCTGGTAGAGACCATCTAAAATCATTTCATTTTCGGTGGTGGCTTTCGAGATGCTAGGCGGTTGGCTTGGGTCCATCCACATTTGGACTTTAGCACTCCATTTTCCGTTAAATGACGCTAACCATTCGTGCTGTTCACTAGGCGTCATACTTTCTTTTAACGCTTTCATTTCATCTTTGCTTTGTGCAGTTACAGAACAAATAACTAGGAGTAAAGCAAATGTTGTGAGTAATTTTTTCATTGTATATGATTCATTGGTTGTGCAACTAAAGGTACTAAAAATTGAATTATAATGGAATGTTACCGTGTTTACGATTTGGCCGTTGTACTTGTTTGTCTTCAAGCATCGCAAAGGCCTTGATAAGCTTGCGTCTTGTGGTTTTTGGTAGGATCACTTCATCTACAAAACCGCGTTCAGCGGCACTGTAAGGGTTTGCAAAAAGCTGGGCATATTCAGCTTCTTTTTCTTTCCATTTCCCTTCTTTATCTTCTGCTGAATTGATGTCCTTTTTAAAAATAATTTCTGCAGCTCCCTTGGCACCCATAACAGCAATTTCAGCACTAGGCCAAGCAAAATTCATATCACTTCCAATGTGCTTAGAGTTCATAACATCATAAGCACCACCATAAGCTTTTCGAGTAATGACCGTCACTCTAGGGACGGTTGCCTCACTAAAAGCATAGAGTAATTTGGCACCGTGTACGATAATACCGTTCCATTCTTGATCTGTTCCCGGTAAAAATCCCGGAACGTCCTCTAACACTAATAGCGGGATGTTAAAGCAGTCGCAAAACCTTACAAATCTCGCGGCTTTTTTGGAACTATTCACGTCTAGAACACCAGCCAAAAACATAGGCTGATTGGCCACTATGCCAATGCTTCGTCCTCCAAGTCGTGCAAATCCAACAATAATATTTTCGGCATGATCTTTATGAATTTCATAAAAGGAATCCGAATCGATAATCCCTTGAATAACCTCATGCATATCATACGGCTTATTCGGGTTTTCAGGAACGATAGATGCTAAAGTATCTCTAACTTCATCCTGAAGGTCATATGGTAGCATTTTAGGAGTTTCTGTATTATTTTGAGGCAAATAGCTCAATAATTTTTTTACATCTTCTAAACAAGTAATATCGTTAGAGGATGTTTTGTGTGCAACGCCTGATTTCGTTGAATGGGTACTAGCGCCACCTAGTTCTTCGCTTGTCACTTCTTCATTAGTGACTGTTTTGACCACGTTTGGTCCTGTAACAAACATATAACTTGTGTTTTCTACCATAATCGTAAAATCAGTCATGGCAGGAGAATACACGGCGCCACCAGCACACGGTCCCATGATGGCAGATATCTGTGGAATAACGCCAGAGGCACTTACATTTCGGTAAAAAATATCGGCATAACCTCCAAGGGAACGCACACCTTCTTGAATTCGAGCACCACCCGAATCATTAAGTCCAATTATTGGAGCGCCAACCTTCATCGCTAAATCCATAACCTTACATATTTTTTCAGCATGGGTTTCAGAAAGTGAGCCGCCAAAAACGGTAAAATCTTGGGCAAACACATAGATAAGCCTACCGTCTACTGTACCATATCCTGTGACAACACCATCACCATAGAATTTTTGATTTTCCATCCCGAAATCTTTAGTTCGATGGGTTACTAAGGCACCAATTTCTTCAAACGACCCTTCATCTAAAAGGTACATGACGCGCTCACGAGCCGTCAATTTTTTCTTTTGATGTTGTTTGTCAATCCTCGATTGTCCGCCACCAAGATAGGCTTGTTCTAATTTATCATTGAGTTGTTTTATTTTAGAATCCATAGTTGTTATCTAGTTTTTAGGAACGCGGAGTTGTTGTTGTGTTTTTAAATAATTTTTGACTGCGAGAAGTGCGGCAATTTTAGCCTCAGTTTTTTGCTGTTCAAGTAATTGTTCAGGTGCATAATACCGTTTTACGAAATGCGTATCAAAATTACCACTTCGGAAAGCTTCATGTTCACAGACAAAGGTGCCAAACGGTAGTGTGGTTTCTATGCCTTCAATATGATAATCGTCAATCGCTTTGAGCATCAGTCCGATCGCTTCCTCTCGCGTTTTTCCGTAAGTAATTAATTTGGACAGCATTGGATCGTAATAAATTGGAATATCCATACCTTGCTCAAAACCATTATCAACCCGTATGCCTTCTCCAACAGGTAGTTGATAGGTAGAAAGTGTACCTACACTAGGTAGAAAATCATTCAAAGGATCTTCAGCGTAAACGCGAAGTTCTAGGGCGTGTCCGTGGATTGATAAATCATCTTGGGAGTAGGGAAGTACTTCACCTCGCGCCACTCTTATTTGCATTTCCACTAGGTCTGTATTGGTAATGAGTTCTGAAACTGGATGCTCTACTTGTAAGCGGGTATTCATTTCTAAGAAATAAAAATTGTGTTGATCGTCTAATAAAAACTCGACGGTACCAGCACCTACATAATCACAAGCTTTAGCTACCTTAATGGCAGCTTCACCCATTTTGGCTCTTAATTCTGGTGTTAAGACGCTTGATGGTGCTTCTTCAACCACTTTTTGGTGTCTACGTTGAATACTACATTCTCGTTCGAATAAATGAATGGTATTTCCATGAGTGTCTGCCATAACTTGGATTTCTATATGTCTTGGCGATGTGACGTATTTTTCAATAAATACAGATCCATCTCCAAAAGCATTCACGGCTTCACTAATGGCACGATTCATTTGAGATTCGAATTCAGATTCTTTTTCTACAATACGCATGCCTTTGCCACCACCACCAGCCGATGCTTTTATTAGGATAGGGAATCCAATTTCTTGGGCAATTTTTTTAGCTTCAGGGATATCAGTAATCGCCTCATCTGTACCTGGTACCATTGGAATATCGTACTTTTTTACAGCCTCTTTAGCGGCCAGTTTGCTACCCATAATCTTAATGGCTTTGGATTTCGGACCAATAAATGTCACACCATTCGATTCACAAAGTTCAGCAAAATCTGCATTTTCACTAAGAAACCCATAACCAGGATGAATGGCATCTACATTTAGAGACTTAGCCACTTCAATAATTTTATCACCTCTTAAATAAGACTCGCTGGAAGCTGCTTCTCCAATTAGGACCGCTTCATCAGCATATTTTACGTGTGGCGATTGCCTATCAATAGTAGAATATATGGCCACAGTTTTAATGCCCATTTTTTTAGCAGAACGCATCACTCGAATGGCAATTTCTCCACGATTAGCAACAAGAATTTTATTCATAGAAAATAGTTTTAGAATGGATGCTTTTGATAAAGCATCTGCAGAAGAAACGTGCTACGCTTCAAATTCAATTAATAAATGGTTCTTCTCAACGGCATCTCCTTTTTTAATAGCTATCGATTTTATAATACCATCTCTTGGTGAGTTGATGACATTTTCCATTTTCATAGCTTCCAAAATCAAAAGGCTGTCATTTTCTTGGACTTCTTGTCCAATCTCCACGTTAATTTCAAGAATTAAGCCAGGCATTGGTGCTTTGATGTTATCCACTAATTTCGAAGCCCCTAACTCAAATCCCATTTCTTTTATTAGAATATCTAACTCATTAAATAAGTTTATGTTATAAGTATTATTGTTAACTTTTACTTTAAATGTTTTTTCATTAAAATTTGAGGTAACAATTTCTGTTCTATAAGATATGTTATCGTATAATATATGAAATTCGGAAGGAGAAACCTCAATAGCATTAAGGTTTGAAATATCTGTTTCTGAAATATCTAAATCAAAGGATTCGTTGATATTCACTTTGAATGATTGACTCATTTAATCGTGTTTTAGATTCGTTATAAAGGTAATAAATTATAACGTTTTCGTAATACCGAATCTCGATAGTTCTAACTTATATATTTTGTTTCTAAATTATGAGTCTTCAGGCTTAAAATGAGAATCTTTCTGATGTCTTTTTATGGCTTTATGAGAAAGGATGATCCCTAATGCTAAGGATACGAATGCACCTATCCAAATGCCAGGTATAAAATCAATAAATAAGAAAAAGTCATAGCACCCATGAAAAACAATCGCCAATAATAGGCCTAGAAGATTAAATTTAATTCGGTTTTTGGAAAACTTCGCTTTTCCCATAAAATAACCCATCAATATGCCAAAGGTGGCATGTGCTGGGACAGCAGTGAATGCTCTTAAAATACCTGTCGCATAGCCGCCTTGCATCACATATAATATGTTCTCAGTGGCGGCAAATCCCATAGACACCATGACAGCATACATGATACCGTCATAGGGTTCATTAAATGCTTTCTTTGGTTGAGCAAAGAATCTAACGATGATATACTTGCTAAATTCTTCTGTGAGCCCAACTACTATAAATGCTTTTACAAACTGCTGTGGTACACTGAATTGATCTTTTAGTGGTAGAAGTATGTCAAAACCTAAGTAAAGAATTGTTGTAACGATAATACTTACAACAGCACCTAATAAGAAATTGGCAATTAATAATTTTATAGGTTCTTTATCATATTTATCCTTAAAATAGATATAAGTGACGATGATAAAAATAGGAGCAATAGCTAAAATCAGTAGATTCAACATGGTCGTAAAAATAGTCTTTTTTTAATCTAAAGCCAATGTTATCGCTTCAATAACTTGTTTGTAGTAGTCACTATTACTGGCAATAAAATGATTATTGGTTTTGCTATTTTTCAATAGCTCATTAAATAAAGGAATTGACACAAATTTGAGTGCTTCAACTTCTTCTTTTTGAATCACCATATCACGAATAGCCAGATTCGTTTTTGCTATAAATGTATGATGAAATTCGTTGTCTCTGATACCATTCGGATAGCTTTGAAAACATTTGAATGTTCCAATTTTTTTTAATTCGGAGCTATCCATTATGATGCCAATTTCTTCACGAGCTTCTCTGATAGCTGCTGCTTCAATCGTTTCACCTGCATCGACATGACCTGCTACGGATACATCCCATAGCAAGGGGCAAATGGTTTTAGTTGCGGCACGTTGTTGTAAGAGAATTTCAGCCGCTGCATTGTAAATCCAAACATGTGCCGTATTATGATAGTGTCCTAAGGCATGAATTTCCGTTTTAGGAGCGGAATGTCCTGTTGGATTCCCCTGATGGTCAACAATGTCAATAAGTTCTTCCATAGACAAAAACAGCCTCCAGAAGAGGCTGTTTTCATATTATTAATTAGTCAAAATACGAAAAGGTATCACCATCTTTAATTTGTAGCAATGTCTCATAAATCATTTTAATGACATTTTCAACATCATCACGATGCACCATTTCTACGGTGGTATGCATATACCTCAGTGGTAATGAAATGAGTGCTGATGCCACACCACCATTGCTATACGCAAAAGCATCTGTATCGGTACCAGTAGCTCTTGATAAGGCAGAGCGTTGGAATGGAATTTTCTTAGATTCAGCGGTATCCGTAATAAGATCTCGCAGTTTTTGCTGCACTGCTGGTGCATAGGCCACTACTGGTCCTTTACCCATTTCAAGTAGACCTTCTTTTTTCTTTTCAATCATAGGTGTTGTAGTGTCATGTGTCACATCTGTCACGATGGCCACATTGGGCTTGATACGTTCAGTAATCATTTGGGCACCACGTAATCCTATTTCTTCTTGTACAGAATTGGTAATATAAAGTCCGAAGGGCAATGTTTTCTTATTCTCTTTAAGAAGTCTAGCGACTTCGGCAATCATAAAACCACCCATTCTATTATCTAAAGCGCGACATACAAACTTATCTTTATTTAAGATGTGAAATGTGTCTGGATATGTGATGACACAGCCTACATGGACGCCTAGTTTTTCAACTTCTTCTTTATTAGCACAACCACAATCGATAAATATGTTATCTGGTTTCGGAGCTTCTTCCTTAGATTTATTACGTGTGTGTATGGCTGGCCAGCCGAAAACACCTTTTACAATACCATTTTTAGTGTGTATGTTAACAATCTTACTGGGTGCAATTTGGTGATCACTACCACCATTTCTGATAACATAAATTAAGCCATTGTCTGAAATATAGTTAACATACCAAGAGATTTCATCTGCATGACCTTCAATCACCACCTTGTATTTTGCTTTCGGATTAATAACACCAACCGCAGTCCCATAGGTATCTGTAATGAATTCATCAACATAAGGTTTTAGATAATCCATCCATAGGTTTTGTCCGCTCCATTCATAACCGGTAGGTGATGCGTTATTCAAATATTTCTCAAGAAAATCTAGGGATTTTTTATTCAGTATACTTTTTTTTGCCATCTGTAATAATTTGTTTCTATTTCTGTAAAAATAATAGGATTTATTGTCATTTTAATGGCTTCAGAGAACTTTTTCTAAATATCGTCTTAATTTCTAATTGGAATGGAAGCGCATTCGTAAGCACTGTATTTGCTATTTGAGAATTTATGATGACTTATACATAATATTAACAGGAAATAGAGGGTTATGAATGTGTAAATAATTAATTTTGAATTAGAATTGGAATAGTTTTGGATATACAGTTACCTATGAAATTATTTTTCGGATTGATACTATGTTTGCCTATAGGCTTATTTGCTCAGGAGGGGCCTGTTAAGCAGGATTCAACTTTAGTCCAATATATCTATGTTGAAGGTGATTCTATCCCTAAGACATCCATAGATTTGGATGAAGTTCTATTATTGAATAAACTGAAATTTGCCACTAAGGAAGAACGCATTAAGTATTTGATATTAAGACGAAAGACCATTAAAGTCTATCCGTATGCGAAATTGGCAGCAGAACGACTCACTAGTTTGAATGAGCGTTTGGAATCCTTGGATAGCAAACGAAAGAAAAAGAAATATGCGAAAATGGTTCAAAAGTATATTGAGGATGAATTTTCAGCAGAGCTAAAAAAATTAACCAAAACGGAAGGTCAGATATTGGTAAAACTAATTCATAGACAAACAGGTAAAACCACCTTTCAATTAATTAAAGAGTTACGCAGTGGTTGGCGTGCTTTTTGGTTCAATAGCACGGCAAGTTTGTTTGATATCTCATTAAAAATGGAATTCAATCCCATGGATGTGAAAGAGGATTTTTACATAGAGGATATCTTGGAGCGTGCCTTTCAAAATCGTCAGTTAATACGTCAAGAACCTGCAATTGATTTTGATTATTATGACCTCAGTGATAAATGGTTATATCAAGGCGAAACTGCTGAAACTAAAAATTAATGCGCATACAAACCCCTTTAGAAGAACGTTTGAATGCTTGGAGCCATGGCATAGGAGCGGCTCTCGGTATTGCCGGATTAATTTTGCTAATTGTCTTTTTAAGTAAGGAGACACCATATGCCTTATTTAGTGTTATCGTGTATGGCATTTCAATAATTACCCTGTTTTTGGCTTCTACCTTTTATCACGCCGTAACAGGTGAAAAGCGAAAACATTATTTTAGAATTGTAGATCATATTAGTATTTATTTACTCATTGCTGGGACTTACACACCTGTATTGTTAATTGTACTTCCAGATAGTTTGGGTTGGACCTTATTTTGGACTGTCTGGGGAATTGCTTTATTTGGAGTGGTTTTGAAATTGTTCTTTACGGGAAAATTCGAAACGTTTTCAACACTTCTTTATCTGGTGATGGGCTGGTTGATCGTTTTTGATTATGGCACCTTATCTGAGCGACTTCTAGACAATGGATTATATCTATTGTTTGCTGGAGGCGCCTTTTATACTGTTGGTATTGTGTTTTATGTTTTCGAAAAAATACCATTTAATCACGTTATTTGGCATTTGTTTGTGTTAGGCGGTGCTATTTGCCACTTTTTTATGGTGTATTATTATGTCATTTAAACATGTTGGTCAATCAAAATGACATTACCATCAGGATCAATAACCGTTAGACTTCCTGGCCCAGAAGTGGATGCGCTAACTTCCGAATGTAATTTGAGTCCATGAGATTTTAAATGCTGTTGAATGGTTCTTATATCTTCAAAATCTTCTAAGGTTTGAGCGTTTTCATCCCAACCCGGATTAAAGGTTAAAATATTATTCTCGAACATACCTTGAAAAAGTCCAAGAAGTGTTTTATCATTTTTCATGATTAGGTATTGACGCTCTATTTGTCCTGCAAACACATAAAATCCAAGCGTTTCATAAAATGCTTTAGACGCTTTGAGATCTTTTACTGCTAAGCTAATTGAAAACACACCAAGTTTCATTGTATCTAAAATTTTTAAAGTTATACTTTTATTGAATGTCATCCAATATGGATTACAATCACTTCATAAAGAAATTGCTGATGCCACTTAAAATACTTTGCACGGCATACGATGCTAATATCAATCCCATAATCTTACTAATGACTGTAATTCCATAACTGCCTATTTTTTCTTGAATAGTATTAGCGATAAGTAATAGTACACAAGTTAATGCAACCACTATTAAAACTAAAAATGTCGTGACTGTTTGCTGTTGGATGGTGTAGATGTGATTATCTGTCATTAGGACCACAGCCATTATCGCTCCAGGTGATGCTATGGACGGAATTGCTACAGGAAATACAGTAACATGTTTAAAATCGGTAATTTGACTTTTCTCACGTTCTGGCTTTCCATCTCCAAAAACCATAGTCAATGCAAATAGAAAAAGAATCAGTCCACCTGAAATTTGAAAGGCCTCTAAAGACACCTCCATAGTTTCAAGAATAATCTGACCGATGACAATAAAAAATAATAGAATTATAAATGCAATGACAGATGCACGAAGTGCAATTTTTCGTTTATGAAGGCGATCAAATTCTTTCGTGGCTTCTAAATATACTGGAACCGTTCCTATCGGATCTATCACAGCAATAAGTAAGAAAACAGAAACAATAATTTCTTTCATTGTATACGCTCGGCTTTTGTTGTAAAAGAAAGGCCTTGCTGCCCGACAGTGGAATTCATGACACCCTCAAATAGCGGTTCAGGGCAATCCTGAGGAATCATCCATTCAAAAATGAAATTGGATCCTGTACCACCTTCTGTATCTACTTCGTCAATTATAATTTCCGTGGTCTCTAAAGGTGCCAAATAAATAGCATGATCAAAATAGGTTCTTAGTAGCTTCCCATGAGTATCATAGTAAACTGCTTTGGTCAAATAAATGGTATCTGAGTCACTTACATTTCTTAAACTAGCCATGGCAGTCAAGTTGTGGGTTTTGTGCTGAGAAATACTATAAATTTGGGAATAAATAGAAAGGTATGATTTACCAAATTCCAAGGAATCTTTGACTGACACATCCGTATACCTTTTGCTCCAATTTTCAGCGTGAATACTCTCAGATTCTTCCGTGTTAACACAACTTAAAACAATAAGAGAACAAAGTAGAAGGTAAAAGCTGTTTTTCATTATAGACTATCAATTTGATTCCTTACTAATATATAGTATTTATTGGAATTCTTCTAGTTGTTGTCTCTTATTTATTCAAAAATGTTACGTGTCTAAATAGTCACGGTATGAATCGTAAAAATCTTCAAACTTAGTCATGGTCTCGTTAAAAAAAACCATCACCTTTTGCCAAGTATTTTTATTGTGAATGGAGACCTTTTCATCTAAAAGGACATATATTCTAGAGATTTCCTTTCCATTCTCTAAATAGTATTCCTCTTCAAAAATAGCCTCAGGCAAATAGTCGTTGGTGATAATGGTTTTAAGTGCCGTCAGTTTTTCCCAATAGGTGATCCGGTTGTCCAAGTCATCTTCTAAATCTAAGGCCACAAGCGCTTTTTTTGTGTCAAAATGAAATTTGAAAGAGAACCCTTTGATCTTCGTATCATAAAGAATCCATTTTCTAGGAAACGATTTGCCAAAACTGGTCCAGAATTCTTGTCGTAATATGCGGCTCTCTTCTTTAGAAAACATCGTTAAATCATATAAGCTATCATAATACCTAATATAATGGCCACAAGTTTTGAAAGGTTAAATTTATGGCCTTCACTACTTTCAAACAATATGGTCGTTGAAATATGAAAGAAGATTCCAATCACTAAAGCATTAATCATCGTAAGATAATCTTCTGGAATATGTGTTGCATTGGAAATATAGGTACCCAAAGGTGTCATTATCGTAAAAACAGACAGAAATCCAATAATCTGCATTTTATTGAAACTAGATTGTAGTAAAAACGTAGCGACTAGAGCAGCAATAGGAATTTTATGAATCAAAACACCATATACCATATCGTTATGCTCATGAATGGGAAATCCTTCTAGAAAACTATGCAGGCATAAACTGAGAAACAGCAGCCAAGGAAAGGCAGTATCCGATTTGTGGATGTGTACATGACCATGTTCAGCACCTTTTGAAAAAAACTCTAAAATGATTTGTAGTAAAATCCCACACATAATGAATAGCCCTGTCTTCTTAGTTTCCAGATGCTCATAAACTTCAGGTAGGAGATCAAAAAGCGTAAGGGCCAATAAAAAAGCACCACTAAAAGAAAGTAGTAGCTTGGTGTAAATTGGTTTTTTTTGTTTGGTACTAAGTGCCAGTAAAATACCAATGATAACAGCTAATATGGGTAATAGATAGGACTGCATTATTTAAATATCATGACTAAGCGTTCTGAAGTTTTTGAATCAAATTTTCCCAGTTTGTAATCGCCAAACACGTCTAATAGGTGAACATTTGCTTTTTCAAATAGCGTTTCAAAATCTGATAGGCTAAATGCTTTAACACGTTCTGTGAATTCGTAGTCTTCACCATCGGCATTAAATTTAATATCTTTTATAATATACCCGTTTTCAAAGCGTCTTTTTTGATGAAAGGTGACACCATCTACAGTTTTTGAATCTTCCACAACGAGATGATCAATTACAAAATCACTGTTCATAAAATCAATGACCCCAAATCCAAAATCGTTTAAATTAGCGCTTATGGCTTTAATCGTTTCGAGGTTTGCCGTTTCATCGTCAAAATAGCCAAAACTTGTAAACAGATTAAATACAGCATCAAATTGCTTGCTGTAAGGTTGACACATATCATGGACTTCAAAATGTAAAGTTTCATTTTCAAATTGCTTTGCGAAAGCTATACTGTTTTCCGACAAGTCAACGCCTGTAACATTGTAGCCTAAGCTATTGAGATATATAGAATGTCGTCCTTTACCGCAAGCTAGATCTAATATTTCTCCATGCTCTGGCAAGTTCAAATACTCGGTGAGATTATCCATAAATTGCTGTGCTTCATTATGGTCTCTATCTTTATATAACATATGGTAGAATGGTGTATCAAACCAGGAGGCATACCATTGTTTCGCTTGTTTTGTCATTTTAAAATCCTGAATCAGAAGAAACTCATTTTCAATTCTTCTTATAAGCCACAAAAATACTTTATTTTTGCAATCTATTGGTTGTACAGCATGGAGAATAATTATAAAATGGTAGCCAAAACCTTATTTGGTTTTGAAGATTTATTGGAAAAAGAGCTCATTCAATTAGGAGCAATGGATGTCAAAAAAGGTGTTCGTAACGTGAGTTTTGTGGGTGACTTAGGATTTATGTATAAAGCTAATTTGGCGCTACGGACTGCTATAAAAATATTAAAGCCTATTACATCTTTCCGCGTTATGACTGAACAAGATCTTTACGATCAAGTTTATAAAATGTCTTGGGACAAATACTTAAAACCTACGGGAAGCCTCGCTATTGATGCCACGGTACATTCAAAGAATTTTACGCATTCGAAATACGTCGCTTTAAAAACCAAGGATGCGATTGTCGATAAATTCAGAAATACAGATGGTCAACGCCCTAATATTGATTTGCGCTTTCCAGATGTAAAAATTAATGTTCATATAGACCGACAAACTTGTACGATTTCTTTGGATTCTTCAGGAGAATCGCTACATAAACGCGGTTACAAATCGGCCACTAATATCGCTCCAATTAATGAAGTTTTAGCCGCTGGATTAGTGATGCTTTCAGGTTGGGATGGTCAGTGCGATTTTATGGATCCCATGTGCGGAAGTGGTACCATCTTAGCTGAAGCTGCCATGATTGCCTGTAATATTCCGCCTAATTTAATGCGGAAGGAATTTGCTTTCGAACGCTGGCAGGATTGGGATGTTGATCTATTTGAGAAGATAGAGGAATCCTTGTTGAAAAAAACGAGAGATTTTCATCATAAAATGATTGGCTACGATAAGTCACCAAGTGCGATTGCCAAAGCCAAAGCAAATATAAAAAACGCGCATTTGGAAGAATTTATAAGCGTTTCTCATGAGGACTTTTTTAAAACTGAAAAAGAAGGGGATAAGAAGTTGCACATGTTGTTCAATCCGCCTTATGGAGAGCGATTGGATATCGATATGGAGAGTTTTTATAAAGCTATTGGTGATACCTTGAAACAAGGGTATCCTGGCACCAACGCATGGTTTATCACGTCCAATCTAGAAGCTTTAAAACATGTTGGCTTAAGACCTTCGAGAAAAATTCATTTATTTAATGCAAAGCTGGAATCGAGGCTCGTCAAATATGTGATGTATGAAGGCAGTAAAAAAGCTAAGTACAATAATAACGCGTAAGCTTAATTCTTTTCTTTTTCAACCACCACTTTTTTATCTTTTTTATAAATAGGAATTAAGTAGGAGATGGTGTACCCAAATCCCAATCCGAAGCGACCACTATCATAGGTTCGATTAAATCCTGGCACATACAAGTTTTCTAGACCATCGGGTTGGTCTTGCGTAATCATACTTTTTAATTGAATGTTTAATCCTGCATAAAGGTTGGTGAATAATTCTGCTTTAAGACCTATCACCAATTCTGCCCAAATAGCTGAAAGTCCGTTGAATTCTTGATTAGGATTCGCCGTTGATGGCAAACTCCAGTATTGATCTGTATTATAAATGGTATAGCTGTTTAATTGCTGACTAAAACTGGATAAACCTACTCGAAATCCAGTGTAAATCATGTTTTGCATGTCTAACCAGTTCGTGTATGTATTATAGTCGATACCTGCTTTAAAGTAACTCCCTGTTGCCGTGACATCTAAATAGTCTGTCGCAATTCTTCGTTCTTCTGTGCCAAGTTCTCCAGCTAGATATAACTTTTTCGTTAATCGGTAGTCGCCATTAATTTCAAATCCTGTATAATCTTCATCAATTAATGATCGCGCAATTTTTCCAATATCGCCACCAAGTCGAATACCATACTTTTGCTTATAGATGAGCGTATCAGCTTTGGTTTCATTGGTATCGTTCTGTGATTGCAACGCTAAAGGAAGCAACATCACACATATTATATTAATGATAAATAATGGCGTGCGCTTCAGTTTCATTGACTATAGTTTGATTAATAATTTCTGCACTGGAAATCCAGTTGTCGTCGTCATTCTCTCTTGAAACACCTGATATAGGTGTTAGCTCAAAGATACTTTTGTAGCCACAAGCCCGAGACACATAGATGAATTCAGGTGTATAAGTGACTGTAAGGATATCAATATTGGAATCATTATTAGGGTTTTCATTTTCTGCAAAATCAGAATCTTTTTCCAATTGAAATCGCGTTGTGGTAAATGTCGCTTCTTCTTGAAATCGTAAAGGTAAGACGATGGAGTCGGGATTCGTTTGGTTTACAGGGATTTCAGGAAGAATCGTGCCGTCCTCATCGATCCCAGTAATTTTTAATTGTCTGACCGATTTAAATTCATTTTGGTTTTCAATATCATAAAACCTTATAATTAGATGAGGTGTTGTGGAGACGTCCTCCGGACAAATATCATCGCGCTCACAACTAAAGGCAATCAAGGTAATAGATGCCATAAAGACTAGAGACGCTATCAGTTGTTTCAAATTCAAGGGATTCATTTTTTCGGTGTTATTTTTTCTAAAAGTACAACATTTTCTGCATGATGCGTTTGAGGAAACATGTCTACGGCTTGTGTTTTGATGATGCGATAATCCGATTTCATTAAGGCTAAATCTCTTGCTTGTGTCGCGCTGTTACAACTTACATAAACCACTTTATTTGGAGCAATGTTCAATATTTGCTGAACCACATCCTTATGCATGCCATCTCTTGGAGGATCAGTAATAATCACATCTGGCAAACCATTCTCTGAAATAAATTGTTCATTAAATACCTGCTTCATGTCACCTACAAAGAAGTCAACGTTATCAATGCCATTTAATTGTGCATTTTCCTTAGCAGCTAAGATCGCATCAGGAACAGCTTCCACACCAACAACGTGTTTCGCTTCTTTCGACACAAACTGTGCAATCGTTCCCGTGCCTGTATATAAATCGTACACTAATTCTTCGCCTGTGAGTCCAGCAAAATCGCGAGTGATTTTGTATAGTTCATAAGCTTGTGCCGAATTTGTTTGATAGAATGACTTGGCATTTATTTTAAATCTCAAGCCTTCCATTTCTTCGAAAATATAATCCTGACCACTATAACAAACGACCTCTTGGTCATAAATGGTATCATTCGCTTTTTCGTTAATCACATATAATAGTGATGTAATTTGTGGGAAAGATGTCTCGATAAAGTTTAATAATAAATCTCGTTTTTCTTTATCATCCTTAAAAAACTGCACCAATACCATGATATCACCTGTAGACGATGTTCTGATCATCATTGTGCGCAATAAGCCTGTTTGTTGTCTTGTATTGAAGAATTCCAAGCCGTTTTCAACAGCAAAAGACTTTACAGAATTTCTGATGGCATTGGAAGGGTCTTCTTGCAACCAACATTTATTAATATCTAGAATTTTATCCCACATTCCCGGAATATGAAACCCTAAAGCATTTCTATCACCCAAGTCGGCATCCGAGTCTACTTCTTGCTGTGTTAACCATCGGCTATCACTAAAAGAGAATTCCATCTTATTACGATAAAAAAAAGGTTCAGGAGCTCCGAGGATAGGTGTGACTTCAGGTACATCTAAATGACCGATTCTTATGAGGTTATTAGTGACTTCCTTTTGTTTGTAAGCTAATTGATGCTCATATGCCATGTCCTGCCATTTGCAACCACCACATACACCAAAATGTTCACATTTCGGTGTTGTTCTTTGGTCTGAATATTTATGGAATTTGATAGCCTTACCTTCAAAATAAGCTTTTCGCTTTTTAAAGGTCTGTACATCCACCACATCACCAGGAACGGTATTGGAAAGAAAAATCACGCGACCATCAGGAGCTTTAGCAATCGTTTTTCCTTTTGCACCAGCATCAATGACCTCGATATTTTCGAAAATTTGTCTTTTGTTTTTTCGTCTTGCCATGATGCAAAAATAATAATCGTCAAAGATAAAATGTTCGTAAATAGAATTATATTTAGAAAACTTCAAAATAAAATGAACCTTTTTGATTTTTACACGTCTTTAAGGTGTAAGTGTTGTCATCATTATAGGAAAAATAGGCAAAATATTTTCTTAATAAATAGAGCGATAAAGCATGCTGTAACGCTTTAATAGTTATTTGAAACGAAATTTTAATTAGTAACCCATCTCATTGAAAACAGAAGGACATAAAGATGCCGAATTGGTAGAAGCCTATCTCGCTGGTGATAAAAAGGCTATGGCCATTCTTGTAAAACGTTGGCATGTGGTTTTTTGTAAAAAGGCCTTTTGGTTGGTCAAGGATGCGAGTGCATCAAAAGACATTGCTCAGGAAAGTTGGCAAATTATAATGATGAAACTACATACTTTAGAAAATCCAAACCGATTTAAAAGTTGGGCATTGCGCATTGTGTATACAAAATCTTTGGATGCTTTAAGAGCGCAACAACACATCCGATTGAAAAAGACGGAATTTGTGACATCTAAAATTTCCGAAGTAGCTGTAGATGACGATTTCAAAGACTATAAAACGGCGCTATTGAAGGCATTAAAAGAACTGCCTGAAAAGCAGCAAGAGGTCATAAAACTATTTTACACGGAAGATTACTCGCTGAAGGAAATAAGCGCTTTATTGAAAATATCTATAGGCACTGCAAAATCTAGGTTGTTTCATGCAAGAGAAAAACTGAAACTAATTTTAAAATCACAATTTGACAAAATATAATCTGTTATTTAAAACCAAAAAGATGAAAAATAAAATAGAAGACATTGATCAATTAATTAAAGAGACATTAACTGAAGAAGAGGCAAAATTCTATGATGATTTAGACGAACAGAACTTTTTAGGGATGCTCGGTGGATTGTTTAAAGGAAAAAACGTGTGGCTCACAGTAATTATGCAAATCATAAATATAGTTGCCTTCGGGTTCATGATTTATTGTTTGATACAAACTTTTGATGTTGAAAACACGAATGACCTGATGCTGTGGATTGGCGGTTTTTTCTTTTGTTTCCTCACCATGAGCATGTTGAAAATCTATGCTTGGATGCAAATTCACAAGAATGCTTTGGTGCGAGAAATCAAACGTTTAGAGTTGCAGATTTCATTTTTGTCTGGAAAAATTTCGAAATAAGATTTTTAAGCCTTAGTTAAAATCATTAATTTGCAAACTCCAGGGATGATTTCTCTCCCACGCTGCTTTTTCAGGCTCTCTGAAAGAATAAAGGTGATGAAGGAATGGTTGTTTTATTCACAATAAAAATAAATTAAAATGGCTGTTTTAGACCAATTAACTTCGCAACAAGCGATAGAATTAGAAGAAAAGTATGGTGCACATAATTACCATCCGTTACCAGTTGTACTGAGTAGAGGAGAAGGTGTGTATGTTTGGGATGTTGAAGGAAAAAAATATTATGACTTTCTTTCTGCCTATTCTGCGGTTAACCAAGGACATTGTCATCCGAAGATTGTTAATGCGATGACAGAACAAGCAAAGACCTTGAGTTTAACCTCTCGAGCATTCTACAACGATATGTTAGGGAAATATGAAAAATTCGCTTCTGAATATTTTCATTTTGACAAGTTACTACCAATGAATACAGGAGCTGAAGCTGTAGAGACAGCTTTAAAAATCTGTAGAAAATGGGCTTATGAAGTCAAGGGGATCTCTGAAAACGATGCAGAAATCATCGTGTGTGAGAACAATTTCCACGGAAGAACAACAACCATTATTTCTTTTAGTAATGATCCTGTGGCTAGAAAAAACTTCGGACCGTATACGGATGGATTTATTAAAATAGAATATGATAATTTGCAAGCCTTGGAAGCTGCATTAAAGCAGAATTCAAATGTCGCTGGGTTTCTAGTAGAACCTATTCAAGGTGAAGCTGGTGTTTATGTACCAAGTGACGATTATTTAGTAAAAGCTAAAGCCTTATGCGAAAAGTATAACGTTTTATTTATTGCGGATGAAGTTCAAACAGGAATTGCAAGAACAGGTCGTTTATTGGCTACTTGTGGTAATTGTAGTTGCGATAATAAAAACTGTTCAGGAACACCTGATGTAAAGCCAGATATCTTAATTTTAGGAAAGGCTTTATCTGGTGGTGCGTATCCTGTTAGTGCTGTACTGGCTAATGATCCTATTATGAATGTGATTCGACCAGGAAATCATGGAAGTACTTTTGGTGGAAATCCAATTGCGGCTGCCGTTGCAATTGCTGCGCTTGAACTGGTACGTGATGAGGACTTGGCTGAAAACGCCTATCAATTAGGAGAACTCTTCCGAAGTGAATTGAACGCGTATATTGCAACGAGTTCCATTGTGAAATTGGTGCGAGGAAAAGGACTTTTAAATGCTATTGTTATTAACGATGCTGAAGATAGCGATACTGCTTGGAATATTTGTTTGGCGTTGCGAGACAACGGACTCTTAGCCAAGCCAACTCATGGTAATATTATTCGGTTTGCACCACCATTGGTGATGACAAAAGAAGAGTTACTGGATTGCGTTTCCATAATAATTAAAACGTTAAAAGCATTTGAGGCGTAAAAATCGCCATCAATAGTTATAAAAAAAACCTCAATTTTACAATTGAGGTTTTTTTATGTCATATGATAAAGTGGTTATTATCCTTGTTGGTTTTGCCACTGTTCCATCATTTCTTCGGATTGCAACATGAGTTCGTCCCATCCAACTGTATAAATTCTATAGATTGTAAGCAATAAATAAAGTACATTGATTATTAATACGACCATAGCAACAATTTTTGCCGTATTCATTGCCTTTACCGACGATTGATCATAATTCTCGGGATTCGCATAAGCCTCTTTTAATTTACTTTGTGCAATAAAGAAAGCGATACCAGCAAAAATAAATCCAAGACCACCAAAACAGCAGCAGAGAAATCCGATAACAGCTAAGACATATACAATGGCAGGGTTGAGTTTTTGTTGTTCCATAATTTGTTAAATTTGATTAATTAGTTTTAAAATAAAATTTCCTAAGATTAGTGTGATGTTTATGATAGCCAAGGTAACAATAATTTTATTAGAATTTTTGATGTCCATAAATGTATTTAGCAATATAAATCCAAAAAAGGCAATCAGCGAATAAATTGCTGGATACATAAAAAAAGCATCGATAAAGTTTCCCTTAAGAATGAAAGCGAAAGAACGTTGTAAGCCACAACCCATACAATCAAAACCTAGTAACTGTTTGTTAAGGCAAGGTAGCATGTAATCTTCAGGAGACATCATAACCATTCCGTGTTAGTCTCACAAAAATAATAAATTCGAAAAGTTTTTATTAATTCTTTATAACAATCTTTTTAGAAAGTGATTGGTTGGTATCTGTAGTAATCGTGGCAATATAAACCCCTTCACTAAGAGACTTTGTAGAATGTCTGTATTCACTGCTGGTCCCTATATTCTGTGCATTGGCAACGAGTTTTCCTGAGACATCAACTAACGATAAGGTTTTGATGTTAAAACCATTCGGATTAAGAACAACTAATTCAGAGTTTTGTGTATGTTGAAACACATCAAAGTCTTTTGCAGTAATCACCTCATTACTGAGTGTTTCTGCTTGGAAAGTTACTTCAAAACGGTTATTGTGTTCACCAGCAGGCAAATTGACGCTGTAGTTTTGTTGTCTTAAGTCAACATATAAATCTGCTTGAATATCGTGTATATAAATGGGTTGCGACTCATCAAAATTTTGCACATCAAAGATGCTAAAATCAAGATTTTGTTGCGCATCGAGATTCACAATTAACGGAATTGTTTTTTCTACGTCAAAACTATGTGCTTGAATCACATAAGGAACACCATCTAATACCCATGAAATTTCATTAGGTGCTTCACTAGCAGTTTTCGCCTCAAGACCATAATCAAAACCATCTGTCGCTGTATCATGGAAATTTTGAACAAGTTGTCTTGTGAACGTATCATTAAATATGATATTCAGCCTGAATCTCTTGAAATCGTTAGGGACAATATTTAAACCGTGCTCATTATATTGGGTGCCATTGTCGTCGACGTTATTGGTATTAGCTTCACTAGTTCTAAAGAAATAGCTATTACCACCTGATTCTTTTTCAAAGACACGGTGAGAATTTTTAACATAAACCAAAGAGCCAGGAGGCGTAGTTGGTGATCCTTCAACCATAAATCCTTGTCCGATAGGAATGTAGCGTTGTGCGATCTTTACACCAGTACCACCAGGTCCAGGAGGCAGTGAGTAAGCATTTCCGAAATCGTCGTAGCTATAAAAAGTGGCAGGAGCCGTAGTTTCAACACCACCTGCTGAAATCGTATAAGCTGCATAACCACCAATATAATTTGCCGTGTAGTGATCTGTTGGTTGTTGTTCCCAGTAATACAAAACACCAGTCGTTGTTGGTGTGTACTCTGGTCCTGAAGCCACATCAATATTTGTGTTTTGTGGATCGTGGATTAAAAGTAAAGCATCGATGGCAGATGGGTAAGGGTTACCGATGAGCGTAAATTGATCGGCTGCAATGCTATTGGTAATTGTTCCATTATTTGGTTTTCCTCTAAAATCGTATAATTGTCCACCAGCACCAATACCTTTCATCGTATAGCCCAATCCTGGAAGGATAGCTGAGTTTTCATCCAATTCGATCCAATCGGCATATTGATCTGAACTCACGTAGGAGTAGAGCCAGCGGTTAGATATCGTAAGAGGAGAAGCTGTCCCGTCGTATGCAGTGGTAAACAAAGCATCTGAACTTGAAATTAAACCGGTAGGATCGGCAGCTGTCACAATATTTGTCGCTTCATCGATTAAATTAACTCTCGCACTCTCATTGCCTAAACTCGCCGAGTTGTTTCCTACTGGAGAGCACCAGTAATTGTATGCAAAGTTATTGGTGGTTCCGGTTTGATAAACGCTTAATTCTCCTAGACCTGAATTGCCTGTAGTGCCAGAACCTTGGATTAATTGTGCTTCATTTCTCAGATATACTTTAGAATTAGCTTCTTGCAGGTTCACGTTGTCATTAACGAAAATGATTTCATCATTAACAAACACATAGGCGTTATTTCTTACTGTTAATTGAGCAAGACTATTGGCAGTAATAAGTATTGTAACAATGAGGGCGAATGATTTTTTCATAATGGATTTATATTAATCTTGATTCTCTAGTAGTTGATTTAACTTAGCTTCCATCATTTGGATTTTACTCTCAAGGTTTTGGATTTTCGTAGCTTGGTTAGCGATGGTTTGTTGCTGCTCTTGAAGTCCTTTTGTCAATATTGGAATCATCCTTGTGTAGTCAATAGCTACAAATGATTCTTCAGTTAAACTCACTTGCTCACCAGCTTTTGCTGGACTGCAGGCCGTTGTATCAAACCCTTTAATTCTTGTTATTTCAGGTAGAATAGCTCTTACTTCTTGCGCTATAAACCCATATTCCATATCTTCATTTAAGCCCATGGTCGGGTACTTTTCAAGATCAAAATAGTAAGTGACTGGGTTGAGTTGTTCAATAATCGCTAACGCATTATTGATTGGTGAAATATTTTTCTTTGTTCTTTCGTCAGAAATAGTACCTAGAAATCCCGTGTAACCTAAATCGTCATAAAACTCGCCTCCCCATCCTGTATTTGGGCCACCACCATTAAAACGCGATCCTCGAACACCCGTTCCTTGCCATTCGTTAGTATGACCACGAACACCAATAGTTGGTGCATTGCCACCACCTGTATAAATAGCTAAACCAAAAACGCCTGCAGGAATGAAAGCATTACCCTCGTAATAGGTAATACCTTCTAAGGCATTATAACCGTTAGTAGTGTCTGTGTTTGACGATGCAATTCCTACACCACTAACGCTTGAATTTTCGAAACTGGCCATAGAAGTGGCTCCAATCACATTTCCGCCATTGGTCATATGAAAAAGATATCCAGGTGTTGTCGTATTGATTCCTAAAAATCCGTTTGTTTGCAAGGTGAGTCTTGTATTAGTTGTAAGCGCAGTCGTTCCTATTTTAAATTTATCAGCATCACTATCATCAATGCCAATAGAAGTAACAGTAGTGCCATTTACTTGGAGTTCCAAGGTTGGGTCACCATCAGCAGCTGTATTATTGATTTGAATGCCATCTGCCGCTGCATTCACCTGAACGTCTAATGCCTTGTTAGGTGTTGTTGTCCCAACACCTACTTGTGCATTACTCAAATTGAATAACGTCAACACAATAATGGTTAGAAGGACTCTTTGGTTGATTAACATTTTCACTATCAATAGTTTAATGGTTTAAATATACTAAAAATAATTAAAGCTAAGTTGCTTTATTTTATTAAATAATATCAGTATTTTCGATGAATTGTAACAATTTTCGACAACATCCATTTTATGCCTAAAATAATCAGCTATTTTTTAATTGTAATTGGTGGTATTATAGCCATTTATGCACAAGCTCAAGAGGAGCAGAACCAATTAATTCTCATTGGTGGAATCGTCATGTTGATGCTCGGCATCTATAATATTTCACGTCATATTCCAAGCAAGCGAGATCGCGATAATGACCATCAAAATAATTTATAATGCTTTTAAAAAAAGGTGATCAGGTAGCTGTTTTGGACGATGATATTGAAGGTGTTGTCTTAAAGGTTGTGGACGATTCCGTTGTCATTCAGACTGATGATGGTTTTGAGATGACATTTCTACTATCAGAAGTTATCAAAAGTAAACCTGTGAATTCAGACCTGTTTTCAGATGTCAACATTCGTGAGGTGATTAGCGAAAAAGAACAGACTGATAAGAAAACTTCGATAAAGACAAAGCCTAAAGAGCGCAATTTACCTGCGATGGAAGTAGATTTGCATATTCATCAAATCACGACTTCCAATAAGCATTTAAGTAATTTTGACATGCTTAATTTGCAACTGGATACAGCCAGACATAAATTAGAATTCGCTATCAAAAAACGGATTCAGAAAGTGGTATTTATTCACGGTGTTGGTGAAGGTGTGCTTAAGACTGAGCTAGAATATCTGTTTAGTCGCTATGACAATGTCAAGTATTATGCGGCCGATTTTCAGAAATACGGACTAGGTGCAACTGAAGTATACATTTATCAAAATCCAAAACCCTAATTATTCATCCTCTTCAGTAATTGGCTCAGCATCTCCAATATACGTTCCGAGATATAAAGGTTCTATGCTTAAAATGTCAATATTTGCTTGAAGAATAGTGACATCGACAAAAACCCGTCTGGTATATTGATTTACCAATGACTCCAATTGAATATATTCATCGGTGGCGTTAGGATCTCGGTACCTCGGAATATTATTCGCGCCATTAGAGGTGTCAAAATCATTCAAAGGTGAAATACCTTCGTCATCGGTGTCTTCATTTCTCGTTAGCACACCGTCTCCGTCGTCATCAGCATCCAAATAATCAGGGATAGTATCACCTCCAGGAAGTTCTAAATCTGTATTTTGTGCATTGACCAACCCTAATATTTCATCATAATTTGGATTCTCAGCTGAGGTCAAAATATTATCATTATCATCGTCCTGATCTCTGTAGTCGGGAATGCCATCACCATCCGTATCTTGGGCATTGGAATATAAACCGTTCTCATCTAATTCGCCACGACCTTCGAGTATGGAAGGAATACCGTCATTATCATCATCTTCAAACGTTGAAACAAAAAGGACTTCGGCTCCTGCTTGCGCTTCATAATCGTTAGTAATTGTCGTACCGGGTTCCGGAATAATTTGACAAATCAAATCTTCTGGATCGCCATCATAAGTTCTGTAATTAAAGGCGGTATTGTTACCGTTGATGGTTAACATTGTAGGTTCTCCGAGATTATCAGTAGGTGTAAAAATAGCTCTCGTTGCTGTATTCACAGGAAATTTAAGTGTTAATGATTCGCTAGGATCCAATTTCGTGTCGTAGAGCAAGTAAAATTCACTGTCATCATCTCCGCAAAGTTCGAGTTCTTGGTCGAAAACCAACTCGACCTCAAATACATCACCATCATCACAAGACATCGTCAATAAAAGAAATAATAGAATGTATGTGTAGTGTCTCATAGCTTGATATTTTAAAAACAAAAATAAAAGATTTGTAAGTTTAATAGCTAGGATTAACAAATTATTTTGAACCCCCAAATTTGTTGTTTTATTAACTGCAATAAAGTTGCATCTTTGTAGGACATAAAATGAGATATGAAAACGGTTTATTTTGATAATGCGGCGACCACGCAAATTCGTGATGAGGTAATTGATCACATGAATGATGTGATGAAATCAAATTTTGGAAATCCTTCATCTACACACAGTTATGGAAGACAATCTAAATCTTTAATTGAATCATCAAGAAAACGTATAGCCTCTTATTTTAACGTGTCAGCCTCTGAGATAGTATTTACCTCAGGTGGCACTGAAGCTGATAATCTCATATTGATGAGTGCTGTAAGAGACTTAGGTGTTCAGGAAATCATCACAAGTAGAATCGAGCATCATGCTATCCTACATACCATTTCACAATTGGAAAAACAGTTTGGCATCAATGTCCAATTTTTAAATGTGAATTCTAAAGGAGAAATAGACCTAGCTCAGTTGGAGGTATTGCTTCAATCGCCTAAAAAACAGATGGTATCTTTAATGCATATCAATAATGAAATAGGGAACAAGCTCGATCTAAAATTGGTGGGTGAATTATGTAAATCTCATCATGCACTCTTTCAGAGTGACACGGTACAATCGATAGGTCACTATAAACTTGACTTGCAAGAAATTCCAGTAGATTTTATAGCAGCAAGTGCTCATAAGTTTCACGGTCCTAAAGGTGTTGGATTTGCTGTGATTAGAAAGAACAGCGGATTACGACCTATCATTTTTGGAGGCGAACAGGAGCGCGGTTTACGCGCAGGTACCGAATCTATTCATAATATTGCCGGCTTAGACAAGGCTTTGGAACTGTCTTATGCAAACTTGGAGCAGGAGCGTGACTACATTTCAGAATTGAAGTCTTACTTCATTAAATGTTTAAAATCAGAAATACCAGATATAGCATTTAACGGCTGGTCTGAAGACCTTGAAAAGAGCGCCTACACCATTGTAAATCTGCGTCTACCAATTACAGAAGACAAGGCATCTTTACTACAGTTTCAATTGGATTTAAAAGGTGTTGCTTGCTCTAAGGGTAGTGCTTGTCAAAGTGGAAGTTCTCAAAAATCACATGTGCTAGCCGAAATTTTGGATTCACAGCAATTGGAATGTCCCTCCATACGCTTTTCTTTTAGTAAGTACAATACCAAAGAAGAGATAGATTACGTGATTGATGTGTTTAAATCATTTTTGAGCTAGTGACTTAGATTTCCATAATATGTTTCTCTAAATTGTCGTCAGAGGATAATTGTAGTTTTTTTCGCAGTCGATATCTTGCCTTTTTGACGCCTTCTAATGAAATATTTAAAAGAGATGCAATAGCGTTAGAATCGTATTTCATTTTTAAAAGCGCAATCATGCGAATATCATTTTTAGTAATATTGGGATATTTTTCGGTCGTACGCTTATAAAAATCAGGATTCATTTCGATAAACTGATTTGTAAATTGATCCCAGTTATCATTAATTTGTTTGTCTATATGGAGCTTATTAATGAGCTCATTAACTTTGTCGCTATGGTTGTCTTTTTTTAATGCTTTAAGATGGTCTCGCGTTTCCATAAGCATTTCATTTTTTTGTGCTATATGTAAGGCTTTTGATGCAAGCTCACGTTTGTGGTAAGCAATTTTTTGATTGAGATTTTCATTCTCCAAATCCTTTAATTTTGAGATAGCTTCTTGTTTCGTAGCTCTTAATCTAAACTTGTTTATTAGCGCATATCCTATGGCTCCAAGCAAAAACAAGGAGATAATTAAGGCGATATTCCTATTATTGGCCGCTTTATTTTTGGAGTTCAAGAGTTCATTTTCTTGTTGCTGTATTTTGATAAGGTTTTCTCTCTTTTCAGATTCATAAAATTTTTCTAATGCTGCGATTTCCTTTATTTTCTCTTGACCTAAGACACTATCCTTTAATTGAATGTAGGCTAAGAATGCTTCGTGACTTTGTTGAAATTTATTGACGTCATAACTCGATTTTGCAAGGGTTAAAAGGCTACCTAATTTTGAATCATTATCACCTATACTTTTTGCGACGGAATCCGACTTTAAGGCATAGTTGTATGCCGTATCGTTTGAGCCTTTCATCTTGTATGCATCCACAAGAAAATTGTATAAATTAACATTGAGGCTACTGTCATCAATGGATTTATTGATGTCTAGCGATGTTTTTAAATGATCGATGGCCTCATCATAACGACCTTGTTGAATATTCAAATGACCATAATGTTGATAAACATAGGCATTGGCCAATTGGTGCTTATCGATGACAATTTCATGGGCCATTGGTAGGTACTTTATAACACTATCCGTTTCCTTTAAATCTAAATACGATGAACACATGTCGATTAATGCGACAGCGTAGTTGATGTCTTTGCCTTTGTTTTTATAGATGTCAGCAGCTTTTTTTGTACTAGCGACTGAACGTAATTGATCTTGCATATTGGAATAGACCATGGCTAAATCCAAATTCACCATGGCGATGCCCATAGAATCCTTTATAGATGTATAATTTTTTTCGGATTCCAATAGGAAATTCAAAGCATTTTTATACTCCGTTAAGTTGATATATGCGGCTCCAATAAAAGATTGTGCATGGGCTATTTGCTTTAAGTCTCCACATTTCTCAGAAATCCTAAGTGATTTTTTTGCAAGATCCAGTGTTTCGGGATGATCCTGAAACAACGCATAGCGCGTTAAGTTGAATTGACTAATGGCTAATTTACAATTATCGCCAGAAGCCTTAATTCTTTCAAATCCTTTTTCATGAATCTGTAATGACACACTATCCCAATGTCCCATATCTAATCGGAGATTAGCAAATCGGTGATACAAATCTCCAGCGATCGTGTCATTATCTATTTTAGCTATTGAATATGTAATCGTATCAAAAATACCAAGATCAACATTTGGTTTGGGACTAGACTTGAGGTTCTCGTATAAACTATCTAATGCTGTTGCATCGTACAGTTTTGGTGTTTGCGCAAATATGGCAGTCGATGCAATGATAGACTGTATGAGTGTAAAAATGAATAGACGAACCATAATTTAAAGAATTGAAAGTCATAAAAATACACTTTTTGAAATAACTTAATCCAATGAATGTCAGGCGTCTGGGATAAGGACTTTAAGAGGCGATAATTTTATGATGCTATTTAAAACCGTGTGGATAAGCGAACATTGAAAACTCTTGGTGTCAAAAAGTTTGGAATTGCAAATTGACGTTTACTATAAACATCGCGTACCCAAGTATTAGTAATCGTGTTCTGCGCATTGAACATATTGAAAATTTCTACACCTATAGAAAACTCCTTGAGTTTTTGCTTCCAAGCGGAGGTATAAGTTTTGTTAGGATCGACTAGGACATAAGAAATTCCTAAATCTGCACGCCTGTAATCTCGTAATCTCGTTTGGAAATCATAAGGATCAGCATAACTAGGTGAGCCACCAGGAACACCCGTATTATATACTAAATTCAAATACATCTTTAGATCTGGAATGTTAGGGACGTAGTCTTGAAACAGGATTCCAAATTTAAGTCTTTGATCTGTTGGTCTGGCAATAAATCCGCGGTCATCAATATTTTCTTCAGTTTTTAAATAACCAAAGCTAAACCAACTCTCTGTGCCAGGTACAAACTCACCGTTTAATCGTAAATCAAGACCATAAGCATAGGCTTTTGCATTATTCTTAGCTCTATATCTAATCCTGACATTTTCTAGTGTGTAAGGATTCACGTCGCTTAAATGTTTATAATATGCTTCGGAAACCAATTTAAATGGTCGATCCCAGATATTAAAACTGTACTCATTACCTAAGACCAAATGAAGCGATTTTTGTGCTTTTACATTCGGTTGAACCGTTCCGGAGGAGTCTCTTAACTCGCGATAAAAAGGCGGTTGGTAATAAACACCACCTGCAATTCTAAATAACATGTCTTTCTCCCAATCCGGTTTGATAGCAAATTGTGCTCTCGGACTAAAGACGGTTTGTGTAGAGGAGGAGACACCATCTTCATTAGGTATGGCGCTATTCACGTTCCAATTATGTATTCTCACACCAGCATTGTAAAATACGTCATTGTTACCTAAAGTCGTTCGCTTGCTCCATTGTGCATAGGCTTGAAGTCTATCAATTTTGACTGAATTCGTGGCTCTAATATTTTCAAAAGCTACCAGTGGCCCTTCGAAAGGTTCATAGGGTTGATTGTTGGGAATGTCAAAAATAGGAGGTCTCACTGAAAATCCAGCACTATCAATCACTTCCCATTCTATGAGTCGGTCTCGAATATCTTCATGGGTGTATTTTACACTCCACTCCAAGGTACTTTCTTCATCAATGTTATAATCTCCTTTGTGCTCTATATTTACGATAACCGCATCGAGGTCATTTCTGGCATGCGTTAATTGCGAACCAATGCCTTCGGAAAACTCAACTTCTCCAAGATTTTCGTCTCCAATACTACTATTGACTTCACCTAAGCGATATTGAGCGAGTATATCGAAGTATTCTTCTTCCGTGGTATGATATCCTGAAGTGATGAGTTTTAATGTAAGGTTATCATTGACAAAGTAGTTGGCTTTAAACGCACCGAAAGTCGTAAAGTATTGATCTTTTTCTTGACCTTCATAAAATACAAGAAGTGCCACGGGTTCATCAAGAGTTCCAAAATTGGTTTGTCTATTTTTAGGTCTGAAGGTATAGTTATTCAATGAGATATTTCCGAGAAAATTTAGATGAAATTTGTCAGAAAAACGATAGGTGAGATAGGTTTGTGCATCTGCGAACACCGGACGGACATTGGTCTCAGTTTCAAGAGAATTAATAAATAAACTATTGTCACGGTAACGCAAACCAACAATTCCAGAAAACTTAGAGTCTTTGCTGACGGTTTCTGCTGCTAGGCTTCCTCCTAAAAGGCTAGCTTCTGCACGCATGCCAAATTTTATAGGATTTCTATAAGTGATATCGAGAACCGACGACAGTTTGTCGCCATATTTTGCCTGAAAACCTCCTGCGGAAAAATCGACGTTTTGAACAAGATCCGTATTCACGAAGCTCAAACCTTCTTGCTGACCAGAACGGATTAAAAATGGACGATAGACTTCTATTTCGTTGACGTATACCAAGTTTTCGTCAAAATTTCCACCACGTACAGAATACTGCGTGCTCAATTCGTTGGAAATATTAACGCCAGGTAAGGTTTTTAAGATATTCTCAACACCAGGTTGTGCTCCTTTGATGGTTCGCAATACTTCTGGTGTAATGGTGGTAACACCATCAACAGATTGTTTGGTGTTGGTATTAATCACGACAAGTCCAATTTGCTGCACATCAATTTTCATAACAGGATGAAATTCTAGTACTTGACCATTCTTTAAATTGAAAGTTTGTTCTACAGATTTATGCGACACGTGCGTAAAAACTAAGGTGATGTTTTGATCTGAAGGCACTTTTATTTCATAAAAACCATTTATATTACTAGTGGTTCCAGTCGTTTCAGCTTTGATGTTGACACCAGAAATAGGGACGTTATTGTCATCGAGAATGACGCCTTTGATGGTAGCAGTTTGTGATATTCCTAAGAACGAAAAACCTAGAAAGGCAATGAATAGTAAGATCTTTAGCTTCAAAAGGGTTGTTTTTATTTTCTAAAAAATGTTGCTTCAAATGTAGTACTATTTCCAACATTATCGGTAACAATTATTTTAAGATTGTTTTCGGTTTCCGAATTTACTCCATCACTAAAGTCGTAGGTCAAGGTGTCTTTTTTATAATCATACTCCATCAAAATCCATTTTCCGTTAATGGTGGCTCTGTAATTACTAATACCGGAAAGATCATCGTCAATTTTAACTTTGAGGTAATCTAATTTGCTAATCCATTTACCATCTTGGAAATTTAAGGGTTCAATTGTAGGATTTATAGTATCGCTAGCTAAAGCGAAGGTACCGAGATATTTTGTCCTTGCTGATAGTGTGTTTCCAAACCGTTTCGTACTAATATAACTCGGACGCTGATAATAACCGTATAACTTGGCAATAAATAGTTTTTCCTTGTCTTCATCATCATAATTACTGATGTCGTATTTTATCGTGTAACTTTTTAACAGTGGGACAATATCCTTATGTAGGGTCAAGGTATCATTACTTACATTGAAATCAATGTGAAAGTCATCATAGAAGGTTTGCTTCGGAAAATAGACGGAAATATGATCCTTCTGTAGTTCATTAACTTGGTTGGCTTGTATAAAGTGGTTAGGCAATAATTCAGGGGCTTCCAGTTTTTCTTTTACAGGAGTACCTTTAATAGGAATAGATAACCAAGATTCATTTCCTTTAAAGTCTCGAAGTCTAACTTTATAGACTGTGCTGGTGCTATCTTCAACTTTGATGTAGCCATTCGCATCCACATCTTTGAGCATGCTTAAAACATTCCCTGATTCCACAAATAGCTTTTGAATTCTTGATTTTTCTTTTTTGTAGATCTCATAATCGATATAGCGATTAATGTGTTTGGATTCGTCAAAACTAAAACGCTTAAAATCCATTTCAAAACTCTTATTGCCATTATAAAACGTTTGGATATTGTTCAAGCCATTTTTGTTATAGGCAAAATCCAACTGATCATAACTCACAATTCCAAAGCCGATATCACCAAGCGCTTCTATAGGCGCCGTTTTATAGTCACCATTACTTTGAGGGATTAATCGTAATTCTACGCGTTTTTTTTCGTGCTCTACATGCGATTTACGGTTTTTCGGATAAGCATAAACACCTGTCAGCGTAGGTCTTTTCGTGTCCTTAATATCTAATCCAAAGAGCATCGGATTAATTGGACGTTCTTCATTATCTCTAATTTCGAAATGTAGATGCGGTCCACCTGAACTTCCAGAATTACCAGAAAAAGCTACCAGTTCATTTGAGGAGATAGGTAATTCATTAGGTGATGGAAACATTTCTACTTCGTAGCTTTCCTTCTGATATTGACAAGCTTTAATATAGCGTTCAATTTTTGGAGAAAACTTGCTTAAATGCGCATACACACTAACATATCCATTGGGATGTGTAATATAAAGTGCCTTGCCATAACCAAAATGAGATACCTTAATACGACTCACATAGCCTTCAGCAGCGGCAATCACATCTAAACCAGTGCGTTGCTGCGTCTTAATATCCAAACCAGAATGGAAGTGATTCGATCGTAATTCAGCGAAACTTCCTGAAAGCACTAGCGGAATATCCAAAGGACTTCTAAAATAATCTTGTGGATAAGGCGATTGAGCAAAGCATAAAGAAGAAAAGCAAAAAAACAATAGCAGTTTAGGACTCATAATTTAGCGTTCGTATGTTATAACGTAAAAATATTTAAATTTATTGAATATAGAAAATATTCTACACGGTAATTATTTATTATTCGGACGGAAATATCAGAAAAAAAGTAGAAATAACGAATAAATACACGTTAAAAATCTGGTTTGTTTTTCAGGTAAAATGTTAGGAATAAGGCACTATAGCTAAGTTGAACGTGGAAATTTTAAAATTAATATAAAAACAATTGCTAATTTTCGTTCAGTATGTTAACTTTGTTACATCAGTATTGAATTTTGTAAATGAGTAAAATTGAAGATGTTGTAAATTCTCTCGAGAATAAAATTAGCAAAGTTTTACACAAGTTAGAGGTGTTAAAGCAAACCAATGCTAAGATTTCAGAACAATTAGAGATGCAACAACAGAAAAATATTCAACAACAGGAAGAAATAAGTACTTGGGTTGAAAAATATGAATCACTCAAAATTGCAAATTCATTACTTGGCAGTGACGAGAATAACAGAGAAACCAAGCTCAAAATAAACACATTAATCAGAGATATTGATCATTGTATTGCCCAATTATCTGAATAGTGTAAAATAAAATGAATGGCAGAACAGCTTAAAATAAAGCTATCTATAGCGAACAGAGTATATCCTTTAACGATTGCGCCAAGTCAAGAGGAAGGACTACGAAAAGCAGCTAAGAAAATTGAAGCCATGATTGGTCAGTTTGAGCAAAACTATTCCGTAAGGGATAAGCAAGATGTCTTAGCCATGTGTGCTTTGCAATTTGCGTCTCAAGTGGAACAGAAAAAAATAGATAAAGCCAGTGTGAGCGAAGAAGTAGAGGACAAGCTAAATGCTTTAAATGACTTGCTTCATGAACACTTAAGTGCATAACGTTCTTTTAAATAAACATAGGTTACTGCCTACATTAGTTATTATTTTTTGATAAACTCAACGTTAATTCTTTAAAAAGGGTGAGTTTAAGCTGTAAAATCGGGCTGCCTTTGAGCAGATTTTTGATCAGTTTGTTAGCCCTAAACTTGTTTTTAAGGAGTTTATACAGAATCCAAAACTGATGTAGGCTTTTTTTATACATAAAAACTAACTAAACATGGAAACGAACACAATTTTAATGATTGTAGGAGGCGTGGTACTTGGTGTAGTACTCGGATATATAATTGCAAAAACACTTGAAAAAAATAATGCGTCAAAACTAATTAAGGATGCGAAGAGCGAAGCTAATTCAATATTGAAAGAGGCTAAGAGTGAGGGTGAATCCATTAAAAAGGATAAAATATTACAAGCAAAAGAAAAATTTATTGAATTAAAGGCGGAACACGAAAAAGTCATTTTATCTAGAGATAAAAAAATGGCAGAAGCTGAAAAGCGCACTAGAGACAAAGAGTCACAGGTGTCAAGCGAACTTTCTAAAACTAAGAAAGCCAATCAATCTTTAGAAGCTAAAATAAAGGATTATGACTTCAGGCTTGAGTTTCTTGAAAAGAAAAAAGAGGAGCTAGAAAAAGCACATAAAAGCCAGATTAAACAATTAGAAGTGATCTCTGGATTATCGGCAGAAGATGCTAAGGAACAATTAGTGGAGTCGCTTAAAGGCGAAGCAAAGACTGATGCCATGAGCTATATCCAAGACACCTTGGAAGAAGCAAAACTGACAGCGCAACAGGAAGCTAAAAAAGTGATTATCAATACCATTCAACGGATAGGCACGGAAGAGGCTATTGATAACTGTGTTTCTGTTTTTAATATTGAATCTGATGATGTTAAAGGACGAATTATTGGACGTGAAGGTCGAAATATCCGAGCGATTGAAGCAGCTACAGGTGTTGAGATCATTGTTGATGATACGCCAGAAGCCATTATCCTATCTTGCTTCGATTCTGTTCGTCGAGAAATTGCGCGCTTATCACTTCACAAATTAGTGACCGACGGACGAATACATCCAGCGCGTATAGAAGAAGTGGTTAGAAAAACTCAGAAGCAAATTGAACAAGAAATTGTCGAGGTCGGTAAACGTACGGTTATCGATTTAGGAATTCATGGGTTGCACCCAGAACTCATTAAATTAGTTGGACGTATGAAGTATCGTTCGTCATATGGGCAGAATCTACTGCAACACTCGCGTGAAGTTGCTAAACTTTGTGGTGTCATGGCAGCAGAATTAGGATTGAACCCTAAGCTAGCGAAACGTGCAGGTCTTTTACATGATATTGGTAAAGTACCTTCTTCAGAAGCCGATATGGAAACACCACATGCTATTTTGGGGATGCAATGGGCAGAGAAGCACGGTGAAAAACCAGAAGTTTGTAATGCGATTGGTGCGCACCACGATGAAATTGAGATGACGACCTTATTATCACCGATTGTACAGGTTTGTGATGCTATTTCAGGAGCGCGACCAGGAGCGCGACGACAAGTTTTAGATTCCTACATCCAACGTTTGAAAGATTTAGAGGATGTGGCTTTCGGATTTAATGGTGTCAATAAAGCTTATGCCATTCAAGCAGGACGTGAATTGCGGGTCATGGTTGAAAGTGAAAAGGTTTCTGATGAACAAGCTGCAAACTTATCATTTGAAATTTCACAGAAAATACAAACAGACATGACCTATCCAGGTCAGGTGAAAGTTACCGTGATCCGAGAAACAAGGGCCGTTAATATTGCTAAATAAATTGTGTCAATACGCCTTAAATGAAAAGCACTCTCATAAGAGTGCTTTTTTATTATTAAAGGATAATGTAAATGTACTACCTTCATCTAGTGTACGCTCCACAAAAATTTATTATTTTCTTGGATGGTAGGTCAGTAGGGCTTCTTTCAGGTGTGAGCGGTCAACATGCATATAGATTTCAGTGGTTGTAATGCTTTCGTGTCCTAACATTAACTGAATGGCTCTGAGGTCTGCACCATTCTCTAAGAGATGTGTCGCAAATGAATGTCTAAAGGTGTGCGGAGAAATGACTTTATTGAGGTTAATGGCTTTGGCGAGATCTTTAATAATGGTAAAAATCATGGCCCTCGTTAATTTTTTACCTCTGTTATTTAGAAACAAGGTGTCTTTATCTTCGGGTTGCACAGACATATGTTGTCTAATACCTTTCCAAATATTAATATATGTTTGTGTGGTTTCTCCGATGGGAACAAAGCGCTGTTTATCGCCTTTACCTGTTACTTTTATGAATCCTTCTTCAAAAAATAAATCAGACAATGTAAGGTTAATCAGTTCGCTAACACGTAAACCACAACTGTAAAGTGTTTCTAAAATCGCTCTATTGCGTTCACCGATACATACGTTGTTATAAGTTTTGGAGAGGTCAATAGCTCGTATTAAGGCATCAATTTCATCAATGGATAAGGTATCCGGAAGTTTCTGACCAAGTTTAGGCGATTCAATGAGGTCTAAAGGATTGGTTTGTCTGTAATCTTCAAACACTAGATAACTAAAAAAACTTCGCAATCCCGAAATTAAACGCGATTGCGATCTCGGATTGATTTGTTTGGAAGCTTCATATATAAAAGACTGAATCGTTTCATGATCTATGTCGATGGGTGAAGCCTTATCCTCTTTATCTTCTAAAAAGTGGATTAGTTTTTCAACATCCATGCGGTAATTACTAATAGAATTAGCGCTCAAACCTCTTTCAATTTTAAGATAATGTACGTAATCAGTCAGTGCATATTGCCACTTCATAGGGTTGTTTTACTATTTAATAGAAGAATTTCTTGTGTAAAAATACTATAAAAACCTGGCTTTTAAGTTAATAATACATACGCCATTTGCCGTATTTTAAAGGAAAAATGTTAATAATGTCTGAATTTAAGAGACTGTAAATCAAGAGTCTATTAAAAAATGTTTATAAAATTGTTAATAACATGCTTAAAAATGTTTATAATCTAAAAAAAAAGTATTTAGTTTGTACTAATCAATTTTAAAACTTTTAATTATGAAAAAATTAATGTTATTAGCTGCTGTTGCAGTTTTTGGATTAACGAATGTAACTGCTCAAGAAACCACTTTTGGAGCTAAAGCTGGTGTTGATTTAGCATCTAGTAAAGTTGAAGTAGAAGGTATCAGTGCTACAGGTTCTGAAACAGGTTTCTATGTCGGTGTTTTTGCACAAATCGGACTTTCTGATGAGTTTGCATTCCAACCAGAAGTTATGTACGTTTCAGTTACAGATGCTAGTGAAATTCACATTCCATTAATGGCAAACTATTCTGTTTCTGAAGAGTTTAGCATTTTAGCTGGTCCAGCATTAGGTATCTTAACAGATTCTGCTGAAGGTTTTAGTTCTTTTAACTATGGTATTGAAGCAGGTGCTTCTTACGATATTTCAGAACAATTCTTAGTTGAAGCTAGATATAGTCTAGGTTTAGCTAATTTAGTTGAAGATGCTCCTGATGGTGTTTCTGCTAAATTAAGCGGTTTTTATATTGGTGTTGGATATAAATTCTAATCACACCTAAGAAGTTAATAAAAAAAGGGAGACTGTTTCAGTCTCCCTTTTTTTAATGATCATTGTTAAAGTTTTAAAACAGCTCCCTTTTATTTGTTTAATAATAACCGAACATCTATCTTTCCTTATAGTAAAGTCAATCAAATTATTACATCTAATATCTTATGAAAAATAACATATCACTTGTATTTACAATCTTTATGGGACTATTAATAGGACATTCTCAAGAAGCTACTGATAATAGTTCTGAAATGACTTTTGGAGCTAAAGCCGGATTCTCATCAACTGTGTTACGAATTAATGTAGATAATATCACCGTATCTGAAGATGTCTCTGGATTTTACGTTGGTGTTTTTGGTGATTTGTCAATTTCCGAAGCCTTCGGAATTCATTCCGAATTATTATATGGAAGTTATAGTCAGGATGGCGAGAGTACAGATATACTCTTCTTACCAATTTTAGCTCAATTTCATGTGAATGATCGTTTTCACCTGATGGCTGGCCCTCAGTTTGATTATTTATTAGATGCGGAAGCCTCAGAAGGTCTAAAACGATTAGGAATCGGAATTGGCTTAGGTGCAGCCTTCGATATCACTGAGCAACTTATACTGGATGCACGTTATTCATTTGGACTTATTAATCGTTTGAATGGAGATATTGCGGAGTTAAATGACACGAATGTTCAAGCCAAGTTTAATTATTTGTTTATTGGTCTGGGTTACCGCTTCTAACAAGCACATATGTGAATGATAACTTCCTAGCGATCACTTTTTAAAATCCGACGTTTTTAGGGTTGCAACTCGTTGAAATACATATTTTTATCGATGAAATGCATTAATTAATGCGTTTTTTCTTGTTTGTTAAGTTTCCAACATCTATATTTGCCGACCAATTAAATGGAAAACCAAATTTTTAAAACTTAATTATTATGAAAAAATTATTACTTATGGCTGCAATTGCAGTATTCGGATTTACAAATGTAAATGCACAAGATGAGAACACAACTGGTGGGTTTGCAGAAGGAGATGTTTACGTTTCTGGAACTGTTGGATTTAACAGTGCATCACAAGATGAAGTAAAAGAAAACAACTTAACGTTTTCACCTGCAGTAGGATACTTTATTTCTGATAACATTGCATTAGAATTCAATTTATTATTTGGATCACAAAAACAAGAAGTAGGAGATGCAGAAGATAAGCAATCACAATTTGGTGCTGGTGTAGGTGCAACTTACTTTTTCACGCCATCTAATCAATTTTCTTTTACTTTAGGAGCAGGAGTTGCTTACGTAAGTTCTAAAGAAGAGTTCGAAGGAATTGATGAGGAGTTAAAAACTAATAGTTTTGGAATTGCTGTTTCACCAGGTGTTAACTATTTCGTTTCTGATTGTTTATCTTTAAGAGCGTCAATTGGAGCATTGTCTTACACAAGTTCAAAAGCTGATTTTGAAGGAGCTGAAGCATTAAACACTTTTGGATTGAACTTAGATTTATCAGATATCAACTTTGGAGTGACTTACAAATTCTAATGACATAGAATAATAAGCTTAATATGAAAAGCCGAAGCACATGCTTCGGCTTTTTTATGCTTTAATTTTAATATCTTTATGCTATGAAGCAACTCATTATCATCAACGGCCCAAATATTAATTTATTAGGAAAGCGTGAAACCAATATTTATGGTAACCTCTCGTTTACAGATTTTTTCAATACCATAGAGAACAAATATGCTGAAATTACTTTAGAACATTTTCAGTCTAATGTAGAAGGTGAGATTATAGATAAACTGCACGAGGTTGGTTTCAATTATGACGGTATTATATTAAATGCAGCGGCCTATACCCATACATCTGTAGGCATTGGTGATGCGGTCAAAGCTATAGAAACGCCTGTTGTGGAAGTCCATATCTCTAATACGTTTTCAAGGGAAGAATTTAGACATCAATCGTATATTTCACCAAATGCCAGAGGTGTAATTCTGGGTTTTGGATTGCAAAGTTATGAATTGGCAATTCAGAGCTTTTTAAGCACATAATATTTGATAGGATAAATACGTTATGTTCTCAATGAAATGGACTAAAATACTTGTAACTTCCTGCTGCTTTTTTTCAATGCTGACAGCTTTGTCACAATCTCCTGTGAACTTTGGTGTGAAAGGCGGATTAAATTTGACCTTTTTTAAGGTCACTGAAGCACAATTTGGTAATAATATTGAAACGGAAGTAGGATACTATGGTGGCGTTTTTGCCGATTTTGAAGTCGACGAGTTTGTGTCCATTCAACCAGAAGTTTTATATATCAGTTTAACGGATTTCCAATTTATCAATGCGCCAATATATGCTAAGTTTCGATTATCGGATCGATTAGACTTCTTAGCAGGCCCGAGTCTTAATTATTTCTTCGATTTTTTCAATAACAAGTTAAAAGTAAGAGGCGATATTGCAACGGCCTATAATCTTTCTAATCACTTAGATCTGCATATGAAATTTGTATTAGGATTTAATGAAGTGGCTCCCAACGGCTTGTTTTTAGGAGCTGGCTATAAGTTTTAACAAAAAAAAGCGACTTGAATATTCAAATCGCTTTATATGTTGCAGTGGATGGTTCTTACAAATGTATGACTTCGTCATAGGCATCTGCCACAGCTTCCATAACCGCTTCACTCATGGTTGGGTGAGGGTGGATAGCTTTCAAGACTTCATGACCTGTTGTTTCTAATTTTCGTCCTAAAACGGCTTCAGCAATCATATCAGTCACACCAGCACCAATCATGTGGCAGCCTAACCATTCACCGTATTTAGCATCAAAAATAACTTTGACAAAACCATCTTTATTTCCACCAGCACTGGCTTTACCTGAAGCTGAGAAAGGAAATTTCCCAACTTTGATTTCAATGCCTTTATCTTTCGCTTGTTTCTCTGTGAGTCCAACGCTTGCTATTTCTGGTGAGCAATACGTACAACCCGGAACATTTCCATAATCAAGGGCCTCAACATGTTGACCAGCTATTTTTTCCACACATAGAATTCCTTCAGCAGATGCTACGTGAGCAAGTGCTTGTCCTGGTGTTACATCACCAATAGCATAATATCCAGGAATGTTAGTTTGGTAATAATCATTCACTAAAATTTTATCGCGATCAGTGGCAATACCTACATCTTCAAGACCGATATTTTCAATATTGGATTTAATACCTACCGCAGATAATACAATATCAGCTTCTAGAACTTCTTCTCCCTTTTTAGTTTTAACGGTGGCTTTTACACCAGATCCTGAGGTATCCACTTTGGTGACTTCTGCAGATGTCATAATGTTGATGCCACTCTTTTTAAAAGAGCGTTCCAATTGCTTGGAAACATCTTCATCTTCTACAGGAACGACATTCGGCATATATTCTACAATGGTAACTTCTGTACCCATCGAATTGTAGAAATACGCAAACTCAACACCAATAGCTCCGGAACCTACGACAATCATTTTTTTAGGTTGTTTATCTAGGGTCATTGCTTCACGGTAACCAATAACTTTTTTACCGTCTTGCGGCAAACTTGGTAATTCTCTTGAACGAGCACCAGTCGCTATAATGATATGATCTGCACTGTATTCTTTGCCATCAACTTCAATTTTTTTACCTGTTTTTAAGGTGCCATATCCTTCAATAACATCAATCTTATTTTTCTTCATTAAGAACTGAACACCTTTGCTCATACCATCAGCGACACCACGACTGCGTTTAACAACGCCATCGAAGTCATGACTAGCCTCCTTTACAGAAAGCCCATAATCTTCAGCATGCTTTAAATATTCAAAAACCTGTGCTGATTTCAGTAAAGCCTTGGTTGGGATACAGCCCCAGTTCAAACATACACCACCTAAACTTTCTTTCTCTACAATAGCAGTTTTAAAGCCTAATTGCGATGCTCTAATTGCTGTTACGTAGCCTCCAGGACCACTACCAAGTACAATAATATCGTATTTACTCATGAGTCTTTTTTTAATTGAAATTTTGAGGTTACGAAGTTACGAAACCAAATCGTAATATTAAAGGTCATCCGTAAAATGTCTGCGACCTTTTTCTTGGCGGAATTTCTCCTGATTGTAAGTCTCTGATTTTCCTTTAGGTATTGAAAGTGACATCCAGTCTTTTCCTTTTAAAAGTTTCCCTAAAAAAACCATTTGTCCGACGTGGTAAGCGTAGTGGGCTAATTGACGATTAATCGCTTCTGTGACAGTATGGCCTTGATTTCTAATGTAGATCAACTGTTCAAGGTGTTGGCTGTTTAAAGATTCTAAAGCATTAAAAAGGCATGTCCATCCTGCTTCCCAAGCTGAAAGGAGCTCTTCCTTAGAATTGAAATGATCGATAAACTCATCATCTCGCTGTCTCCAAGGTTTTTCACCGTCTTCTGTTAAAAAATGGGTCCATCTACTTAGCATATTACCGGAAATATGTTTGATGATAATCGCTACAGAATTGGTGTCTTCAACAACTTCTTTTTTTAGCTGATCAAAATTGAATTGAGCGATTGTTTGATCCCCTAAGGATTTGTAATACTTAAACTGTTTGACAATGCTGGTGAGATAAGATGTCTCCATGGTTTCTTTTTTGAGTTCGTTATAATAACACGGATTGTCTTAAATAATACCAGTTATTTTGATGGAACAAATTTTAAGGCGTCACCATTAATACAATGACGTTTGCCTGTGGTCTTTCTCGGACCGTCATTAAAAACATGGCCTAAGTGTCCACCGCAGGTCGCACAGTGTTCTTCAGTTCTAGCATACCCTAGATTATAATCGGTTGAAAATTCTACGTTACCTTCAATTTCTCTGTCAAAACTTGGCCATCCAGTTCCAGAATCAAATTTGTGCTCGCTCTTAAACAAGGGTGTGTTGCAAGCGGCACAATGATAAACGCCTTCACTGTATTCTTTATTTAACGGACTAGAAAAAGGGCGTTCTGTACCTTCTTGTCTCAGCACATAATATTGATCGGCTGTAAGTTCTTTTTTCCATTGTTCTTCAGTCTTTGTAACTGGAAATTCTTTGTCTTTTTTTTCTTGCTGTTTTTGGGCTGATGAGTTGCAACTGAAACATAAGATGACAACAAATAGGAGCGCTAATTTTTTCATGTTATAAATATAATGTTTACAGTTTTTATAGTCGAAAGAATAGTTAAGAACTTACGAAAACGTTATAAATTTAATATTTAACTGATATTATTAATATATTGATGAAAATTGCAACGATTTTTAGTAATTTCACATTCCTATTAAACAATTAACCAACAAAATGCAAAAACAACAGCGCGTCGTCATCGATGCAGTGACACCTCAAATTAATGGTGGAGAATTCTTTATAAAACGTATTGTTAATGAAATTGTGAATGTGGATGCACATGTTCTTGTGGATGGTCATGATGTGATAGCAGCTTCAGTTTTGTTTAAGCATGAAAAAGAACGTCAGTGGAGTGAAGTGAGAATGCACCACGTCATTAATGACGAATGGAAGGCGTCATTTTTTGTGTCAAAACAAGGATTTTATAACTATAAAGTACAAGGGTGGGTTGATTATGCATTGAATTGGCAACATGGTATTGAACGCAAGATTGCTGATAATCAACACGTGAAGTCTGAACTTCTTGAAGGTGTGACTTATTTGGAACCGTTATTGACCCGTGTAACAAAAGCTGATAAAGCCTATGTTCAGCATTGCATAGACATATTTAAAGAACCTTCGCAATATGATGAAGCCATTGCTGAAGCAAAAAGTGATAAACTACACAAGCTATTTGTAAATTTTCCTGAAAAGCACCTAGCCAATGAGACTGAAGCTTTACAAGTGTATGTGGATCGTAAAAAGGCGAGATTTAGTACCTGGTACGAGTTTTTCCCACGTTCAGCAGCAGAGGAAGAAGGGCAACACGGAACTTTTAAAGATTGTGAACGCCTTTTGCCAAGAGTCGCTAAAATGGGATTTGACACCTTATATTTTCCGCCAGTTCATCCAATTGGCGAAGTGAATCGAAAGGGTAAAAATAATACCACTGAAGCTCAAAACGACGATGTAGGTTCCGCATGGGGAATTGGCTCCAAGTATGGTGGTCATAAAGATTTACACCCGCAATTAGGAACTATCAGTGATTTTAAGCGCCTCATAAAAAAGGCCAAAGCATTAGATATAGAAATTGCCATGGATTATGCCTTACAAGCAGCACCAGATCATCCATGGGTAACCGCACATCCAGATTGGTTTAAATGGCGACCAGATGGGACGGTTCAATACGCCGAAAATCCGCCTAAAAAATATCAGGATATTTTACCAATCTATTGGGAAAGTAAGGATTATAAAAACCTTTGGAAAGAATGTCTGGACACCATGCTCTATTGGATAGATTGTGGTATTCATGTTTTCCGTGTTGATAATCCGCATACCAAACCTTATTATTTTTGGAATTGGCTCATTTCCGAAGTGAAAAAAAAGCATCCGGATGTGATTTTCTTAGCCGAAGCCTTTACCAAGCCAAAAGTGATGCAACGACTAGCCAAAGAAGGGTATTCGCAATCTTACACCTATTTCACATGGCGTAATAATAAGCATGAATTGATTGAATATATGACCGAATTGACGCAGACGGATCAACGTGAGTATATGCAACCTAATTTTTGGCCTAACACACCAGATATCAATCCCTATCATTTGCAAGGCGCTAACGAATCTAAATATCTTCAACGTTATGCTTTGGCAGCGACTTTAAGTTCTAGTATTGGTATTTATGGACCCGTCTTCGAGCAAATGATTAGTGAGGCCATTCCGGGAAAAGAAGAATATTACATGTCTGAGAAATTTCAGATTAAAAATTATGATTGGTTTCTTGAAAATAAATTGACCTTATTGATTTCAAAAATAAATGCTATTCGCCATCAAAATGAGGCTTTGCAGCAGACTAATAACATAAAGTTTTGTCATATTGAAAATGATAATTTAATGGCGTTTTACAAATGGAATCAAGAGAAAACAAATGAATTGTTGATTGTGATTAGTCTGGATCAATACTATGCGCAACAAGGCAATGTGCAATTACCACTAAGTGATTTAGGCGTTCACGAAGGCCAACAATTGCGTATGGAAGATTTAGTGACGGGAAGTAGCTACAACTGGGATCATGAATGGAATTTCGTGGAGTTGCATCCGACACTTCCATTTCATATTTTTAAGATAAACAAGTAAAATGGCTAAAAAGGACATAAAAGCAACGGCATTGAAACCACCTTATAATTTCAATGATAAATGGGAGGAACTTCTAGAAAATGAAGAATTCATCAAGGTATTTTTGTCGGATGTCTTGGAAACTTATATTTCAAAACAACGCTGGTATGGTGGCAAGGCAAGTAAGATGAAATACATTGAACTTTCTGAATATTTTAGAATTCAGCAGCATGACGAAATGTACTATGGCCTTATTTTAGAAGTGAATTTCACAGAGGCTTTTTACCAACATTACTTTTTACCGATTGCTTTTGTTTCTGATGAGAGTTTTGCTCAAGACGATAGGATTCTACCCATTAGTATTCGAGACCAAGAAGGTTTTATTATCGATGCTATTAATTTGGAAGCTTTCAGAAAAGTAGTCTTTGAACGTATTTTAACAGCGATTCCTAAGGATAAAACACGTGTTCGATATCATAAAAGTGAAAATTTCAACGATTGTACTTATGAGTCTTCAAGATATATGGGAATGGAGCAAAGCAACACCTCTATTGTCTATAATGAAAAATATGTCTTAAAGTTTTTTAGACGGATCTATGCCGACAGAAATCCAGATTATGAGATGAGTCGCTTTTTATCCGATAAAAAGGACTTTAAAAACACACCTGCGTACCTTGGGAGTATCCAAATCAAGGATCATGAAAACGTAAATATTACCATTGGTCTTATGCAAGAGATGGTAGAAAATCAAGGTGATGCTTGGGAATATATGTTGAAAGAGTTCCATAAGGTGTTTTCTAATTTAGAGTACAAAAATATTCAGGTGAAGCGATTGCCAAAAACGGAAGATTTTGGCAGATTACAAATTACAGATGTGCCACCAGAGATTATTGATTGGGTAGGACTAAATGTATTTACGAAAATTCAAACACTCGCCAAGCGAACTGCTGAGATGCATATTGCTTTAGGTAGTGAATTTGAGGATACGGCTTTTACACCAACTCATTTTAATGGTGATTATACCGTATGGTTAAAAAATAGATTGCTTTACCAATTTCAAAATCGTTTGAATACTATTGAGAATAGCTTACATAAATTAGATGGCTTAGCATTAGAATTAGCGAATGAATTTTTAGAGAGAAAGAATGATATTAGAAAGCGCTTTGTCAATTTTGATTGGACCAAATTGAAAGGTGAACGCATTCGTGTACATGGCGATTATCATTTGGGTCAGGTATTAGTCAAAGATGATGACTTTTACATTTTGGATTTTGAAGGCGAACCGGAAAGTACGATTCGTGATAGAAAGGTCAAACAGCCACCTTTAAAGGATGTGGCAGGTTTATTTAGATCATTCCATTATGCTATTTATGCAACGATTTTTAACAATGTGGAATTGTATAAACATTCCCAGGACGATTTGTTTGCCGCAGGTGAAATTTTATACCAATACTTAAAAGGGGTATTTTTAGGAACCTATGTAGATAAAATACAAGCAGCGAACTTAAATATTGGTTACCATCAAGAAAGGATATTTTTACTGAAATATGCCATGCTTGAAAAAGCGGTTTACGAACTGGGTTACGAATTAAATTCACGTCCGCGTTGGGCAGTGATTCCATTGAAAGGAATCTCTAATATCATTAATGATTAATTTATGGCAGAAGTAATAGTACATAGTCTTTTTACCGATTTTGACATCAATCTTTTTAAATCTGGAAAGCATTACAAGCTTTATGAAAAAATGGGCTCTCACATCATCACTGTTGATGGTGTAGAAGGCACTTATTTTGCCGTTTGGGCACCTAGCGCTAAAATGGTTTCGGTTATTGGTGATTTTAATTTTTGGGTAGAAGGGGAGCACAAGCTGAATGTAAGATGGGATGAAAGTGGTATTTGGGAAGGATTTATACCACATGTTGGCAAAGGCAGTATTTACAAGTATAAAATACAAAGTCATAATAACGACATCAAAACAGAAAAAGCAGATCCGTATGCGAGGCGTTGCGAACACCCACCGAAAACGGCTTCAGTGGTTTGGAATGAACCTTATAAGTGGAAGGATACTAAATGGATGAAAAAGCGACAAAAGCACAATGCTTTAAATGCACCTTATTCCATTTATGAGGTACATCTAGGGTCATGGAAACGACGGTTAGAAGACCATACGTTTTTAACCTATGAGGATTTAGCAAATGAGCTCGTCACTTATGTCAAGGACATGAATTTCACACATGTTGAATTGATGCCAATCATGGAATATCCTTACGATCCAAGTTGGGGTTATCAACTAACAGGTTACTTTGCACCAACATCACGTTTTGGATATCCTGAAGGATTTAAATTACTTGTCGATAAACTGCATCAAAATGATATTGGGATCATATTAGATTGGGTACCATCGCATTTTCCTGAAGATGCTCATGGCCTCGGTTTTTTTGATGGATCACATCTTTATGAACATCCTGATAAACGCAAAGGGTATCATCCAGATTGGAAAAGTTTGATTTTCAATTATGGTCGAAATGAAGTAAAGTCTTTCTTGATTAGTAATGCGATATTTTGGTTGGATGAATACCATGCCGATGGTTTACGAGTAGATGCTGTTGCGTCTATGCTTTTCTTAGATTACAGTAGAGACGAAGGAGAATGGGAACCTAATATGTTTGGTGGAAGAGAAAACCTGGAAGCGATGTCCTTTTTACGAGAAATGAATGAAGCGGTGTACAGTATGTTTCCAGATGTCCAAACCATTGCTGAAGAATCAACCTCATTTCCAATGGTTTCAAAACCAACGTCCTTAGGTGGACTCGGATTTGGAATGAAATGGATGATGGGATGGATGCACGATACCTTACAATATTTTGCTAAAGAACCTATTTATAGAAAACATCATCAAAATGACTTAACATTTTCGATGACCTATGCCTTTACCGAAAATTTTATGCTGCCGCTAAGTCACGATGAAGTGGTGTATGGAAAACATTCCATTTTAGGTCGTATGCCTGGTGATGAATGGCAGCGTTTCGCTAATCTGCGATTATTGTACAGTTACATGTTTACGCATCCTGGAACGAATTTGCTATTTCAAGGTGCAGAATTTGGTCAAAGTGAGGAATGGAATTTTCAACAAAGTCTCGATTGGCACTTGCTTCAGTACCAACCACACGCAGGTGTACAAGAATTATTAAAAGCGTTGAACACATTTTATAGATCAGAACCTGCTTTATATGAAAAGCAATTTTCCGCAGAAGGTTTTGAATGGATAGACTATAACGATGCTGAAAATTCGGTGTTGGTGTATATCAGAAAGGGTGAAAAGCGTAAAGATGATGTGATTGTAGCTTGTAATATGACACCTGTTGCACGAGAAAACTATCGCATCGGACTTCCGAAAAAAGGGCAATTAAAGGAGGTTTTTAATAGTGATTTGAAAACTTTCTTTGGTAGTGGTGAATTTAAGAATACCTCATTAACATCTGAGAAAAAGCCTTGGCAGTTTAGAGACGATTCCGTAGAAATTGTGATTCCACCGCTCGGAATGGTCGCTTTTAAATACCTCTAATTTTCTGGATCATTGGTGTTTTTGGGAATAACATCAAACGGTGTCCATAACCGAAATCGTTGTAGTTAATAATTCGGTACAATATCAATGCCTAACACTTTTTTACGTCCGCATTTTTGCTTTTTTTTACATGATTTTTACACAAGACCTTTCATATGATTGTAAATACAGAATTAGAAAATAAAGGGAATTTGTTTCCTTCCAAAATCATCCATTTTAAAAAGGATGTAGATACACTTTACTTTACGACTGAAAATGATGTCATACTTCAGTTAACTGTTTTAAGGGATAGCGTATTAAGGTTTAGATATACGACTACTGGAAAATTTGAAAATGATTTTTCCTATGCCATAACGAAATATGCAAGTACAGGCTATAACCTTTTAGAAATAGAGGAGCTTAAATCCCATTATAAAATAACCACGTCTAAATTAATTTGTCACATCGATAAAGACAATTTAAAAGTGCAACTATTTGATGCCGCTGACGGTTTAGCGATTAATCAAGATGAAATTGGATTTCATTGGGAAGAGAGCTACGAAAAGGGTGGTAACATTGTAAAAATGAGCAAGGTCTCTAATGATGGCGAGAGTTACTTTGGACTAGGAGATAAGCCAAATCATTTAAACTTAAAGGGAAAGCGCTATGAGAATTGGGTAACAGATTCCTATGCCTATGGAAAAGATACAGATCCAATTTACAAGGCAATTCCATTTTACACAGGTTTACATCACAATCGCGCCTATGGAATATTCTTTGACAATTCCTTCCGTTCATTTTTTGATTTTGCGCAAGAACGCAGAAACGTCACAAGCTTTTGGGCACAAGGTGGCGAAATGAATTATTATTTCATTTATGGACCACAAATGACAGAAGTCGTTGAGAGCTACACAGATCTTACAGGGAAGCCACATTTGTTGCCACCATTGTGGGCACTGGGCTTTCATCAATGTAAATGGAGTTATTATCCGGAAGAAAAAGTGAAGGAAATTACTTCAAAATTTAGAACACTTGAAATACCATGTGACGCTATTTACCTAGATATTGATTACATGGAAGGTTTTAGATGTTTTACTTGGAGTGAATCCTATTTTCCAGATCCGAAACGCATGGTTAAGGAGTTGGCTGATGATGGATTTAAAACGGTGGTCATTATCGATCCAGGCATCAAGATTGATAAAGATTATTCGGTGTTTCAAGAAGCTATGGATAATGATTATTTCTGTAAACGTGCTGATGGTCCTTATATGAAAGGAAAAGTTTGGCCAGGAGAGTGTCACTTTCCAGATTTTACAAATCCAGAGGTAAGAGAATGGTGGTCAGGCTTGTTTAAAGAACTTATTGAAGATATTGGCGTCAAAGGCGTATGGAACGACATGAACGAACCCGCTGTGATGGAAGTGCCTAACAAAACGTTTCCAGATGATGTACGTCATGATTATGACGGAAATCCATGTAGCCACAGAAAAGCCCATAATATTTATGGAATGCAAATGGCTAGAGCGACCTATCAAGGATTAAAAAAGTTTGCTTATCCAAAAAGACCGTTTGTAATAACGAGAGCTGCTTATTCTGGGACACAACGTTATACCTCTACTTGGACAGGTGATAACGTGGCAACCTGGGAACACCTTTGGATTGCCAACGTGCAAGCGCAACGAATGGCGATGTCTGGGTTTAGTTTTGCAGGAAGCGATATTGGTGGTTTTGCAGAGCAGCCACAAGGGGAATTATTTACGAGATGGATTCAGTTAGGAATTTTCCATCCGTTCTTCAGAGTTCATTCATCGGGCGATCATGGTGATCAAGAGCCATGGACATTTGGCAATGACGTCACTGATATTGTTCGTAAATTCATAAATATTCGTTACGAGCTTCTACCATATTTATATACAACGTTTTGGGATTATGTGGAAAATGGAACGCCTATACTAAAATCATTAGTGCTATTTGATCAGGAAGACGTACAAACCCATTATCGCACTGATGAATTTGTGTTTGGAAATCAAATTTTAGCCTGCCCTGTCCTTGAACCAAACGCTAAAGGTCGTCGAATGTATATTCCACGCGGACAATGGTATGACTTTTGGACAGATAGTATTGTAAAAGGAGGAAAGGAAATGTGGGTAGACGCTGATATTGATAGTATGCCTATTTTTATTAAGGAAGGAGCCATCATTCCAAAGTATCCAAAACAACAGTATGTGGGTGAGAAAAACATTGAAACTGTTGGTTTAGATGTGTATTATAAAGAAGGAAAAGAAAGTTCCCATTTATTCGATGATGCACATGATGGTTACGATTATACCAAAGGCCGATACAGCTTTAGAACTTTTAAATTGCTTGGTAAGTCTAACGAATTAATTATTCAACAGCACAAGGAAGGTAAATTTGAGGCCCAATATAAATCGTTTGAATTGCGAATTCATGGTTTACCATTTGATATTAATGAAATCCAGTTGGACAACGTGAGTATTCCTTTAGATCATATTAAGACAAATGGTGTCTCTAAGATGACTGTAGACAAAGATTTTACAGAATTACATCTAATAGGAAAGTAGATTTTCTCCTTTCAAATGTGACAAAATTATAATGGATAGTGTCCAACTAAATGGAATCATTTCGTAAATTTAGCTAACACTATAAAAATCTATTTAACTATGCGTATAAAAAATAAATTAGTAGCCATTGGAACCATTGCGTTGTTCCTGTCATGTGCTACCAACCCATTTACGGGTAAAAAAACCTTGGCATTAGTGCCTAATTCACAATTATTTCCAACGGCTTTTGCTCAGTATGACCAATTCCTAACTGAAAATAATGTGGTTACTGGTACTTCAGATGCCGAAATGATTAAACGAGTGGGACAGCGTATCGCTGTGGCTGCCGAACGTTGGTTAAACGCGAATGGTCATCAAGGCTATTTAGAAGATTACAAATGGGAGTACAATTTAGTGAATGACCCCACTGTGAATGCTTGGTGTATGCCAGGAGGTAAAATTGTGTTTTATACAGGTATTTTACCGATTGCTCAAAACGAAACGGGTATTGCAGCGATTATGGGTCATGAGGTTGCTCATGCATTAGCTAACCACGGACAACAACGTATGAGTGCAGGTATGTTACAACAACTCGGTGCCGTAGCTGGGAATGTTGCTATTAAGGATGAGCAAACAAGAAATATATTTAATCAAGCCTATGGTGTTGGTAGTAACGTAGGTGTGATGTTGCCATTTAGTAGAAGTCATGAAACCCAATCAGATGAAATTGGACTATACCTAATGGCAATTGCTGGTTATAATCCTAGTGAAGCAGCAGAGCTATGGAAACGTATGAAGGCTAATAGTGGCGGACAAGCGCCACCAGAGTTTTTAAGTACACACCCTTCCAATGATACCAGAATTGAGAATTTACAGAAATGGGCACCAAAAGCGAAAGCTGAGGCTAAGAAATTTGGTGTTGATTCCTATAGACCTTTAGGCAAATTTTAATTGCAAAGACTAAAAATTATAGTAATTTAGAAGCTGTTCAATATTGGGCAGCTTTTTTAATGACACACTATGGCACATTTGGAGAAAGGAAGTAAAAAATTGCTCAATGCATGGGCGTTTTATGATTGGGCAAATTCAGTGTATACCTTAACCATTGCCTCATCTATTTTTCCCATATTTTATTCCGCATTGTTTATCTCTCAAGTAGAAAAAACGGTTCCAGCTTTTGGCATGGTGTTTAAGAGTACGGCGCTTATCACTTATGTCACTGCTTTTACCTTTTTAGTTGTGGCATTTACATCACCAATTTTATCAGGTATTGCCGATTATGTCGGGAACAAAAAGAACTTTATGAAGTTCTTTTGTTATGTTGGTGGTATAGGATGTATTGGCTTGTACTGGTTTAGTTTAGATCATATTCATTTAAGCCTGTTATTTTATTTTATGGGTTTGATAGGTTATTGGGGAAGTTTGGTTTTCTATAATTCTTATTTACCAGATATCGCCTTTCCTGAACAACAAGATAGTATTAGTGCTAAGGGTTTTAGTATGGGCTATATTGGAAGTGTGATATTACTGATCATCAATTTGCTTATGGTAATGCTGCCTCAATGGTTTGGTTTTGATATTAGTATTGATGACACTTTAAGGCAAACTGGCACTGAGGTTGAAATTGCAGATGCCTTAAAAAAAGCGAAAGATGCCGCGTCTTTTGAAGCCATGAAAGTCGCTTTTATTACAGTTGGTCTATGGTGGATTCTATTTAGCCAATACACGTTTTATATTTTACCGAAAGGTGTTTCAAAAGGTCATAAAGTGACCAAGGAAATTGTATTTAACGGATTGAAAGAATTGAGGCTCGTTTGGATAGAGCTGAAAAAAGATCTGAGATTAAAAAGGTATCTCGCTGCATTTTTTGTGTTTAGTATGGCGGTTCAAACCATTATGTTGGTAGCTGTTTATTTCGGCGAAGAAGAAATAGCATGGGGAAGTACAGAAGCCAAGACAAAAGGATTAATCATCAGTATATTAGTCATTCAATTGGTAGCCATTATCGGAGCTATATTAACGTCTAAGGCTTCCGCCAAATTTGGAAATATCAAAACATTGATCGTTGTTAATTTTGTCTGGATGTCCTTATGTGTCTATGCTTATTTCATGCAAACATCCACAGATTTTTACATCGCAGCTTCCTTAGTAGGTTTAGTCATGGGAGGCATACAATCGTTGGCAAGATCAACGTATTCAAAGTTCTTACCAGAAACTGAAGACACCACGTCTTATTTTAGTTTTTATGACGTTGCTGAAAAAATAGGGATCGTTATTGGCATGGTCATTTTTGCCACCATTGATCAGATTACAGGAAGTATGCGAAATGCCATTTTATTCCTATTTTTATTTTTCTTAGTTGGAATCATATTATTGTATAGAGTACCAAAAGAAAAGAAACAAATAAATTAGTATGTTTGTAAAAACCCAATTTCCATTTAATATGAAAAAATCATTATTGTTACTATTGCCATTTGTTATTCTATTGATGGTGTCTTGTGAAGACGAACCTATAGACGATGGCCTTCAAACTGGAGGAACTTCTTGTGAACAGGCAGTCTTAAATACAGCAGATGCAGCACTTAATTTTTTAGGTGTGAATGCAGATAACTATACACAGTTATGTGTGGCGTATAGAAATGCGCTCCAGGCACAAGTTCAAGCTTGTGGTGATGAGGATGGAAGTTTACAGGCTGCAATTGAAGCCTTAGGAGATTGTACAGATCAAAATCAGCAATCATCAGATGTGGAAGGTACTTGGTTATTAACAGCATGGCTTATTGATGAGGCCTATGACCTCAATAATGATGGCACCGAAAGCTTTAATTTACTAGATGAAATGGATTGCTACAACAACGAAACCATTGTGTTTAATGCTGATGGTACCGCTGTCGTTACTTCAACGTCTTATGCTGAAATAGATGTGTCCATAGAAGTAGGAACAACAGATTCATTCGATTATATTGTTAATTGTATACAAGAAACAGAGGTTTCGAATGTGACATGGACTCAGAATAATAATACAGTCACTATTTCTGATGGTAGTAGTGATTTAGAATGGACCCTGTCTGGCAATCAATTGTCAATTTTTGTTCCGGAAGGATTCTTCGCTATTAGTGAAGATCAAACCATTGTACAAAATGATGATTTAACTTTCGTTTATACAAAGCAGTAATTCTAAAATTGAAATAAAAAAAAAGCTACTGAAAATCAATCAGTAGCTTTTTTTTGTGCTAGTAGACTTAATTGTCAATACTACCAGAACCAGTAATTTTAGTGTCTTTATGTGTTGGATTTCCTTTATATTCAATATCACCGGATCCTGTGACCCTCGCTTTTAAACGGCCATTACACACCACATCTGCATCACCTGAACCAGTTACGGAGACATCGGTGTCAGTTGCTTGAAGGCTAAAACCGTGAAAGTCGCCTGACCCAGTGACACCAGCACTTAAATGTTTCGTGCGACCTTTCAGCGTTAAATCACCTGAGCCAGTCACTTTTCCTGAAACATCATTCGTTTGAACATCTAAAATGATATCTCCTGAACCTGACAAATAAACCTCTAAGTTATCGGATGAAATGGTATCTGTATTCCAAAGATCTCCAGAGCCAGAAAGTGATACGTGATTAATATCCTTGAATGGAATGGTAATTTTTATGGTTTTATTATTACTTGGCCTTAAGCTTTTGCCTTTTTCAGTTTTAATGTGTAATTGTCCGTTTTTTACTTCAGTGACAATATGTTGCAATAAATTAGATTCGCCTTCTAGAGTGATTCGTCCTTCAGGGCCAGATACCAAAATGTAGTCAAAGCTACCAGCACATTTTATGCCCTCATAATCTGAAGTTGATCTATTTTCTGTGGTCATTTGACCATTGCCTTTAATTTTATCAATTCCCCATTGGGCATGGATTAGCGTACTGCTCAATAGGATTACGGCGATGCATATTATTTTTTTCATAGTTTTAGTATTTAAGATGTGTATAATTGTATTAGTTCTTTTTGAATGAGACACTACCATAATCTGATTTGATTCTGATAAGGTTGCCGCTTGAGGCACTACCTCTATAACCTTCGTAATATTTATCTGAAGATTCGATGCGTCTATTGACAAACTCAAAATCGTCTGAATCTCTTAAAGAGGCGTATTCTAAGTCAATATCAAAACTAAATTGATAAGCTGGGTCGTAACCAATAGTAATCCCATTATAATCAGATTCGATGGTGATGTTTCCAGCGTTGGCAGCCATATTATCTATTTTTATAGAACCATAATCAGCTTTAATACTCACATTTTTATAAATGGTTCCAAGTCTTACCGTTAAATAGTCACCATTACCATCGACATTATTGGCATTGTCAATTTTTATAGATCCATAATCGCAATTGTAGCTCACATTCTCTGCAATCTCAATTTCTGATTTGGTATAATCGGCGTTAATATCAAGGTATTTTGCTTTCCCAATGGTATAACCACTATAATCGGCATTAATCTTACCGCTTTTGATGTATTCAAAATAACAGTTGTTGGTGTAATCAAATGAAATAGAATTGTTATCAGCTAACAGCTCTTTTGTCGTTATTTTACCGTAATCACAACTAATGTTAGCGCGACCTTCGAGTTTATCCAAATCAATACTTCCGTAGTCATTATTCAAATCAACATTGTTGGAAATAGGCATTTTGATAATGTAATTAACTTCCATGTTAACATTATTGTTTTTACCCCAATTCCACCACGATTGTGACTTATTTTTATGAAAAAGGGTTTTTGCAGAAACCATAGTTCTAGAGCCTTCGAATTCAATGTTTATATCCTCTAGTTTCTCTTTTACTTTTTCAAGATCATTACCATTTGTCTTAATATTGACCTCTATAGATATCATAGCGCCTTCATAGGTCGTGATATGGATATTTCCATAGCTATTGTTAATCTTTAATGTGGCATCAGAATTAACAGTAAACTCCTTTTTGATTGTTTTTTCTTTAGTATGCTTCCCTTTCCATTTATCATGAATGTTAGCCATGGCTAACGATGGAATTAAAACTAGGGCAATGATAAATTTATATAGTAGTGGTGTTTTCATTTTGTTGGTATTTAAAATTTTTGACTTCTTCGATGTGGTCCAAGACCGTTTGTAATACACTTATTCTATTTTGAAAATTAGTGATCATGGCGTAGACAACGCGTTTGTCATTGCCGCTTTCTGTGAGATCAATTTTCAGGGCTTCGTATTCCTTTTCTAGGATTCTTAGTTCTTTCATCGCATCTTCTATCATAGCTTCTGTCTCTGGAGAACGTTGCGCTTCAAGTGATGCTAATTCTAGTTCTATGGCACCTAAAAAAAAGTTTTGTGTTTCTGAAAGTTCTGGTGAAACACTAGCTAAATCCATGGTTTCCTGTGTTTGCATATTAGAGCTTGTAAAAATAGCCACACAAATCACGATCGTTGCAGCAACGGCTAATAAAGGCTTCCAAAAAGTCACCTTTCTAGGTTGGTGTTCTGCAACGAGATGTTGCTGTTGTAATTTTTCCAAAAACCGATTGGCATGACCTTCATTTGGAGTTTCGCCATTGAAATCATTTTCGAGTTTTTGAAACAAATCGTTTATTGGGTCATTTTTCATATTAATAAGTTATAGTGACTAACTTTTTTCTTAAACTGTTCTTAGCACGCGAAATCATCGTTCTACAATTTGCGGAGCTTATGTTCATAATGTCACAAATTTCATCATAGTCATAACCTTCTATCAAGTGGAGCGTAAGGCTCATTCTGTAATTATCTTTAAGCTCATTCATGGTCTCCAGAACCTGATTCGCTTTAACTTGATTAAAGTCGTACGTTTCATTACTATCAGTATCGCTGTCTTCCACTTTATAAATGACATCATCCAAACGTACATCTTCATATTGACCACTTTTCTTATAGTGATGAATACTATTGTTGATGACAATTCGTTTTAACCAAGCTCCAAAAGTTTTCATTTCTTTGAGTGTATCCAACTTTGTAAATGCTGTCAAAAACGAATCTTGCATGATGTCCTCAGCCTCAAAACTGTTCTTTACAATTCTAAAGGATGTATTGTACATCGCTTTGTAATATCTGTTATAGACTTCCATTTGCGCCTGCTGGTTGCCAGATTTACAAAGCGGCAATAACTGCTCTATGTTTTGATTGGTTAGTGTCAAAAAACAAATGCTTTTATATAAAGATGACTACGGTTCTTATTTGTTACACTTTTGTAAAAAAAGTTTTTACTTAATATAAGACTCATGGCATAACTATTGAATTTATATAAAGATATATAATTGCTTTATTGTTGTAAGTTGTTGAATTACAGTAATTAAGGAATTTTAATACTAATTTTTAAATCTATATTTCTGCACTACGAGTGACAGAATGACCAAAAATATCATATGAAGAAGTCTAAATTTTTAAAGCTTGACAGTTTGTCATTTCAGGATTTTGATGAAAATTCAGAATTAATTCCATTAATGACACCTGAAGATGAAGCTGAAATAAACAATGAACTTTTACCAGATTCTTTACCTATTTTGCCTTTAAGGAATACCGTTTTGTTCCCTGGCGTTGTTATTCCTATAACAGCAGGACGAGATAAATCTATTAAACTTATCAATGACGCTAATAATGGAAGCAAGGTCATTGGTGTGGTGTCTCAAAAGGATGAAGTCGTTGAAGATCCAACGGCTAAGGATATCTTTAAAAAGGGGACGGTTGCGAGAATATTGAAGGTACTTAAAATGCCTGATGGAAATACAACTATTATCATTCAAGGTAAAAAACGCTTTGAAATTCAAGATGTCGTTTCAGAGGAACCTTATTTAACAGCCACTGTTAAAGATGTGCCAGAAGCGAAGCCAGCTTTAAACAATGAAGAGTTCTCTGCTATCATTGATTCTATTAAAGATTTGTCTCTACAAATTATTAAGGACAGTCCAAATATTCCTTCGGAAGCATCCTTTGCGATTAAGAACATTGAGAGTAATTCGTTCTTGGTGAATTTTGTGTCTTCCAATATGAATCTTTCTGTAAAAGAAAAACAGGAGTTGCTGGAAATCAATGACCTGAAGGAACGTGCTCTAGCCACGTTGAAATACATGAATGTGGAGCTTCAGAAATTGGAATTAAAAAATGATATCCAATCCAAGGTGCAAAGCGACATGAATCAGCAACAGCGTGAATATTTCTTACATCAACAGATGAAAACCATTCAAGAGGAGTTGGGTGGTGGTGTGTCTTCTGGTGAGGAGATAGAAGAGATGCGTCAGCGCGCAAAAAAGAAAAAATGGGATGATAAAGTCGCTGAACATTTTGATAAAGAGCTATCAAAAATGCAACGTATGAATCCGCAAGTTGCCGAATATTCCATCCAAAGAAATTATCTGGATTTGTTTTTAGATCTACCATGGAATGAATTCAGTAAAGATAAATTTGATTTAAAACGCGCAATGAAAATTCTAGATCGTGATCATTACGGTTTAGATGATGTCAAAAAACGAATCATCGAGTATTTGGCCGTTTTAAAACTAAGAAACGATATGAAATCGCCCATTCTTTGTTTATATGGACCTCCAGGTGTCGGTAAAACCTCATTGGGTAAATCAATCGCTGAGGCCCTCGGACGCGAATATGTGAGAATGTCTTTAGGTGGTTTACGTGATGAAGCAGAAATTAGAGGTCATCGTAAAACCTATATTGGTGCCATGCCAGGACGTATCATTCAAAGTTTGAAAAAGGCGGGAACTTCAAATCCAGTATTTGTACTTGATGAAATTGATAAATTATCGAATTCGCATCAAGGCGATCCTTCTTCAGCCTTATTAGAAGTATTGGATCCAGAGCAAAACAGTGAGTTCCATGACAATTTTTTAGAAATGGGATTTGATTTATCAAAAGTGATGTTTATTGCCACTTCCAATAGTTTAAATACCATACAGCCTGCGTTGAGAGATCGTATGGAAATCATCAATGTGACCGGTTATACCATTGAAGAGAAAGTAGAAATTGGTAAGCGTCATTTATTACCGAAACAACTTAAAGAGCACGGACTTTCAGATAAGCATTTGAAATTAGCGAAGCCACAACTTGAAAAAATTGTTGAAGGTTACACACGTGAGTCTGGTGTGAGAGGTTTGGAAAAACAAATTGCAAAAATGGTGCGTCATGCAGCTAAGAATATTGCGATGGAAGAAGACTACAATCTTAAAGTGACCAATGAGGATGTTATAGAGGTTTTAGGAGCACCAAGATTGGAACGAGATAAATACGAAAACAACAATGTTGCTGGTGTTGTCACTGGTCTTGCTTGGACTAGAGTAGGTGGCGATATTCTATTCATAGAATCCATCCTCTCAAAAGGAAAAGGGAATCTCACGATTACTGGAAATTTAGGAAAGGTCATGAAAGAATCTGCAACCATTGCGATGGAGTACATTAAAGCAAATGCTGATGAATTCAATATTAATCCTGAGGTTTTCGAAAAATACAATGTGCATATTCATGTCCCTGAAGGCGCCACGCCAAAAGACGGACCAAGTGCAGGTGTGACGATGTTAACTTCTTTAGTATCTTTGTTTACACAGCGCAAAGTCAAAAATAGTTTGGCTATGACCGGAGAGATTACATTAAGAGGTAAGGTATTACCTGTTGGTGGAATTAAAGAAAAGATACTGGCTGCCAAACGCGCCCGAATCAAAGAGATTTTGTTATGTGAAGACAACAAGCGTGATATCGATGAAATTAAACCTGAATACCTAAAAGGGTTAACCTTTCATTACGTAAAAGATATGAGCGATGTTTTAAAGCTAGCACTAACAAATCAAAAAGTAAAAAATGCTAAAAAACTTTAAACTTTGTGCTTTGATTTTGACATTTACAGTCTCAATTTTTGGGGCTGTGGCGCAAAACACAGTTTACAAAGATGTACTACTAGATGGGAAACCAGCTAAATTAAATGTCGCAACAGGGGAAGTGACATTAGTAAAAGAAGGAGAGACAACAAAAACGAGTAGTTCCGATACGAACGAACAGAAGCTTAAAGTCGAAAATAAAACTACTGAAATTCAAGCGAATCTCTTAAAAAATGACTCAAAGCCTAAAGACAGTATCAAAGCAGAATTGAAAATGGTAGCCATTGATTCTTCGGCATCAAATCGTTTGAGTGATGCTTCGTCAATTGATTCAACACTGACACACGAAAAATCTCTTAAAGGAACTGTTCATGTAAATACTGAAATCAGTAAGAAGCAAACGGTGACTTCCGAAGACGTGAATAAAGCAACCACCATGGTTTATGAAACTTCAGAAGATTTGTCAAATACGGAAACAGACACAGATTTTCACGTGGTGAAAAAAGGGGAGACTTTGTATGCGCTCTCTAAACGCTATAACACCACATTACATCAGTTACAGCGCGCCAATAAATTAGAATCGACGCTCATCAAAGTTGGTCAAAATTTAAGAGTCGGTAATTTTGATGTTTCTTATGCAAATTCCGCTCAAACATGGTTGGTTTCTAAAGGAGACACTTTATATAGTATTGCTAAAAAATCACATACCACTGTCGAAGAAATAAAAGCTTTAAACGGACTTGATAGTAACTTAATTAAAGTAGGTCAAGTGCTAAAGTTAAAATAGAAATCCATGAGGTTTAAAAATAAAATAGACATGTAGTCGTTTTAAGATAGATTTATTTACTTTGCACCCTTATATGCTAAAGAAAATTATAACGTTTATTTGTCTATTACTCACAGCCACAAGTATGGCACAATTGGGAGGTGAATCAACGTATCAATTTCTTAATTTAGTTGCATCACCGAGACAAGCAGCTCTTGGTGGGAAAGTCATTACTAACTACGATTATGATGTAACTGGCGGTTTATTCAATCCCGCAACTATAAATCCAGAAATGGATAATCAATTAGCTGTCAATTATTCGAGTTATTTAGGAGGTATCAGTTATGGTACAGCTGCCTATGCTTACACTTGGGACCGACATGTACAGACCTTACATATAGGAATGACCTATATTAATTATGGAAGTTTTGATGGTTATGATCTCAACGGTGTCTCAACTGGAACATTTACGGGAAATGAAGCTGCATTATCGGCAGGCTATGCTTATCAAATACCTTATTCTGATTTCTATGTAGGTGCTAATGTGAAATTAATAACTTCCAAATTGGAACAATATAATTCTATTGGTATCGCTGCAGATTTAGGTGCGATGTATATCAATGAGAAATTAGATTTTCACGCGGCCTTAACGGTGAGAAATTTGGGAACACAGATTGTAACTTATGCAGGACTTAACGAGAAGTTACCATTGGAAGTAAATCTGGGTTTATCCCAAACATTGGAAAATATGCCTTTGCGTTGGCATCTAACTTTTGAAAATTTGCAAACTTGGCCTTTAGGTTTTTCAAATCCTGCCAGAGCAACAACAGATTTAGATGGGAATCAAACTCAAGAAAAAGTAGGTTTTTTAAATGAAGTTCTTAGGCATACTATCATAGGAGCAGAGCTGTTTCCAGATCGTGGTTTTAATCTTAGAATGGGTTATAATTTTAGAAGAGCAGAGGAATTACGTATTTTAGAACAGCGTAACTTTTCCGGATTGTCCTTTGGTATTGGTATCAAACTGAACAAAATGAGATTTAGTTACACTCATGCAAGATATTCAGGTGCTACCAATGCTAATTTCTTCGGATTACAAATAGACTTAAGACAATGAGAAAAATTACCATAGCCATTGATGGGTTTTCATCTACAGGGAAAAGCACTGTTGCGAAGCGTTTAGCAAAGTATTTGGGCTATGTGTATGTTGATACAGGTGCCATGTATCGTGCGGTGACTTTGTATGCGATGCAACATGGTTTTATACAAGCAGACTGTTTTGACCAAGAAGGGCTCATATCAGCACTTGAAGAGGTGAAGATTAGTTTTAAATTCAATGAAGATTTAGGGTATGCCGAAGTGTATCTCAATGGAAAGAATGTTGAAAAAGCAATACGAACATTAGAGGTGTCTCAGTTTGTGAGTCAAGTAGCAACCGTATCTGAAGTTAGAAAACAATTGGTCAAACAACAACAATCATTAGGGCAAGACAAAGGTGTGGTGATGGATGGCCGTGATATTGGAACAGTCGTGTTTCCGGATGCAGAATTAAAATTATTTATGACGGCTTCCGCAGAAAAAAGAGCACAACGTCGTTATGACGAATTACTTGAACGCGGTGATGATGTCGCATATGAAGCGGTCTTAAAAAATGTACAGACCCGTGATCGTATTGACTCTACGCGAGAAGATTCGCCATTAATGAAGGCAGATGATGCCATTGAAGTTGATAATTCGAACATGTCCTTAGACGAACAGTTTGAATACATATTGAGACTTTTCAAAGATAAAATCAATAATCGATCATAAAAAAAAAGCGACCCTAAAGTCGCTTTTAAAATATCATTTTTCATTTTACAAATTCGGGATGATCAATTCTTGATCTGGATAAATCAAATCTGGATTCTTTAAAATATCAGAATTGGCTTGAAATATCGCCTGATATTTCGATGGATTACCATAATACTGCTTTGCGATTTTGCCTAAGGTTTCTCCACTCTTTACTGTATGTCTGGCATACACAGAGGAATCGGCAACTTTGATGTCGGCCATAATATCTGTTGGGCTTTCACCACCAGCGGCTTTAATAGCATCCCATAATAAGTCTTTTTCATATTGCGTTTTGGCAGTTCCCCAGATTTTGAGTTTGCCGTCTTCAACTTTAACATCACCATCTTGTATGTTTAAAGTTTCTCCTAAGTCCAAGACACCTTGGTATTTTGATTTAACCATAATTGTTGTTTTTAATAAGTGTTAATACTAAGGTAAAGATACTATTTATACGTTTAGATTTCAACAGTAGAGGAGGCATTTTTTTTCATTTTTCTATTCTGAAAGCCAATACATTAGACATTTAAATATTTATTTTGTTTTATACCAAATAAAACGTATTTTTGCACTCCTTTTAGCGAAGCCAAGAAAGAGTAAAAGGAATAAAAAACAATAACAATAACACTTCTGTGTGTTTTTCGCAGCGTTCTTTCTAAACATACAGAATACAAATTTTAATTCAGCACATGTCTGAAAAAGAAACAAAACAAGCTGAGGTAGAAACTACTGAAGCTCAAATAGCTGAGGCTCCTCAAGTATCTGAGGCTCAGAAAAATCCAGAAAAATTCTTAGAAGATTTCAACTGGCACAATTACGAAGAAGGAATTGATCCTGTTGATGACAAACAACTTGAAGAATTTGAAAAATTAGTATCTGAAAACTTTGTGGATACCTTAGATGACGAAGTCGTTGAGGGAGAAGTCATCCACATTACTGATCGTGATGCTATTATTGATATCAATGCAAAATCTGAAGGTGTCATTTCTTTAAATGAGTTCCGTTACAATCCAGATTTAAAAGTTGGTGATAAAGTAGAGGTGTTAATTGACGTACGTGAAGATGCGACTGGTCAATTAGTATTGTCTCACAGAAAAGCTCGTGTTATCAAAGCATGGGATCGTGTAAATAATGCACACGACACTGGTGAAATCGTTAATGGTTTCGTTAAATGTAGAACTAAAGGTGGAATGATCGTTGACGTATTTGGTATTGAAGCGTTCTTACCAGGTTCTCAAATTGATGTAAAGCCAATTAGAGATTACGATCAGTATGTCAATAAAACTATGGAATTTAAAGTGGTGAAAATCAACCACGAATTCAAAAATATTGTAGTTTCTCACAAAGCACTTATTGAAGCTGATATTGAGGAACAGAAAAAAGAGATCATTGGTCAATTAGAAAAAGGTCAAGTATTGGAAGGTGTTGTGAAAAACATTACATCTTACGGTGTGTTTATTGATCTTGGTGGCGTTGATGGTTTAGTTCATATCACAGATTTATCTTGGTCTAGAATTAACCACCCTAACGAAATCGTAGAGTTAGATCAAAAATTAAACGTGGTAATCTTAGACTTCGATGAAGACAAGTCTAGAATCCAGTTAGGTCTTAAGCAATTAAGCAAGCATCCTTGGGAAGCTTTAGGTGACAGCGTTAAAGTTGGTGACAAAGTGAAAGGTAAGGTTGTTGTTATTGCTGATTACGGTGCATTTGTTGAAGTAGAAGAAGGTGTTGAAGGATTAGTTCACGTAAGTGAAATGTCATGGTCAACGCATTTACGTTCTGCTCAGGATTTCGTCTCTGTAGGTGATGAAATTGAAGCAGTTATCTTAACACTTGATAGAGAAGATCGTAAAATGTCACTTGGTATCAAGCAATTGACACCAGACCCATGGACAGATATTACTTCTAAATATCCTGTAGGTTCTAAGCACACAGGTATCGTACGTAACTTTACAAACTTTGGTGTTTTTGTTGAATTGGAAGAAGGTATCGACGGATTAATTTATATCTCTGATTTATCTTGGACTAAGAAAATCAAACATCCATCAGAATTCTGTAATGTTGGTGATAACCTAGACGTTGTGGTCTTAGAGTTGGATGTTGAAGGACGTAAATTATCTTTAGGTCACAAACAAACAACTGAAAACCCTTGGGATAAGTATGAAACTGAGTTCGCTTTAGGAACGACGCATACAGCCGAAATCGCTGAGATCGTTGATAAAGGTGCAACCATCAACTTTAACGAAGATATCGTTGCATTTGTACCATCTCGTCATTTAGAAAAAGAAGATGGAAGCAAACTGAAGAAAGGTGAATCTGCAGAGTTTAAAATTATTGAATTCAATAAAGAATTTAAACGTGTAGTCGCTTCTCATACAGCCATCTTTAAAGAAGAAGAAATAGCAAATGTAAAAGCTGCTGTTAAGAAACAGGAGTCTCAAGCAGCAGAAGCTAAGCCAACTTTAGGTGATGCTAATGATGCCTTACAAGCGCTAAAAGATAAAATGGACGGAAAGAAATAAGTTTCCTAAATTTTAAAGACTAATTAAGCCTCTCAATTTTGAGAGGCTTTTTTATGTTTAAAAGCAAGAGTGCTATGAATGACCTTAATTATATAAAAACCTAAGTAAGTGCTCAAGTGAGAACCGTTGAACCGCTGAGAGATAATCATATAATACGCAATAATTTTAGATTATCAAGTGTACAACTAAAATTGCCATTGCAAAGCCTATTTTTTTAACTTAACTTTGCCAACCAACGACGTTTGGAAATCATATGAGTCAAAAAGTGTTACTTAATGCTAAAGAGGTCAACATCATTCTTCATCGATTGGCTTGTCAGCTCATTGAAAATCACAACGATTTTTCAGATACGGTATTAATTGGCTTACAACCAAGAGGGAAGTTTTTGGCGAATCGACTGGCTTCAATGTTAAAAGAAGACTACAAAATAAATAATATTCAGCTGGGTCATCTAGATATCACGTTTTTTAGAGATGATTTCAGAAGAGGTGAAAAAATTCTGGAAGCAAATACCACCGAAATCGATTTTATTGTAGAAAATAAAAATATCGTCTTTATTGATGACGTATTATATACAGGTCGTAGTATTAGAGCAGCATTAACCGCTATTCAGTCGTTTGGAAGACCTAATGAAATAGAATTATTAACCTTAATCGATAGACGCTTTAGCCGACATTTACCTATTCAACCTAATTATAGAGGTCGACAAGTAGATGCTATTAATGAAGAAAAAGTCAAGGTGAATTGGATGGAAAACGAAGGAGAAGACGCCGTATATTTGATAAATAATTAAAACTATGAGTGAATTAAGTGTTGATCACTTATTGGGAATTAAATATCTTAATCAACAAGATATTCAATTGATTTTTGAAACGGCAGATCATTTTAAAGAGGTGATTAATAGGCCTATTAAAAAAGTTCCCTCTCTTAGAGATATTACCATTGCCAATTTATTTTTTGAGAATTCAACGCGAACTAAATTATCATTTGAACTCGCTGAAAAAAGGCTATCAGCTGATGTGATTAACTTTTCAGCATCGCAATCCTCAGTTAAAAAAGGGGAAACCTTGATAGATACCGTGAATAATATCTTATCAATGAAGGTCGATATGGTAGTGATGAGACATCCTAATCCTGGAGCTGGTGTGTTTTTATCACAACATGTGGATGCCAGTATCATCAATGCTGGAGATGGTGCTCATGAACATCCAACACAAGCTTTATTAGATACGTATTCAATAAGGGAACGATTGGGTGAAGTAAGCGGTAAAAATGTGGTGATTGTAGGTGATATATTGCATAGTCGCGTAGCATTATCCAATATTTATGCCTTGCAACTTCAAGGTGCCAACGTGATGGTTTGTGGTCCTAAAACCTTGTTGCCAAAATATATCAAAGACTTAGGGGTTACAGTAGAAACAAACTTGAAGAAAGCCTTGGAATGGTGTGATGTTGCTAATATGTTGCGCGTACAGAATGAGCGCATGGATATTAGTTATTTTCCATCAACAAGAGAATATACAAAACAATATGGTGTAAATAAGAAGCTTTTAGATTCTTTAGATAAAGAGATTACCATTATGCATCCTGGTCCGATAAATCGAGGGGTCGAAATTACAAGTGATGTTGCAGATTCCAAGCAAGCCATTATTTTGGATCAAGTGGAAAATGGCGTCGCTATCCGGATGGCTGTTATTTATCTTTTAGCTTCAAAAATAAAACATTAAGCATGATTATAGATAAGGATGGAAACATTTCCATCATCACTCAGGAAAAAGCTACGATTGTTGAGCTTGTAAAAAAAGTAGACGTCCTTTACGATCGCTTTAAAAATGATAATATTATTATTTGTTTAACGACTTTAAATAAAGTGACCTTACAAGATATTGTAGAATTTCTACGATTGTCTAATAAACATCGAAAAGCTAAAAATTCTTTTGTCATTGTGACCGATAAAGCCAATCTCGATGAAACACCCGATGAGATTGTAGTGGTTCCAACCATGCAGGAAGCTTATGATATCATCGAAATGGAAGAAATCGAAAGGGATTTAGGCTTCTAATATTTATGAAACTTACCATATTAGGTTGTTACAGCGCGACGCCACAAATTCATACGAATCCTACTGCTCAAATACTTGAGATAAAAAATCATACGTTTCTTATTGATTGTGGTGAAGGGACTCAAGTAGAATTGCGACGTAATAAGATTAAATTTGGAAGGATCAAGCACATTTTTATTTCACATCTTCATGGTGATCATTGTTTTGGCTTGGCTGGATTGATCTCAACGTTTCGGTTATTGACGAGAGAAGCCGACTTACATATTTACGCGCCTAAAGGATTGAAGGAGGTGATCACACTTCAGATGAAATTATCTGAATCATGGACGAATTATCGGTTGATTTTCCATGAGTTATCGTCGAATTCTTCGGAATTAATCTATGAAGATGATAGAGTAGAAGTCTACACTATTCCGCTAGATCATCGTATTTACACCAATGGCTTTTTATTTAAGGAAAAATTAGGCGAACGCAAACTCGATATGAATGCCGTTTTAAATGCGGATATTGATGTTGCGTATTACAGAAAATTAAAGCAAGGTGCAGATGTACCAAATAATGACGGCGATTTGGTAGCAAATGATGAGGTGACACTGGATCCGAAACCACCAAAAAGCTATGCGTTTTGTAGTGACACCGCTTATAACGAATCTATTGTGCCAATCATAAAAGACGTCACCGTGTTATATCATGAATCGACCTTTACTGAAAAGCATAAAGAATTGGCAGCGCCAACAAAACACTCGACAGCAAGGGAAGCAGCGACGATAGCAAAAAAAGCACATGCCGGACATCTAATTTTGGGACATTATTCAACGCGTTATGATAGTTTAGATGTTTTCAAGGAAGAAGCGGCTACGATTTTTAAGGATGTGTCATTAGCGAAAGATGGTCTGACATTTACTTTCGACTAATCTGCGTTTTAAATTCTTCTAATTCGCACATCCATTCTATCGCTTCATCGAGGCTATGACATCGTTTCATACTTTTCTGAAAAAAATGCTTTTCAATAGTTGAATTGAGATAACTAAAATCGTTATAAGAGACAATAGCTGTGGCTACGAGAAAGTCGTATTCATTATTAAAATCCAACCACAGTTGAGGTTCGAAAGAGTAGGAGTTCATTCGGTTGGCAATATAGCCTATCTTAATTCCTTTACGTATTTCCTCGGAAAACCTGCTGATCAATTCACTCGCGATATGGTAATCGACATGAATGCCTTCATTTAATTCAGAAATAACAAAATGTTGTGTAGCGTAGATAGTACCGAAAGAAAATTCTATTTTTTTATACTTTAAAAGTTTAGAATATTTGCTGTTTTCAAATTTCATTAGTAGGGATTATTGTTTAAATTTATGTGAAATAACTGAAGCTAAAAAGAAAAAATTATATTAAATCCTTTAAAAAAATCTAATGAATAGAGACTTAGGCAATTACAGAAAAGTATATCAAAAACAAGAATTGCTAGAAAGCAATGTGAGTGATAATCCCATGGAAGTCTTTAATAAATGGTTTCATGAGGTTGACGATAATTTTGATGTAGGTGAAACCAATGCGATGACCTTAAGCACAATAGGTCTCGATGGCTATCCTAAGAGTCGTGTGGTATTACTCAAAAAATTCACACATGAAGGATTTATTTTCTATACCAATTACCAGAGTGAAAAGGGGCGTGCGATTATGCAAAATCCTCAGGTTTGCATCTCATTTTTTTGGCCAGCTGCAGAGCGTCAAATCATTATAAAAGGGAAAGCAGAAAAAATAGCTGAAAATCTAAGTGATGGCTATTTTGAGTCTCGTCCAAGAGGTAGTCAACTGGGTGCCTTGGTTTCAAATCAGAGTGAAGTCATAGCGAGTAGGGACGTTCTGGAAAAGCGCCTTCGGAAATTAGAACGTGATTTTGAAGGGAAGGAGATACCGCGACCTGACTTTTGGGGTGGATTTATGGTGAAACCAACCGAAATGGAATTTTGGCAAGGTCGACCCAATCGTCTTCATGACCGATTGCGCTATCAATTAACAGAGACATTCGACTGGAAAATCGAACGTTTATCACCGTAACACAAATTTAAAAACATCGACGAAATACACTTTAAAAAGGTTTAACTACATGTTTTTGGATTTAAAAAGTGTATTTCATCGATTATTTACATATAAAATCGACGAAATGCATGCGTTTTATCGATTTTAACAATTCGTTAACAGTTTTTACATAAGACGGGTTCTATTTTAGTAATCCCAAATCTAAATAACCCTCTTATGAAACCTATTAAATACTTGCCTATACTGGCATTTGTAGCTTTGTTGTCGTTTTCATGTTCTACAGAAAACTATCCAGATGAGACAATTGATAGTGCATCATTACCTTTCCCTCCAGAAGCAAAAACTATAGAGATTGAAATTTTAGAGCTTATAAATGCTCATAGAATCAATGAAGGTCTCCAACCTTTAAATAGTCATAATACCATTAAAGCTGTGGCGTTTACGCATACAGATTATATGGTTGAAGTGAACAATGTGTCTCATGATAATTTTTTTCAACGTAAAAACAGTTTAATGAGTAACGCAGATGCAACGCGTGTATCAGAAAATGTTGCTTATGCATTTAGTTCGGCGCAATCCGTTGTGAATGCTTGGCTTAATAGTGATGGACACCGTGAAAATATTGAAGGAGATTTTACAGATTTTGACATTTCAGCAGAACAAAATAGCGAAGGTAAATGGTATTTTACTAATATCTTCATCAAACGATAACGTTTAAAAATTGATTAATAGCAAATCGTTATTTTTAAGCCACAGAGTTTTCTGTGGCTTTTTTATTTTAGATATAATAAGTGGGTTTAATCGTCTTTAAGTGACGATATTTAAGCTGCTTTCAAAGTTTTAGCGTATAGGATATCCACTAAATTACTTAAGGAGACTTCATGAGAGTGCCAAAAACGACCTTCTTTTAACACGTCTAATAAACCAGTTATATAATCATTGAATCAAGCCAATTGTCATAAGATCGACTCTTTTGGATTATATGGACACTTATATTTTCAGCCTAACATTCTGAGAACGCATTTAGTCATCTTGGTGTTAGGTCATAAAAAAAAGCAGACTTAGAATTTTAAGCCTGCTTTTAAGCAAATTTAGTTTAGAAGGATCTTTAGATTATTCGTTTAATATATAGAAGTAAGAACGTCTATTCAACTGATGCTCTTCCTCCGTACATTTGACACCATTAGAACATTTGTTTAGTAATTGGGTTTCTCCAAATCCAATAGCGCTTTCAATACGTTCTGCAGCAATGCCTCGTGAAATAATATAATCTCTTGTAGACTTAGCGCGACGATCGGATAACTTCATGTTATAGGCATCTCTACCACGACTATCGGTATGGGATTCAATTTTAATAACCATATTAGGATGAGCTCTCATCACATCAACAATATTTTCCAATTCGTATTGGGCATCGGTTCGGATGTTCCATTTATCAAAATCGAAGAATATAGGATTTATAACAATCTGACTATCATTAATTAAAGGCTCCAAGAATAAATCGGCTTCCGTAACATTCTCATTCTCATTGTTGGTCTTCACTTGTTTCTGATCTTCTTTAAAGTCTTCTTTACTGCCAATTATGGTATAGATTTTATTACAATCTACCGTCAACTCATAACTTCCATTATCATCTGAAGTGACTTCCGTAATGACTTTTCCAACTTCATTAATGAGTTTGACATTAACACCAGCCAAAAGCTCATTCGTGTTTTTATCTCTAGTGATACCTTTAATAGTTTGTAAGCATATAGAGGCATCGAAACTATAAATATCATCACTTCCTTGACCATCCGGTCTATTTGAAGAGAAATAACCTGTACGTAGATTTTCTGTTTCAGAAACATTCTCGAAATAGGCGAAATCATCATCACCACTATTATAAGGAGCTCCTAAGTTTTCTACTTCAGCTGTAGCATCTTTGATGAAATTAGACTTGAAAATATCTAAAAACCCTAAATTTAAATGGCCATCAGAAGAAAAATAAAACGTACTATCAGTTGCTACAAATGGGAACATCTCTCGACCTTCCGTATTTATTTTTTCACCGAGATTTTTAGGTTCTGAATAAGAATCGTTCCCCAAAATATCAACGACATATATGTCTGTGTAGCCCATACCGCCTTCGCGATCTGATACAAAATAGAGTTGTTTGTTATCTGGACTTAGTGCAGGATGACCAGTTGAGAATACATCATCATTAAAGGGTAATTCCAAGACATTGGTCCAGGCTTCGCCATTCCATGTAGCTTTATATATTTTAAGATGTGTTGTTCCTTTTTTATCATAAACTTTCTTATTCCTTTTGTTGACATTATCTCTCGTAAAATACATGGTTTTACCATCATTAGTGATAGTTACATTAGCATCGTGTACATCTTTTCTATCTGAAAGATCAAAAGGCACTAAGGAGGCATTGGAATATTCAACTTGATCACCCTCATTGGTGACATCACTTTGATAGATATCCAAATAAGGCTCATTGTTCCACTTGTAAATGTCATTTTCAGTGTTTCTTCCAGAGGCAAAATAGAGTTTTCCATTCTGAATAAAAGATCCAAAATCTGAGTATTTAGAGTTGATTGGCAGATTTATAATCTCGACAACCTTGTCAGAATCGGATTTAGCCAACTCATTGTATTTCGCAATGTTTTCCGGGTTGTAATCCTTAGTTCTAGAGTCGTCATTTTGAATCGTCATAAATATCTTCATCCATTCTTCGGCCTCTGAATATTGACCTAAGCTTCTCAAAGATTGAATATGCTTATAAATATATTCAGGGTTGATTTTATCTTTTCCGTATTTTTTTAAGGCTTTACCATACCAAAAGGCAGCTTTGTCAGAGTTGGAATTGTTGTAATAACAATCACCTAATCGCGTGAGTACATGCAGACTCGTGTCACCTTTTTTCAAAACTTCTTCATAAAGTTCTGTGGCTTTTACATAGCCATAATTTCCAAAAAACTTATCAGCAAGTTTTTCTTGAGCCATTGATATTGTACTTATAAACAATACCATTATTGAGATTGAAAACTTTGATTTCATCATTGACTTATTTTTAGAAGTATCGAGGTGATTTAATACGTTTACTTTTGAATATTTCAAACATAAGCAAAACTTCGTGAGTTCCACTAGTATAAGGTCTTAAATCCGATAACGGATATTCATAGGCATAACCTATTCTTAATTGCTTGGATACTTGAAAATCTGCAATACCTCCAAGTGCAGCTGCTTGTTCATTCACACGATATCCAGCGCCTATCCAAAACTTTTCATAAAACAAAAAGTTGGCAGTTAAATCAAATGACAGTGGTGCGCCATTGGTTGCTTTTAATAAGGTAGCTGGTTTGAACTTTGTATTTTCGCCTAAATCAAACACATAACCACCTGTAAAATAATAACTTATACGCTCTAAGGCTTGAAACTCAGCATCACCAGTATAATCTGTATTGAGTATTCTAGGCGCAGAAAGCCCTACGTACCATCTATTACTATGCCAGTAAACACCCGTTCCAATATTTGGTTTCCAACGATTTTGATAACCAAAAATGACAGGGTCATTTGATTGTGATTGCTGAAATTCGGCATCTAAGCTATAACTGGTAAAACCAGCTTTTACACCAAAGGCCAATTTGCTTTTTTCTCCTGTTGGAATAGTATATGAGAAGTCTCCGTACAAATAGGAAAAATTCTGAAAGCCAAGTTCATCATTTATAAATGATAAACCTAAACCTACACGTTCGTTTCGCATGGGTGCATGCACAGATAAGGTTTGTGTTTGTGGTCCGCCTTCGAGGCCTACCCACTGACTTCTGTGCAAACCTACAACACTCAATGTTTCTCTACTCCCTGCATAAGCGGGATTGATTGAGATGGTATTATACATATACTGAGTAAACTGTGGTAGTTGTTGCGCAACTCCCATCCAACTACTGAATAGTATAAATGCTATAATATTAAACTTAATTGATTTCATATAGGTTAAGATTTATTTTGTTGAAACATAGATTGGTCCAGTAAATGGTTTTAATTCAAGTTGACCTGAACTATCTATTAGTTGTATGACGTAATAATATGTACCTGTTGGTACAAAGTTCGAGTTTCCAATAGAGGCATTTGAAGCAGTACCATTCCAATCATTTTGGTAATTAGAATTGTCATAAATTTTAGCACTCCAACGGTTGAATATTTGCAGTTTAATTACAAAACCACAATCCTCAACACCAGTAATGGTAAAGAATTCATTCACACCATCATCATTGGCTGTCACCGCTTTAGAGATCACGACATCTTCCTCACCACATGGTAATACCACACATTCATCATTGATGTCAATTGTGACCGTTGCTTCACCAGGACATGCACCTACATAGGAATATGTAAACTCATAATCTCCTAATTGATTGTCTGAATAATTTCCATTGAAATCTAATAATGATGAAGGATTAAAGAAACTTCCATCGATAGTTGCATTTCCGGAAGTCACTGTCCAAACACCATCTAAGGTGTAATCTCCAATAAGAAGATCGAAAAGATCGAATTCGAAATCTTCAATAATACATAATGACGTATCATTGGTTTCAATTTCACCTTGAACAGTCACATTTATAGTTTGTGTGTAGACAGCTTCGTTGCCACATTCATCGCTTACAAACCAATCTCTAATAATTACATAATCATTGGCATTTTCATCAGACGTTGACGTCTCATTAAATTCGACCGTCATATTCGATGAACAAGCATCTTCAAACGCAAGGTTTGGCACTTCTGGAACTTCGCTACATACGACATTGATAACCTCTTCAAATTCACCTACCAAGGCAGGAGCAGTGGTATCAAGTACTGTAATTGTTTGTATGAATGACGTGGCATTTTCACAATCATCAGTAACCGTCCACACTCTCGTTATAACGGATTCATTCGGACAATCACCAGGCACGCTTTCATCAGTGTACGTCGCTTCCAATCCTGTTGAGCAGTTATCCGCTTCGTCAGTCACATCACCAGTTATGTTGAGATCCGTTGGATCTACATCACATTCAATGGTAATATCTGAAGGAACCGTAAACGTAGGAGCCGTTGTATCCTGAACAGTAATGGTCTGAACAAGGGTTGTGGTATTTCCACAATCATCTGTCAATGACCATGTTCTAGTAATAATCGATTCGTTAGCACAGCTACCTTCAGCCACAGCATCGGTATAGGTGGCTTCTAATCCTGTTGAGCAGTTATCGGCTTCATCAATAACATCACCTGTAAGATTCAGATCAGTAATATCTTCATCACATTCCACAGTGATACTATCAGGAACTGTAAAGGTAGGAGCCGTTGTATCCTGAACATTGATGGTCTGAACAAGGGTTGTGGTATTGCCACAATCGTCAGTTAATGACCATGTTCTAGTGATAATCGATTCGTTAGCACAGCTACCTTCAGCCACAGCATCGGTATAGGTGGCTTCTAATCCTGTTGAGCAGTTATCGGCTTCATCAATAACATCACCTGTAAGATTCAGATCAGTAATATCTTCATCACATTCCACAGTGATACTATCAGGAACTGTAAAGGTTGGAGCCGTTGTATCCTGAACAGTAATGGTCTGAACAAGGGTTGTGGTATTTCCACAATCATCTGTCAATGACCATGTTCTAGTAATAATCGATTCGTTAGCACAGCTACCCTCAGCCACAGCATCGGTATAGGTTGCTTCCAATCCTGTTGAGCAGTTATCGGCTTCATCAATAACATCACCTGTAAGATTCAGATCCGTAATATCTTCATCACATTCCACAGTGATACTATCAGGAACCGTAAACGTAGGAGCCGTTGTATCCTGAACAGTGATGGTCTGAACAAGGGTTGTGGTATTGCCACAATCGTCAGTTAATGACCATGTTCTAGTGATAATCGATTCGTTAGCACAGCTACCCTCAGCCACAGCATCGGTATATGTTGCTTCCAATCCTGTTGAGCAGTTATCCGCTTCATCAATAACATCACCAGTAAGATTCAGATCCGTAATATCTTCATCACATTCCACAGTGATACTATCAGGAACTGTAAATGTAGGAGCCGTTGTATCCTGAACAGTAATGGTCTGAACAAGGGTTGTGGTATTTCCACAATCATCTGTCAATGACCATGTTCTAGTAATAATGGATTCGTTAACACAGCTACCTTCAGCCACAGCATCGGTATAGGTTGCTTCTAATCCTGTTGAGCAGTTATCCGCTTCATCAATAACATCACCTGTAAGATTCAGATCAGTAATATCTTCATCACATTCCACAGTGATACTATCAGGAACTGTAAAGGTAGGAGCCGTTGTATCCTGAACAGTAATGGTCTGAACAAGGGTTGTGGTATTGCCACAATCGTCTATTAGTGTCCATGTTCTAGTGATAATCGATTCGTTAGCACAGCTACCTTGAGCCACAGCATCGGTATAGGTGGCTTCCAATCCTGTTGAGCAGTTATCGGCTTCATCAATAACATCACCAGTAAGATTCAGATCCGTAATATCTTCATCACATTCCACAGTGATACTATCAGGTACTGTAAATGTAGGAGCCGTTGTATCCTGAACAGTAATGGTCTGAACAAGGGTTGTGGTATTGCCACAATCATCTGTCAATGACCATGTTCTAGTAATAATGGATTCGTTAGCACAGCTACCATCAGCAAACGTATCAGAATACGTCGCTTCTAGGTCAGTTTGCGAACAGCCATCAAATTCGTCAGTCACATCTCCCGTTACGTTGAGATCAGTTGGGTCCTCGTTACACTCAATAGATATGTTGGAAGGCACTGTAAAAGTTGGGGCTGTTGAATCAACAAAAGTTAAGGTAGAGGATAAATTGGTTGCATTACCACAATCATCTGTAATGGTATAGTTAACGGTAATTGATCCACTTTGACCACATGAAGAGACGAAGTTCGCAAAATCATAATCTGAATTTATTGTAATACCGAGATCATCAGCACAGTTTTGAAGGGCAACGATATTATTATCATTCCAGTCATTTGCTAGTGTTTCGTTTTCATCACCAACACATTCAAGCGTTGTATCTTCAATAGTACAATTAGATAAATCTGGTATTGTTCCGTCATCAAAACTTAAAGTTGCTGTTATAGTCGAGCTATTTCCACAATCATCTGTGACGGTATACGTAACACTTAAGTTACCGCAAGGGCCACAAGTAGTATTCAAATTACTGAAATTGTAATCTGAAGTGACTTGTCCTGTTAAATCCGAGTCACAAGAGTCTGTTGCGCAAGCTTCTAAGGTTGCTATATTTGCAGCATTCCATGCATCAGCTAGAGATTCATTATTTGTATCTGAACATTCAAGAATGGTATTCTCGATGGAACATGCAGAAATATCTGGTGCAATCGTATCTTCCACATTAATAATTTGAACAGCCGTTGCTGTGTTACCACAATCGTCGGTTGCTGTCCATGTTCTTGTAATAGTTTCTGTGTTACCACAATCGGCAACAGACGTATCGTTAAATGTAATGGTCACCTCACCACAGCTATCCGTCGCTGTTGCTTCTCCTGTATTTACCGGATCGGTACTTTCAGAACATTCAACCGTAGCATCTGCAGGCACATTTAAAGTAGGAGCCACTGTGTCTTCAACGTTAATGATTTGAACTCCAGTTGTTGTGTTACCACAATCGTCGGTTGCTGTCCATGTTCTTGTAATAGTTTCGGTGTTGCCACAATCGGCAACAGACGTATCGTTGAAGGTAATGGTTACCTCACCACAGCTATCAGTCGCTGTTGCTTCTCCTGTATTTATTGGATCGGTACTTTCAGAACATTCAACCGTAGCATCTGCAGGCACATTTAACGTAGGAGCCACTGTATCTTCAACAGTTATAGTTTGAACTCCAGTTGTCGTGTTACCACAATCATCAGTAGCTGTCCATGTTCTTGTAATAGTTTCGGTGTTACCACAATCGGCAACAGACGTATCGTTAAATGTAATGGTCACCTCACCACAGCTATCCGTCGCTGTTGCTTC